>NZ_JBHWFG010000009.1:105977-239734 GCF_042733745.1 Streptomyces sp. NPDC059696
GTTTGTTGGGTTGGTGTTTTTTTTTTTTTAAACCCCATCGCGGGGGTGGGTGTGGGGGGGGGGGGGGGGGGGCCCGGCGACCCCCCCCCCCCCCGCGCCCCGCGCCCCAGGTGCCCCACCCGGCCCCTCTGCCTGAAGACCCCTCAGGAGTGCTCGTGACCACCGCCGTAGCCGCCCCGTTCCGTTTCTTCTCCCTCCAGGTCCTGCGGACACGGCGGCTCGGTCCGTCCCTGGTCCGCGTCACCTTCGGCGGGCCCGATCTGCACGCCTTCCACTCCGACGGGCGCGACCAGTCCCTGTCGCTGTTCCTGCCGCACCCCGGGCAGCCCGAGCCGGTCGTCCCGCTCGAACTCGGTGACGGCTGGTGGCAGGGCTGGCGTGAACTCCCGGACGACGTACGCGCCGTGATGCGCTCCTACACCCTGCGCGGTCTGCGCCGGGACCCGGACGAGATCGACATCGACTTCGCCCTGCACGGCATCGGAGCGGACGCCTCCGCCCAGGCCGGGCCGGCCTCCCGCTGGGCCGCCCGGGCCGCCGCAGGGGACCGGGTGCTGCTCCTCGGGCCCGCCCTCGCCGACAACCGGGCGATCCGGTTCCGGCCGCCCGAGGACACCGACCTCGTCGTCGTCTGGGGCGACGAGACCGCCGTGCCCGCCGCCTCCGCCATCGTCGAGTCGCTCCCGGCCGGCACCCGCGCCCGGGTCTGGCTGGAAGTCCCGCACGCCGGCGACATCCAGGACCTGGTGACCGAGGCCGATGCCGAGATCACCTGGCTGGTCCGGGAGGAGCGGAGCGCCGAGGGCTCCCCCATGGCCCTCGACGCCCTCCGCGACACCCCGCTGCCACCGGCCGAGCGGCCGTACGTCTGGATCGCCGGTGAGTCCGGGTGCGTGAAGGAGCTGCGCCGGCACTTCGTGCGCGACCTCGGGATCGACCGCCGCAGGGTGACGTTCGTCGGCTACTGGCGGCGTGGTGTGAGCGAGGAGCAGCTGCGGGCGGAGGCCTAGCCGCAGCCCACCGGCGCCGAGGCGACACGAGTGACCACCGTCACGGCAGGGTCAACTCCTTCCTCGATCAACTTAGGTTAGGCTTACCTAAGTTTTGGACGCCGGAGACCAGCCCACCCCGTCCCACACCGGACCGTCCCCACCGGAGGACCCCCACATGCGCTCGCACCTGCTCAACGACACCACCGCGGAGCAGTACCGCCGCTCCGTGACCGCCGGAGTCGAGCGGGTGGCCGCCAAACTCGCCGCCACCGAACGGCCGTTCACCGGCATCAGCGTCGACGCCCTCTCCCCCCGCATCGACGAGATCGACCTCGACCAGCCGCTGCACGACACCACCGCGGTGCTCGACGAACTGGAGGACGTCTACCTCCGGGACGCGATCTACTTCCACCACCCCCGCTACCTGGCCCACCTGAACTGCCCGGTCGTCATCCCGGCCGTCCTCGGCGAGGCCGTCCTGTCCGCCGTGAACTCCTCCCTCGACACCTGGGACCAGTCGGCCGGCGGCACCCTCATCGAGCGGAAACTGATCGACTGGACCAACGAGCGCATCGGCCTCGGCCCGGCCGCCGACGGCGTGTTCACCTCCGGCGGCTCCCAGTCCAACCTCCAGGCGCTGCTGCTCGCGAGGGAGGAGGCGAAGACCGACAGCCTCGCCACACTGCGCATCTTCGCCTCCGAGGTCAGCCACTTCAGCGTGAAGAAGTCCGCGAAGCTGCTCGGTCTGGGCCAGGATGCCGTGGTCTCCATACCCGTCGACCACGACAAGCGCATGCAGACCGTCGCCCTCGCCCGTGAGCTGGAGCGCTGCGCGAAGGACGGTCTCGTCCCCATGGCCGTCGTCGCCACCGCCGGCACCACCGACTTCGGCTCCATCGACCCGCTGCCCGAGATCGCCGAGCTGTGCGAGCAGTTCGGCACCTGGATGCACGTCGACGCCGCCTACGGCTGCGGCCTGCTGGCCTCCCTGAAGCACCGGGACCGCATAGGCGGCATCGAGCGCGCCGACTCGGTCACCGTCGACTACCACAAGTCCTTCTTCCAGCCGGTGAGTTCCTCGGCCGTGCTCGTCCGGGACGCCGCCACGCTGCGCCACGCCACCTACCACGCCGAGTACCTCAACCCGCGGCGCATGGTGGAGGAGCGCATCCCCAACCAGGTCGACAAGTCCCTGCAGACCACCCGCCGCTTCGACGCGCTCAAGCTGTGGATGACCCTGCGGACGATGGGCGCCGACGGCATCGGGCAGCTCTTCGACGACGTGTGCGACCTGGCCCGTGAGGGCTGGCGGATGATCGCCGCCGACCCGCGCTTCGACGTCGTCGTGGAGCCGAGCCTGTCCACCCTCGTCTTCCGCTGCATCCCGGCGTCCGTCACCGACCCCGCCGAGATCGACCGCGCCAACCTCTACGCCCGCAAGGCCCTGTTCGCCTCCGGTGACGCCATCGTCGCGGGCACCAAGGTCGGCGGCCGCCACTACCTGAAGTTCACCCTGCTCAACCCCGAGACGCAGGCGTCCGACATCGCCGCCGTCCTCGATCTGATCGCCGGCCACGCCGAGCAGTACCTGGGAGAGTCCCTTGACCGCGCGTCCTGACAACCCGACCGGAACCCATGACTTCGTGGGCATCGGGCTCGGCCCGTTCAACCTCGGCCTGGCCTGCCTGACCGAGCCGATCGACGAGCTCGACGGCGTCTTCCTGGAGTCGAAGCCCGACTTCGAGTGGCACGCCGGCATGTTCCTGGAGGGCGCCCACCTCCAGACCCCGTTCATGTCGGACCTGGTCACCCTCGCCGACCCCACGTCCCCGTACTCCTTCCTGAACTACCTCAAGGAGAAGGGCCGGCTCTACTCGTTCTACATCCGCGAGAACTTCTACCCGCTGCGCGTCGAGTACGACGACTACTGCCGCTGGGCCGCGAACAGACTGAGCAGCATCCGCTTCGGCACGACGGTCGCCGAGGTGACCTACGAGGACGAGCTCTACGTCGTACGGACCACCGCCGGCGACACCTACCGGGCCCGTCATCTGGTCCTCGGCACCGGCACCCCGCCCCACATACCCGAGGCCTGCCAGGGCCTGGGCGGCGACTTCCTGCACAACTCCCGCTACCTGGAGAGCAAGGCGGAGCTGCAGAAGAAGGACTCGATCACGCTGGTCGGCTCCGGCCAGTCGGCCGCCGAGATCTACTACGACCTGCTCGCCGAGATCGACGTCCACGGCTACCGGCTGAACTGGGTGACCCGCTCCCCGCGCTTCTTCCCGCTGGAGTACACCAAGCTCACGCTGGAGATGACGTCCCCCGAGTACGTCGACTACTTCCGTGAGCTGCCCGAGGCGACCCGCTACCGCCTCACCGCCGAGCAGAAGGGCCTGTTCAAGGGCATCGACGGCGACCTCATCAACGAGATCTTCGACCTGCTCTACCAGAAGAACCTCGGCGGCCCCGTCCCCACCCGTCTGCTCACCAACTCCTCGCTGCGCACCGCACGGTACGACAACGGCACCTACACCCTGGGCTTCCGCCAGGAGGAGCAGGGCAAGGACTTCGAGCTCCAGTCGCAGGGCCTGGTCCTGGCGACCGGCTACCGGTACGCCGAACCGGAGTTCCTGGCCCCCGTCAAGGACCGCCTGGTCTACGACTCGCAGGGCAACTTCGACGTCGCCCGCAACTACGCGATCGACGTCACCGGCCGCGGGATCTTCCTGCAGAACGCCGGGGTCCACACGCACAGCATCACCAGCCCCGACCTCGGCATGGGCCCCTACCGGAACGCGTACATCATCCGCGAGCTGCTCGGCAGCGAGTACTACCCGGTGGAGAAGACGATCGCCTTCCAGGAGTTCGCCGTATGAGCGCCGCCACCGGGATCGGAACGCTGACCGTCCGTCCCCTCGACCCCCTGGCGGACGCCGGGCTGCTGCACTCCTGGGTCACCCACCCCAAGGCGGCCTACTGGATGATGCAGGACGCGCAACTCCAGGACGTCGAGCGCGAGTACATGCGGATCGCGGCGCACGAGCACCACGACGCCTTCATCGGCCTGCACGAGGGCCGGCCCGCGTTCCTGATGGAGAAGTACGACCCCCGGTACGTGGAGCTGGTCGGGCTGTACGAACCGGAGCCCGGCGACGTCGGCATGCACTTCCTGGTCGCGCCGACCGACCGGCCGATCCACGGCTTCACCCGGGCCGTCATCACCACCGTGATGGACGAGCTGTTCGCCGACCCGCGCACCCGCCGGGTCGTGGTGGAGCCCGACGTCGCCAACAAGGCAGTACACGCGCTGAACGAGGCCGTCGGCTTCGTGGCCGAGCGCGAGATCGACAAGCCGGAGAAGCGCGCGCTGCTCAGCTTCTGCACGCGTGCACAGTTCCTGGCCGCCCGAGGAGTAGCCGTATGACCCTGTCCGACGCCGTGGCGCACCTGTCCCCCCACCGCTGGGCGCGGGCCAACCGCCTCCTGATCCGCAAAGCCCTCGCCGAGTTCGCCCACGAGCGGCTCATCACCCCCGAGCAGGACGGTGAGGACTACGTCGTCCGCAGCGACGACGGCCTGACGAGCTACCGTTTCACCGCCACCCGCCGGGCCCTGGACCACTGGCAGGTCGACGCCGAGTCGATCACCCGCCACCGGAACGGCACCGAAGTCCCCCTCGCCGCACTGGACTTCTTCATCGAACTGCAGAAGTCCCTGGGCCTGAGCGACGCCATCCTGCCGGTCTACCTGGAGGAGATCTCCTCCACCCTCTCCGGCACCTGCTACAAGCTCACCAAGCCGCGGGCCACCGCGGCCGAACTGGCCCGCGGCGACTTCCAGGCCATCGAGACGGGGATGACCGAGGGCCACCCCTGCTTCGTCGCCAACAACGGCCGGCTCGGCTTCGGCTCCCACGAGTACCTGTCCTACGCGCCGGAGACGGCGAGCCCGGTCCGCCTGGTGTGGCTGGCCGCGCACCGGTCGCGCGCCGCGTTCACGGCCGGTGCCGGCATCGAGTACGAGTCGTTCCTGCGCGAGGAGCTCGGCGCACAGACCGTCGAGCGCTTCCACGGCGTCCTGCGCGAGCAGGACCTGGACCCCGACGACTACCTGCTGATCCCGGTCCACCCCTGGCAGTGGTGGAACAAGCTCAGCGTCACCTTCGCCGCCGAGGTGGCCCGTCGGTACCTGGTGTGCCTGGGCGAGGGCGACGACGAGTACCTGGCCCAGCAGTCCATCCGGACCTTCTTCAACCGGACCAGCCCCGAGAAGCACTACGTGAAGACGGCGCTGTCGGTCATCAACATGGGCTTCATGCGCGGCCTGTCGGCGGCCTACATGGAGGCCACCCCGGCGATCAACGACTGGCTGGCCCAGCTCATCGAGGGCGACCCGGTGCTCAAGGCCACCGGCCTGTCGATCATCCGGGAGCGGGCGGCCGTCGGCTACCGGCACCTGGAGTACGAGCGGGCCACGGACCGCTACTCGCCGTACCGCAAGATGCTCGCCGCGCTGTGGCGGGAGAGCCCGGTGCCGTCCCTGAAGGACGGCGAGTCGCTGGCCACCATGGCCTCCCTGGTCCATGTCGACCACGAGGGTGCCTCCATCGCCGGCGCGCTGATCGAGCAGTCGGGCCTCGCCCCGGCGGAGTGGCTGCGCCGCTACCTCCAGGCCTACTTCACGCCCCTCCTGCACAGCTTCTACGCCTACGACCTGGTGTTCATGCCGCACGGCGAGAACGTCATCCTGGTGCTGAAGGACGGCGTCGTGCAGCGCGCGATCTACAAGGACATCGCCGAGGAGATCGCGGTCATGGACCCCGACGCGGTGCTGCCGCCGGCGGTCGAGCGGCTGCGCGTGGAGGTCCCGGAGGACAAGAAGCTCCTGTCGATCTTCACGGACGTCTTCGACTGCTTCTTCCGCTTCCTCGCGGCGAACCTCGCCACCGAGGGGATCCTGGCGGAGGACGACTTCTGGCGCACGGTCGCGGAGGTCACCCGCACCTACCAGGAGTCGATGCCCGAACTCGCCGACAGGTTCCGGCAGTACGACATGTTCGCCCCCGAGTTCGCCCTCTCCTGCCTCAACCGCCTCCAGCTCCGCAACAACGAACAGATGGTGGACCTGTCCGACCCGTCGGGCGCCCTCCAGCTGGTGGGCAACCTGAGGAATCCCATGGCGGACCTCTGACCCCACAGACAGACGGGCACCCCGGAGTACGGTCCTCCGGGGTGCCCGTCCTTTGCCTCAGGGGCGCGGGGAACCGCGCGACCGGCCCCCACCCACCCGCACCCGAATCACCGACCGCCGGCCGCAGGCCATGGCACCTGCGGCGACCGGTACCACTCCATCCCCAGCGCATCCCACCGCTCAGCCTGCGCGGCAAGCCGCCCCTTGTACCGCTCCCAGTCATGCGAAGCCGCCGGAGACCACCCCAACTCGGCAACACCGGGCAGCCGCGGGAACGCCATGAACTCCACGTGGGCGGAGTTCTCCAGGGTCTCCGACCACATCGGCGCCTCGACCCCCTTCACCGCGCCGCCCGGCACGCCCGGCAGATACGCCCCGGGATCCCAGTCGTAGGACCGCTTCACCTCGACATACCCCGCCCAGGACAGCCCCAGCGGCGTCTCCTTCGTGTACTTCATGTCGAGATACACCCGGTCCGCCGGGGACAGAATCAGCCCGGTCCCACTCTGCGCAGCCTTCACCACCCGGGCCTTCTCCTCGGCACCGGTGCCGTCCAGGCCCCAGTACTGCGCGAGCGCCCCCTTGGCCGGTCTCGCCCCGGTCAGCTGGTGCCAGCCGACCACCGTCTTGCCGTACTGCGCGACGATCGGCTGCACCCGGTCCATGAACTTCACGTAGTCCTCATGGCTGGTGGAGTGCGCCTCGTCGCCCCCGATGTGCAGGTACGCGCCGGGCGTGAGCGCCGCGATCTCCCGGATGACGTCGTCCACGAAGTCGTACGTGACCTCCTTGCCGACACACAGCGAGCTGAAGCCGACCTCGGTGCCGGTGTAGAGCGGCGGCGCGACGCCGTCGCAGTTCAGGTCGGCGTAGGAGGCGAGAGCCGCGTTCGTGTGGCCGGGCATGTCGATCTCGGGCACGACCTCCAGGTAGCGGGAGGAGGCGTACCGCACGATCTCCCGGTAGTCGGCCTTGGTGTAGAAGCCGCCGGGCCCGCCGCCGACCTCCGTGGAACCGCCGTAGGTCGCGAGGCGGGGCCAGGAGTCGATGGCGATGCGCCAGCCCTGGTCGTCGCTGAGATGCAGATGCAGTTTGTTGATCTTGTAGAGGGCGAGCTGGTCGATGTAGCGCTTGACCTGCTCGACGGTGAAGAAGTGCCGGGAGACGTCGAGCATGGCCCCGCGCCAGCCGTAGCGCGGGCTGTCCTCGACCGTGCCGCCCGCGACCAGCCAGGGGCCGGGCTGGACGGTGTCCTTCTCTACGGCCGCGGGGAGCAGCTGGCGCAGGGTCTGCACGCCGTGGAAGAGGCCGGCGGGCCGGGCGGCGGTGATGGTCAGGCCGCTCCGGCCGCTGTCGAGCCGGTAGCCCTCGGCGCCGAAGGGGCCCTCGGCGAGGCGCAGCCGGATGCCTCCGGTCCCCCGGGTGGTGACCGGAAGGGGGTAGCCGGTCGAGGGACGCAGGATCTTCCCGAGGTACTCGCCGACGCCCCGGGCCTCGCGGGCTGCGTCGACACGGATGTGGGTGCCGCGGGTGATCCGGTACGGGGATCCGCCCGGGGTGACGGATGCGGGCGCGGGGACCACCCGGTCGAGCGGGGTGGGCGGCGAAGGCGGTGCGGGGGCGGCCCCGGTGACCGAGGCGGTCATCGCGACCAGCAGCAGGGGACCGAGCAGGCGGAGCGTTCTGCGGTGCTGTCTCACACGGCCATCTCTCACAAGCGTGTCCCTTCACGAGCCGTTGAGCTCCAAGAGGTCTGGACCAGACTCTCGTGAGTCGGGTGGAACAATCCACCCCATGGCGGAAATCATCCAGAAGGACGGCACCTGGGCCTTCGACGGGGACGCGCTGCGGCTGACTCCGGGGCGGGACAGGAACGTCGGTCTGTTGCGCAGGGAATTGGGTGAACTGGTCGTTCCGTTAGGGGCGTTGGCCGGTATCTCCTTGGAGCAGGGCAAGAAGTCGGGGCGGCTCAGGCTCCGGCTGCGCGAGGGCGCCGACCCCCTGCTGCACGCCACCGGCGGCCGGCTCACCGAGCCCCACGACCCGTACCAGCTGATCGTGGAGTCCGACCGGTACGGCGTCGCCGAGTACTTCGTGGACGAGGTGCGCGGCGCCCTCCTCCTCGACCAGGTCCCCGCCGGGCCGGTCGACGCGTACCTGCTGCCGGGCCCGCCGGTCCCGCTGTCGGTCTCCGCCGGGGACGGCACCGCCGGTTTCGACGGCGAGCGGATACGGCTGGAGTGGAACTGGAAGACGGAGGACGCCAAGGCCGCGGCCGGCCCCCGCACGCTCGCCCTCACCGACATCACGGGTGTGGAGTGGCACCCGGCGGCCGGTCTGGAGAACGGCCACCTGCGCTTCACCGTGCGGGACGCGCCCACCAAGGCGCCGCCCAAGTACGACCCCCACGCGGTGGAGCTGTGGGGCTTCAAGAAGGACCCGCTGATGGCGCTGGTCGCGGCGGCGGTCCAGGCGAGGCTTCCGCACCCGGCCCGGGCCGCCGCCCCGCACCCGGTGGACGCGCGACCGGAGCTGCCCGCTCCTTCGGTCGCGACCGCCGAGGACGACCACGACGCCCTGCTGCGCCGCCTGCGCGAGCTCGGGGAACTGCATCGCGCGGGCGTGCTGACGGACGAGGAGTTCGCCCTGGCCAAGCAGGCGGTCCTCAAGCGGATGTAGGACGCGCGGGCTACTTCGCCCGGCGTGCCACCGTGAAGTGGTCCACCTGGTCGCCGCTCTCGGCGATGCCGCGCACCGTCAGCGTGGCCAGGTGCCCCTTCGGCGCGGGGGCGACGTCCACGCGCAGGAAGGAGTAGTCGAGGTAGCGCACCCGGGACCAGGCGACGGTCTCGTTCTGCTTGCCGCCCTTGACGTTGACGAACGAGGCGACGGACTCCACGTCGTGTTCGTTGCCCTCGTACGACAGGGGGGCGCTGAACGCGTAGAGGCTGCGGCCGGCCGCACCGGCCGTCACGTACACCACGCCCTCGGTCTCGGGGTGGGCGGTGCCGCCGATGGGGAGCTTCTTGGCGACCTTGCCGCCCTTGATGACGTCGGTGCGCTCGTACTGGTGGTTGTGGCCGTTGATGACCAGGTCCACGGTGTACTTCTCGAAAAGCGGCACCCACTCCTGCCGGACCCCGCCCTCGGAGGCGTGGGCGGTGGAGGTGCAGTAGGCGCAGTGGTGGAAGAACACGACGATGAAGTCGATGTCGTGGGAGGCCCGGTACTTCTTGAGCTGGGTTTCCAGCCACGTGGTCTGGGTGCCGCCGGAGATGCCGAGGTTGGCCGGGATCTCGAAGGAGATGTCGTTGGCGTCGAGCGAGATGACGGCCGTGTTGCCGTGGACGAAGGAGTAGACGCCCGGCAGGTTCTGCTTGTCGGGGCCGTTGCCGGGCAGGGTCCAGCGGGCTTCCTCGCCGCCGTAGCCGTTGGGCGAGTACCAGGCCTCCATGTCGTGGTTGCCGTAGGCGGGCATCCACGGGACGGACTTGGCGACGGACTCGGTCTGGGCGAGGAACTGGTCCCAGACCCGGGAGTCGAAGCCGGTGTCGGAGGTCTGGCCGGAGCCGGAGGGGTCGGCGTAGGCGATGTCGCCGGCGTGCAGGTGGAAGGCCGGGTTCTGGCCGAGCAGCAGGGCGTTGTTGGCGAGGCCGTGGTAGCTGACGCCCTCGTCGCCGAAGGCCGTGAAGGTGAACGGCGCCTTGTGCGCGGGGGCGGTGGTGAAGGTGCCGAGGGTGCCGAGCAGGTGGGGTGCGGCCGGGTCGAAACCCTCGTGGCCGACGCCGTAGTAGTACGTCCGGCCCGGCTTGAGGCGGCTCAGCCTGGCGTGGACGTAGTACTGGGTGTGGTTGCCGCTCGCGCCGACGCCGGCGGGGGTGAAGAGGGTGCGGACTTCGGCGTCGATCTTGCGGGAGAGGTCCGTGGGGTGGGCGCCGATCCGGATGAAGGGCTTCTTGACGGCGACGGGGACCTGCCAGGAGACGGTCATCTCCGTGCGCGGGTCGGCGCCGTAGGCGAGGTGCCGGCCGAAGGGGGCGACGTGAGCGCCGTCGACGGCCGGGGCGGCGGGGGCGGTGCGGGCGGTGGGCACGGCGGCCCGGGCGGTGGCACCGGGCACGAACGCGCCACCGGCGACGGCGCCGAGCGTGACGGCGCCGCCTCTGATCATCGTGCGCCGGGAGAATCTGGCGCGCAGGTACTCGTGCTGCTCGGCCATGCTCATGCGCGCGGCGAGCCGCTCGGGTACGCCCATACGAGGAGTGTCCATGGCGTCCAAAAGTCGGTGCCTCGGGCAACGGGAGGCCGGACGCCCGGTGGCCGGGCCACGAACAAGCGCTCATGACCCGTTCAACGTTCCCTCAAGGACTCCCCACAGACATCTGCCCGAAATCGGGCAGGATTCTTGCGAAAGCGTCGCCGGTACCTCAGGATCTAGCGAGTGCACGACGAACTCGTTGATCATCTGACGCGCTCCACCGCCCTCGGCCGGGGCGAGGCGCTGCGTGTGATCCAGGACGTGCTCGCCTACTTCGACGAGACGACCGAGGAGTACGTCCGTCGCCGCCACCGCGAGCTCCAGGCCCAGGGCCTGGTCAACGCGGCGATCTTCGAACGGATCGAGGCGGACCTCAAGTACCGCGCGGTGGCCCCGCCGGAGCTCTCGCTCCGGCAGCTGCGGCGCATCGTCTACGGCTAGGAATACGTATACATGTGCGGAATCGTCGGTTACATCGGGAAGCGTGACGTCGCGCCCCTGCTCCTGGAGGGCCTGCAGCGCCTGGAGTACCGCGGCTACGACTCCGCGGGCATCGTCGTCACGTCCCCGAAGACGTCCGGCCTGAAGATGGTCAAGGCCAAGGGCCGCGTCCGCGACCTCGAGGCCAAGGTCCCGGCCCGCTTCAAGGGCACCACCGGCATCGCCCACACCCGCTGGGCCACCCACGGCGCCCCCTCCGACGTGAACGCCCACCCGCACCTGGACGCCGAGGGCAACGTCGCCGTCGTCCACAACGGCATCATCGACAACGCCTCCGACCTGCGCCGCAAGCTGGAGGCGGACGGCGTCGAGTTCCTCTCCGAGACCGACACCGAGGTCCTGGTCCACCTCATCGCCCGCTCGCAGGCGACCAAGCTGGAGGACAAGGTCCGCGAGACCCTCCGGGTCATCGAGGGCACCTACGGCATCGCCGTCATGCACGCCGACTTCCCCGACCGGATCGTCGTCGCCCGCAACGGCTCCCCGGTCGTCCTCGGCATCGGCGAGAAGGAGATGTTCGTCGCCTCGGACATCGCCGCGCTGGTCTCCCACACGCGGCAGATCGTCACCCTCGACGACGGCGAGATGGCCACCCTCAAGGCCGACGACTTCCGCACCTACACCACCGAGGGCACCCGCACCACCGCCGAGCCCACCACCGTGGAGTGGGAGGCCGCCTCCTACGACATGGGCGGCCACGACACGTACATGCACAAGGAGATCCACGAGCAGGCCGACGCCGTGGACCGCGTGCTGCGCGGCCGCATCGACGACCGCTTCTCCACCGTGCACCTGGGCGGCCTGAACCTGGACGCCCGCGAGGCCCGGCGGATCCGCCGCGTGAAGATCCTCGGCTGCGGCACCTCGTACCACGCGGGCATGATCGGCGCCCAGATGATCGAGCAGCTGGCCCGCATCCCCGCCGACGCCGAGCCGGCCTCGGAGTTCCGCTACCGCAACGCGGTCGTCGACCCCGACACCCTCTACGTCGCGGTGTCCCAGTCCGGCGAGACGTACGACGTGCTGGCCGCCGTGCAGGAGCTCAAGCGCAAGGGCGCGCGCGTCCTGGGCGTGGTGAACGTCGTCGGCTCGGCGATCGCCCGTGAGGCGGACGGCGGCATCTACGTGCACGCCGGACCCGAGGTCTGCGTCGTCTCCACCAAGTGCTTCACCAACACCACGGTCGCCTTCGCCCTGCTCGC
Organism: Streptomyces sp. NPDC059696; assembly: GCF_042733745.1. Classification (NCBI taxonomy): domain Bacteria; kingdom Bacillati; phylum Actinomycetota; class Actinomycetes; order Kitasatosporales; family Streptomycetaceae; genus Streptomyces; species Streptomyces sp. NPDC059696. Next base: position 118,124 of record NZ_JBHWFG010000009.1, read on the forward strand.
CCTCCACCTGGGGCGCACCCGCGACCTGTCGGTCAGCGACGGCAAGCGGATCATCGAGGGCCTGCGCAAGCTGCCCGCCCAGATCTCCGAGATCCTCCAGCAGGAGGAGGAGGTCAAGAAGCTGGCCCTGCAGTTCGCCGAGGCCCGCTCGATGCTCTTCATCGGCCGTGTCCGGGGCTACCCCGTGGCCCGCGAGGCCTCCCTGAAGCTCAAGGAGATCTCCTACATCCACGCCGAGGCCTACCCCGCCTCGGAGCTCAAGCACGGCCCGCTGGCCCTGATCGAGCCGGCCCTGCCGACGGTGGCGATCGTCCCCGACGACGATCTGCTGGAGAAGAACCGCGCCGCCATGGAGGAGATCAAGGCCCGCAGCGGCAAGATCCTCGCCGTGGCCCACCAGCCCCAGGAGAAGGCCGACGAGACGATCGTCGTCCCCAAGAACGAGGACGAGCTGGACCCGATCCTGATGGGCATCCCGCTCCAGCTCCTGGCGTACCACACGGCACTGGTACTCGGCCGCGACATCGACAAGCCCCGCAACCTGGCCAAGTCGGTGACGGTGGAGTAAGCGGCCTTCACTTCGGGGCGGGGCTGTATCGACCGGCGGCTCCGCCGCGTGGGCGCGACACGCCCCCACGCACCCGCACAAGCTGAACAAAGAGGGACGGACCCCCACGTGCTGCCACCAAGCACAGGGGGTCCGTTTCATCGCCGGGAAGTCGCCCAACTTCCCGGCGGCGGCTGCCGATTCAGCCGGTGGCCGTCACCCCCCGGCCGGCAGCCCGCCGCGGAAGCGCCGCAGGCCAGTGCGCCTGCGCCGCGGTCGCCGCATACCAGGCCACCGCACCCGCGGCCACGGCGAACCACCCACCCGCCTTGGTGAGCCCGTCGTTGCCCGCGAACTCGGCGACCGCCAGGAGCAACAGGGCGACGAAGAACAGCCCGTACACGCTCCGCCCCAGCTGGTCCCCACCCGCGAGCGTCAACGACAGGGCCACCAGGGCGAACAACAGCAGGAACAACCCTGCCCCGTTGCCGGAGGCGCCGTCGGACACGGCCCAGGTGAACCACAGCGCCCCGAGCACCGAGAACGCCGTACCACCGGCGGCGTCCCCTTCCCGCAGGGCCACCAGCCCCGCGACGAACAGGGCTACTCCGCCCACGTACTGGGCGATTGACACGGCGTCAGCGGCTGACACACCGTCGATCACGGCGGTGTTCCCCAGCCCGAAGGCCAGCAGGGTGATTCCGAGGGCGAGTCGACCGGCCACGGTCGTGATTCCGCTTCCCGCGGAGACGTCTTTGTCCACGGCGGGCTCCCTTCGTGCATGTGCAGTGGTGCGGTGCTCCGTATATGCCCTTCACAAGGGCACAAACACCTCTACGCATGAGTAGATTCGCGCGACGCGCAAGGGAGTTGCCGCTGCGTGAACGTCAGGGGATGACGATGACGGGCCGCTGCGCCCGCTTGGCGAGCCGCCCCGCGACCGAGCCGAAGATGCGCCCGACGATGCCGTGGGTGGAGCCGACCACGATCGCGTCGGCCTCGTACTCGCGGCCGACCTCTTCGAGTTCGTGGCAGATGTCTCCGCCGCGCTCGACCAGGATCCAGGGCACCTCGGCGAGGTAGTCCGCACAGGCCAGCTCCAGGCCGAGCACCTCGGTGCGGTGGTCCGGGACGTCCACGAACACCGGCGGCTCACAGCCGGCCCACACCGTGGTCGGCAGCCGGTTGGCGACGTGGACGATGATCAGACCCGATCCGGAACGATGGGCCATCCCGATCGCGTAGGCCAGGGCGCGCTCACTGGAGGTGGAGCCGTCGAAGCCGACGACGACACCGTGCTTGAAGGCGGGATCGCAGGAGTGGCGTGGCTCTTCCGCCGCCAGGGGCTCGGCCGCCGTGGGATCGGCGACGGGCCGCTTGCGGTCCGCGGGTTCGAAGAATTCGTGACCGGCCATGGCTGTCTCGGCGTCGTGATCCTTATACGGGAGGGACAACATGTGCGGCGGAGCTGTGTCCGGGAATGCTCTTCCCAACCCCATACCCCCAAGGGTACGGCGGCACGCCTCCTTAGCCCAGATCCCGCTCACGGTGCGTGCGGGTTCCAGGGAGCATGCACGAGGCACCGCCCGTAACGCAATGGTTGCTGCGCTGTACAGGCGGTTTGCACGGGATGCACGAACCCGCGATGGTGATCGGCAAAGCCAGTGACCGACACCTGAGCCGCGCGTTGAACTCCGTGAGTCACGCCACAGGGAGCCCGCATGTCCGCACCACGCCCCGCCGCCGAGGCGGACCGCGCGACCCCGCCGCCGCGGGACACCGTGACGGATGTGGTGCGCTGGGCCGCCTTCAGCTGTCTGCTCGTCCCGGTGGTACTCCTCGGCTACGGCACCTCTCTCGCCGGCGCCGCGGGCACCGCCCTCGGGCTCGCGGCCGTCACGGGCGCCTGCCGGGTCCTGCTGCGCCAGTCCGAGCGCGGCGCGGCGCGCCTCGCGGCGGAGGACCGGGCACCGCACCGCGGCCGGCGCCACCGCACCGGAACGGGGTCGCACCGTGGCGGACGGCACACCGGCGGAGATACACCGGTCGGCTGACCGGTTTCCGCGCACGCTCGCAGCGGTTTTCAGCCAAGTTCTCATACCTGTGCATCACCCCGTCCGACCACCCCCCAACCCCCGTTCGACCTGCACGGAAAGGGTCTCGGGGGGTCCGCGCACCCTACGTGGATTGGCCACTGCGACAAGGCGCACTTCCCTGCACGCCCCACGAGTGCAACGCTTCGTGATCGAATGCTTCACGCCAAGTTGCCAAGTCGACAATGTGCCGAGGGGCGAACCGGCCACTCCGGCACGACGGCACACAGTAGATTCGATCTTGTTTACGGCGGGGGACTCGTGCAGGACCGAGGGGAAACGTGCAGGAGCGACACAACCGAGGAGCCGCGACCACCGAGGGGGGCTTAGCAGTATGAGCCACGACTCCACTGCCGCGCCGGAAGCCGCGGCCCGGAAGCTTTCCGGGCGACGCCGCAAGGAGATCGTCGCGGTGCTGCTGTTCAGCGGCGGCCCCATCTTCGAGAGTTCCATACCACTGTCGGTGTTCGGGGTTGACCGCCAGGACGCCGGCGTACCGCGCTACCGACTACTCGTGTGCGGAGGCGAGGAAGGCCCGCTGCGGACCACAGGGGGCCTCGAACTCACCGCACCACACGGCCTGGAGGCGATCTCACGCGCGGGCACGGTCGTCGTACCGGCCTGGCGTTCGATCACTTCACCGCCACCGGAGGAGGCGCTCGACGCACTGCGCCGCGCCCACGAGGAGGGCGCCCGCATCGTCGGACTGTGCACCGGCGCCTTCGTCCTCGCGGCGGCCGGGCTGCTGGACGGCCGTCCCGCGACGACCCACTGGATGTACGCACCGACGCTGGCCAAGCGCTACCCGTCGGTGCACGTGGATCCGCGTGAGCTGTTCGTCGACGACGGCGACGTGCTGACGTCGGCGGGCACCGCAGCGGGCATCGACCTGTGCCTGCACATCGTGCGCACGGACCACGGGAACGAAGCGGCCGGGGCCCTGGCCCGCCGGCTCGTCGTCCCCCCGCGCCGCAGCGGCGGGCAGGAGCGCTACCTCGACAGGTCTTTACCAGAGGAGATCGGCGCCGACCCGCTCGCCGAGGTCGTCGCCTGGGCGCTGGAGCACCTCCACGAACAGTTCGACGTGGAGACCCTGGCGGCACGCGCGTACATGAGCAGGCGTACGTTCGACCGCCGCTTCCGCTCGCTGACCGGGAGCGCTCCGCTGCAGTGGCTGATCACACAGCGGGTCCTCCAGGCGCAGCGCCTGCTGGAGACGTCGGACTTTTCGGTGGACGAGGTGGCCGGCCGCTGCGGTTTCCGGTCGCCGGTCGCCCTGCGCGGGCACTTCCGCCGGCAGCTGGGCTCGTCCCCGGCCGCGTACCGGGCGGCCTACCGCGCCCGGCGCCCGCAGGGCGAGCGGCCGCAGGAGACCGAGAGCGCGCCGGGCGGCCCCGGGCCCGGCATGGCGGGCCACCCGGGCCATCCGGGCCACGCCGGGCACCCGGGCCAGCCCGGCCAGGCACCCGCCCCGCTGCACCCGGAGCACCCGGTGCCGCTGCAGTCCCGCCGTACGGCGGCGGCGAGCGCGGTCGGCCAGTCCCCGGCCCTGTCGGCGAGCCTGCCCGGGCAGCGCAGCGCACCGTGAAGCAGTAGCCGCGGGGCCCGCGGGGAGCACCCCTCCCCGCGGGCCCCGTGGCTTTCGCGGGACGGGCGGCCCCGCCGGAGGCAGCGGGTCGTAAGGTGAGACACATGAACGATCGCATGGTGTGGATCGACTGCGAGATGACCGGCCTCTCGCTGTCGGACGACGCGCTCATCGAGGTGGCCGCCCTCGTGACCGACTCCGAGCTGAACGTGCTCGGGGACGGCGTGGACATCGTGATCCAGCCGCCGGACCAGGCGCTGGAGACGATGCCGGACGTGGTGCGTCAGATGCACACCGCCTCCGGGCTGCTCGAGGAGCTCGCCGCCGGGACGACCCTGAAGGACGCCGAGGACCAGGTCCTGACGTACGTGAGGGAGTTCGTCAAGGAGCCCGGCAAGGCCCCGCTGTGCGGCAACTCCGTCGGCACCGACCGCGGCTTCCTCCTGCGGGACATGCCGACGCTGGAGAACTACCTCCACTACCGGATCGTCGACGTGTCCTCGATCAAGGAGCTGGCGCGCCGCTGGTACCCGCGGGCCTACTTCAACAGCCCGCAGAAGAACGGCAACCACCGCGCGCTCGCCGACATCCGCGAGTCGATCGCCGAGCTGCGGTACTACCGCGAGGCCGTGTTCGTCCCCCAGCCCGGCCCCGACTCGGACACCGCGCGGACGATCGCCGCGAAGCACGTCCTGCCTGGTCAGTAGGCAGAACGGGGGTACGGGGAGGGGCCCGGAGAAAGGCGTGCGCGAGCACCCCTTCGGACCCTGTACACTTTTTCTCGGCCGGTCGGGGACAACACTGATCTCCAAGCCGGTCATGGTGGGTGTAGCTCAGCTGGTAGAGCACCTGGTTGTGGTCCAGGATGCCGCGGGTTCGAGTCCCGTCACTCACCCTGAGTATTCAGCCGGTGGCCTCGGAAGAGGCCACCGGCTGAAGCGTTTTCAGCGTGCCGCTCGCCGTGGCGTCCACGCCCCGGGGCTACGGTCGGCGGCATGGACGGTGGGCGGACCGGATGGCGTGCGTGTGTGCTCGGCGGGGCGGTGTTCGCCGTCTGCATGGCCGGCACCACGCTGCCCACTCCCCTCTATCCCCTCTACCAGGACAAGTTCGGCTTCTCCGAGCTGACGGTGACCGTGGTGTACGCCCTGTACGCCTTCGCGGTGATCGCCGTGCTGCTGCTGGTCGGCAACGCCTCGGACGCCGTGGGCAGGCGACCGGTGCTGCTGTGCGGACTGGCGTGCGCGGCGGTGAGCGCGGTCTGCTTCCTCTGCGCCACGGGCATCGGCTGGCTGTACGCGGGGCGGCTGCTGTCGGGACTGTCCGCCGGGCTGTTCACCGGGGCCGCCACCGCGTACGTCATGGAACTGGCGCCGCCGGGCGGTGCCTCCCGGGCCACGTTCGTGGCGACGGCCGCCAACATGGGCGGGCTGGGCTGCGGCCCCCTTGTCTCCGGACTGCTCGCACAGTACGCACCCTGGCCGCTCCATCTGCCGTTCGTCACCCACCTCGCCCTGGTCGGCGCCTCGGCCGCCGTGCTGCTGTGGCTCGCGGAGACCGTACGGGAGCGGCAGCCGCTGCGCACCGTACGGCCGCAGCGGCCCGCGCTGCCGCCGCAGGTGCGGGCGGTGTTCGGCCCCGCCGCGACGGCCTCCTTCGTGGGCTTCGCCCTGTTCGGGGTGTTCACCTCGGTCAGCCCGGCCTTCCTGGTGGAGTCCCTGGACGTGTCCGACCACGCCGTGAGCGGGCTGATCGTCGCCCTGGCCTTCTTCTCCTCCACGGCCGGGCAACTGGCGGTCGGCCGGGTCGGCGTACGGCGCTCCCTGCCGCTGGGCTGCGCCGGGCTCCTCGCCGGGCTGGCGCTGCTCGCCGGGGCCCTGTGGTGGGACCAGATGGCCCTGCTGATCGCCAGCGCGCTGGTCGGCGGGATCGGCCAGGGCCTGGCGTTCCGCGGGGCCCTGACCGACGTGGCCGAGGCCTCCCCCGCGGATCGGCGCGCGGCGGTGATCTCGACCCTGTTCGTCGTGGCCTACACGGGCATCTCCGTCCCGGTGATCGGCGTGGGCCTCCTGACCGGCCCGCTCGGGCTGGAGGGCGCGGGCCTGGTGTTCATCGCGTGCATGGCGGTGCTGGTCGTGGTGGCGGGGGTGTACCTGGTACGACGACTGGTACCGGCTCGGGTGTGAGCGTGCGGGGACGCGAGGCCCGTGGCGGAGGACGCGGCGGCCCGTGAGGCGGGCCCGCCGGCCGCCACGGGCCTCGCGTCCTCCGCCACGGGCAACTCCGCTACGGCGGTGGACCGTTGCACGGATCGGCCGCACGGCCCGAGACCGTGGAGGACGCCTTCGCCGCACGCCTCTCCCGCCGTCCGCGGATACGGCTCGGCCCGGGCGACCTCGGCGGCCTCCGGGAGCGGGCGGCCGTTCACGACGAGGCGCGGGACACCAGTTCCGTGGCCAGGACCAGCTGGCGGCGTTCCAGGCCGCGGGAGGCCAGGGGGCGGCGGTCGGCGACCTCGGTGAGCAGGAGGTCTATCATCCGCCGGCCCATCTCCTCGATGGGCTGCCGGACGCTGGTCAGCGGCGGCTCCATGTGGCGAGCGATGGCGGAGTCGTCGTAGCCGACGAGCGCCACGTCCTCCGGGATACGGCGGCCCGCGTCGCGCAGCGCCCGCCGGGCGCCGGACGCGGTGACGTCGGAGGCGGCGAAGACCGCGTCGATGTCGGGGTGGCGCTCCAGCAGGGCCACCATGGCCCGGTGCCCGCCCTCCTCGGTGAAGTCCCCCGCCTCGATGAGCCCCTCGTCCACCCCGAGGCCGGCGTCGCTCATGGCGTCGCGGTAGCCGTCGACACGGCGCTGGGCACCGTAGACGTCGAGGCGGCCGGTGATGTGGGCGACCCGGCTGCGGCCCCGGGACAGCAGGTGCTCGACGGCCTGGCGGGCACCGCCGTAGTTGTCCGAGTCGACCGAGGGCAGGGTCTCCGCCGCCGAGCGCGGGCCGCTGATCACCGCCGGGATCTCCAGCTGGGCCAGCAGGTCGGGCAGCGGATCGTCGGCGTGCACCGAGACCAGCAGGACACCGTCCACGCGGTGGGCCGCCAGATACTGGGCGAGGCGAGCACGTTCCCGGTCGTTGCCCGCGAAGATCAGCAGCAGCTGCATCTCGGTGTCGGACAACGCCGACCCGACGCCCTTGAGCATGTCCGAGAAGTACGGCTCCGCGAAGAACCTCGTCTCCGGCTCGGGCACGACCAGCGCGATCGCGTCCGTACGGTTGGCGGCCAGGGCACGGGCCGCGGTGTTGGGGACGTAACCGAGCTCCGCGACCGCCGCCTCGACGGCGGCCCGGGTCGCGTCACTGACCCGGGGCGAGCCGTTGATCACCCGGGAGACGGTGCCGCGGCCGACACCGGCGCGCGCCGCCACCTCTTCGAGGGTGGGCCGGCCACCACTTCGCCCCCGCGCTCCGTGGGTTGCCATGGGCTCCGCCTTCCCGTCCACACCCGCACTCTGTGACTGGCCTGGAATTTAACAGGCCCGCCGACCACGACGCCCTCCACCGAGGCCTCGCCGCCCCGGCCTTCCGTTTCGGCTGGACGAGCCGCGCCACCGGTGGTCGACTGGCTCGATTCAACCGGCCGGGACCCCAACCGAGGTCGGAGCGGGTCCAGTTAACGGGCCGATAACTGAACGCATCTCTTCCTGTCCGGTCCCTTGACACCCCCGCCGCGACCGGGGACTCTTCAACACATCACTGGTGGGAGCGCTCCCACAGTACCTGGCACATACACAACCCGCACGTTCCCCGCCCGAGCCTTAAGCGCGTAAAACGGTCCGACACAGCAGTTGGCCGGGGGGTCGGCACGTCAGGGCAACAGGAGGACGACATGCGAGCACGCATCCGAACCGCCCGCAAGGCGATGGTCGTCGCGGCCGTCGCGTCGCTGGGCGCCGGGCTGCTGGCCGGCTGTGCCGACGACGGCAAGGACGACGGCTCCGGTTCCTCGTCGGGCGGCGACAGTGGCGGCAAGACCACGATCACGCTCGGCCTCTTCGGCACCATGGGCTTCAAGGAAGCCGGCCTCTACAGCGAGTACGAGAAGCTCAACCCGAAGATCAAGATCGCCGAGAACGTCGTCGAGCGCAACGAGAACTACTACCCGGCACTGCTGAACCACCTGACCACCAACAGCGGCCTGCAGGACGTCCAGGCCGTCGAGGTCGGCAACATCGCCGAGATCGTCGCCACCCAGTCCGCCAAGCTGGAGGACCTCTCCAAGGCCCCGGGCGTGAACAAGGCCGACTGGCTGGACTGGAAGTGGCAGCAGGCCACCACCAAGGACGGTCAGACGATCGGCCTCGGCACCGACATCGGCCCGATGGCGATCTGCTACCGCAAGGACCTCTTCGAGAAGGCCGGACTTCCCACCGACCGCGCCGAGGTGGGCAAGCTGTGGGCGGGCGACTGGAACAAGTTCGTCGACGTCGGTGAGCGCTACAAGGCGAAGGGCCCCAAGGGCACCACCTTCATGGACTCCCCCGGCGGTTTGATCAACGCGGTCCTCAGCAGTGAGAAGGAGAAGTTCTACGACGCCTCCGGCAAGGTCGTCTACAAGACGAACCCGGCCGTCAAGAACGCCTTCGACCTGACCGCCGACGCCGCGAAGAAGGGCCTGGTCGGCGCGCAGACCCAGTTCCAGCCGGCCTGGGACCAGACGATCGCGAACAACAAGTTCGCCGCGATGGCCTGCCCGCCGTGGATGCTCGGCTACATCAAGGGCAAGTCGCAGCCCGACGCCAAGGGCAAGTGGGACGTGGCCGTGGCGCCCAAGTCCGGCAACTGGGGCGGCTCCTTCCTGGCCGTGCCGAAGAGCGGCAAGAACGTCGAAGAGGCCAGGAAGCTGGTCGCCTGGCTGACCGCGCCGGAGCAGCAGGCGAAGCTGTTCAAGGTGCAGGGCAGCTTCCCGAGCGCGCAGGCCGCCTTCGACAGCGCCGAGGTCACGGGCGCCAAGAACGACATGACCGGCGACGCCCCGATCGGTGAGATCTTCGCCGAGGCCGCGAAGCAGATCCCGGTCCAGGTGATCGGCCCGAAGGACCAGATCATCCAGCAGGGTCTGACGGACAACGGCGTCATCCTCGTCACGAAGGGCAAGTCCGCGAAGGAGGCCTGGGAGACGGCGACGAAGACCATCGACAACAACCTGGACCAGTGACCCGCATGGCCACCCGTCACGACACCGCCGCGCCCCCCGTCAAGGAGGGGGGCGCGGCCCCGGGCCGCCCGCCCGCGGCTTCCGACTCCGAGCAGGAGCAGCGGCGCCGGGCCAAGCTCTCGCGCCGCTGGCAGCGGGACGTGCGCTGGAGCCCGTACGCCTTCGTCTCGCCGTTCTTCCTGCTGTTCCTGGCGTTCGGCCTCTTCCCGCTGATCTACACGGGCTGGGCCTCGCTGCACCAGGTGGAGCTGACCGCGCCCACCGACATGAACTGGGTGGGGCTGCGCAACTACACCCGTATCTTCGACGACGAGTTCTTCTGGAACGCGGCGAAGAACACCCTGACCATCGGCATCATCTCCACCGTCCCGCAGCTGCTGATGGCGATGGGCATCGCCCACATCCTCAACTACAAGCTGCGCGCCTCGACCTTCTACCGGGTCGCGATGCTCGCCCCGTACGCCACCTCGATCGCCGCGGCGTCCCTGGTGTTCGTGCTGCTCTTCGGGCGGGACTACGGGATGATCAACTGGGCGCTGGACTTCTTCGGCGTCGACCCGGTCGACTGGCAGGGCGACAAGTGGCCCTCGCAGATCGCCGTCTCGACGATCATCATCTGGCGGTGGACGGGCTACAACGCGCTGATCTACCTGGCGGCGATGCAGGCCATCCCGCAGGACCTGTACGAGTCGGCCGCGCTCGACGGTGCCAGCCGCTGGCAGCAGTTCCTGCACGTCACCCTGCCGTCGCTGCGGCCGACGATCCTGTTCACGGCCGTGGTGTCGACCATCGGTGCCAGCCAGGTCTTCGGCGAGCCGCTGCTGTTCGACGCCAACAAGGGCGCCTCCGGGGGCGCGGAGCACCAGTTCCAGACGCTCGGCCTGTACCTGTACGAGCAGGGCTGGGTGAACCAGCACCTGGGCCGTGCCTCGGCGATCGCCTGGACGATGTTCCTGATCCTGATCGTCATCGGCATCGTCAACTACGTCATCTCGCGCCGGCTGCGCGCCAGTAGTTAAGGAGTTGTGGCCGTGACGACGACTGTGACGCCCCCCGAGACCTCGCCCGCCCGGCAGACCAAGCGTTCGCGCCTGCCGAAGTCGGCGCGGGCCGGCGGGACCCTGCACGGCGGTCCGATCGCCTACGCGATCCTGATCCTGTTCACGATCGTGTCGCTGTTCCCGCTGGTGTGGACCGCGATCGCCGCCTCCCGTGACAACCAGCGCCTGGCGCAGACGCCGCCGCCGTTCTGGTTCGGCTCCAACCTGTTCAAGAACCTGGAGATCGCCTGGACGGACGCCAACCTCGGCGAGGCGTTCTTCAATACCACGATCGTGGCGGGCGTCTCGGCGCTCACCGTCGTCGTGCTGTCGACGATCGCCGGGTTCGCCTTCGCCAAGCTGCGTTTCAAGGGCCGCAACGCGCTGATGCTGCTCGTGATCGGCACGATGATGGTGCCGCCGCAGCTGAGTGTGATCCCGCTGTACATGATGGTCGCCAAGCTGGACTGGACCGACCAGCTGCAAGCGGTGATCTTCCCTTCGCTGGTGAGCGCGTTCGGTGTGTTCTTCATGCGGCAGTACCTGCTCCAGGCGCTGCCCGACGAGATCATCGAAGCCGCCCGGGTGGACGGCGCCGGCAGCTGGCGGGTGGTGTGGCACGTGGTGTTCCCCGCCGCCCGGCCCGCGATGGCGGTGCTCGGCATGCTGATGTTCGTGCAGACGTGGAACGACTTCCTGTGGCCGTTCCTGGTGCTCACCCAGACCGGCAACCCGACCGTGCAGGTCGCCGTGGCCGGCCTCGGCCGCGGGTACACCCCCGATCAGTCCCTGATCATGGCGGGTGCGCTGCTGGGCACGCTGCCGCTGCTGCTGGTCTTCGCGATCTTCGGCAAGCAGATCGTGGGCGGCATCATGCAGGGCGCCGTCAAGGGCTGAGTCCTGCTCCGCCCGGGGGCCGAGCCATTGCCGCCTCGGCCCCTTTCCCCCTTCCCCCCCCCGTCCGCTTGTCGGTCCACACGACCCCTGTTGGGAGCGCTTCCATGCCTGACTCCGAGAACCCGGCCACTCCGGTGACCTTCCCGCCCGCCTTCCTGTGGGGCGCGGCGACGTCCGCGTACCAGATCGAGGGTGCGGTGCGGGAGGACGGCCGGACGCCGTCGATCTGGGACACCTTCAGCCACACGCCGGGCAAGACCGTCGGCGGTGACCACGGTGACATCGCTGTCGACCACTACCACCGCTACCGCGACGACGTGGCGTTGATGGCGGAGCTGGGCCTGGGCGCCTACCGCTTCTCCATGTCGTGGTCGCGGGTGCAGCCGACCGGCCGGGGCCCCGCCGTGCAGAAGGGTCTGGACTTCTACCGGCGGCTGGTGGACGAGCTGCTGGCGAAGAACATCAAGCCGGCCATCACGCTGTACCACTGGGACCTGCCGCAGGAGCTGGAGGACGCCGGGGGCTGGCCTGAGCGCGACACGGCGTACCGGTTCGCGGAGTACGCGCAGATCGCCGGGGAGGCGCTGGGCGACCGGGTGGAGCAGTGGATCACGGTCAACGAGCCGTGGTGCAGCGCGTTCCTGGGGTACGCCTCCGGGGTGCACGCGCCGGGCCGTACGGACCCGGTGGCCTCGTTGCGTGCCGCGCACCATCTGAATCTGGCGCACGGTGTGGGCGCGTCCGCGCTGCGGTCGGTGATGCCGGCCCGCAACACGGTCGCGGTGAGCCTCAACTCCTCGGTCGTGCGGCCGCTTTCGCAGGATCCGGCGGATCTGGACGCGGTCCGCAGGATCGACGACCTGGCCAACGGCGTGTTCCACGGGCCGATGCTGCACGGCGCCTACCCGGAGTCGCTGTACCGGGCGACGTCGTCCCTGACGGACTGGGACTTCGTCCTCGACGGCGACCTGGAGCTGATCAACCAGCCGCTCGACGCGCTGGGCCTCAACTACTACACGCCGTCACTGGTGTCGGCGGCGGACGTCTCGGCGAAGGCGCCGCGCGCCGACGGTCACGGGGCGAGCGACCACTCGCCGTGGCCGGCCGCGGACGACGTCGCCTTCCACCAGACGCCGGGCGACCGCACGGAGATGGGCTGGACGATCGACCCGACGGGCCTGCACGAGCTGATCATGCGCTACACGCGTGAGGCACCGGGCCTGCCGCTGTACATCACGGAGAACGGCGCGGCCTACGACGACAAGATCGACTCGGACGGCCGGGTGCACGACCCGGAGCGGGTCGCCTACCTGCACGGCCACTTGTCGGCGGTGCGCCGTGCCATCGCCGACGGCGCGGACGTGCGGGGTTACTACCTGTGGTCCCTGATGGACAACTTCGAGTGGGCGTACGGCTACGGCAAGCGGTTCGGCGCGGTCTACGTGGACTACGCGACGCTGGAGCGCACGCCGAAGACCAGCGCCCGGTGGTACGGGCGGGCGGCGCAAACCGGGACGCTGCCGGAGGTCGAGGCGGTCTGACCGACGGGGGACGGGGTCCGGGGCGCGGCACCTCTAGGGGAGTGCCGCGCCCCGGCCGTACCTCGGCGGCGGGTGCGCGGACGTCGTCCCGCGGGGGCGTCAGCCCTTGTTGGCGCCCAGGGTGAGGCCGCTGACGAACTGGCGCTGGAGTGCGAAGTACACGATCAGGGTGGGGATCGCGGTGAGCAGGGCGCCCGCGGCGACCAGGTTGGGGTCGGTGAAGTACTGGCCGGAGAGGTTGTTCAACGCCGAGGTGATCGGCATGTTCTCGCCGGTGGAGATGAGGACGATGGCCCAGAAGAAGTCGTTGTAGATCCAGATGGACAGCAGGGTGGCGAGGGCGGCCATCGCCGGCTTGCACAGCGGGAGCACGATCTGCCAGTACAGCCGCCACACGGAGGCGCCGTCGACGAGGGCGGCCTCGGTGAGTTCGTGCGGCAGGGAGCGCATGTAGTTGCTCAGCACGAAGGCGCAGAAGCCGGACTGGAAGGCCACGTGGATCAGCACCAGGCCGAGTGCGGAGTCGTAGAGCTTGCCGCTCATGGTGATGCCGGGCAGGTCGATCAGCAGGTAGAGCCGGTACAGCGGAGTGATGATGACCTGCTGGGGCAGCAGGTTGCCGGCCGTGAACACCAGCAGCAGGAACAGGTTGAGCCGGAAGTCGAAGCGGCTGACGTAGAAGGCGACCATCGACGACAGCAGCAGGGTCAGCAGCACGGCCGGGACCGCGATCAGCAGCGTGTTGCCGAAGTAGTGCAGCATCTCCGACTGCTGGAAGGAGCTGGTGAAGTTGTCGAGGGTGAGCGTGCCGGGCCAGGAGACGTAGCCCTTGGTGCTGGTCTCCGCGTACGGGCGCATCGCCGCGAGCAGCGCCCACAGCAGGGGTGCGAGCCAGGCCAGTGCCGTGACGACGAGGAAGGTGTGCAGCAGGATCCGCGCCGGGCGGATCGGGGTGCGCTGCTTGGCCGGTGCGCCCAGGGTGCTCATGCGCGCCGCTCCTTCCGGAAGGTGGCGATCAGGTAGGGGATGATCACCGCGAGCGAGATCACCAGCAGGACGACGGCGATCGCGGAGCCGTATCCGATGCGGCTGGACTCGCCGATGATGTTGTTGGTCACCAGGATCGACAGCAGTTCGGTGCCCTGGGCGCCCTTGTTGAAGACGAAGACCAGGTCGAAGGCGCGCAGGGCCTCGATGATCGTGACGACCAGCACGACGGTGTTGGTCGGGCGCAGGGTCGGGAAGATGACGTTCCTGAACGTCTGCCACTCGCTCGCGCCGTCCAGGGCGGAGGCCTCGCGCAGGGCGGGGTCGACGCTCTTCAGGCCGGCCAGGTAGAGGATCATCATGTAGCCGGCGTGCCGCCAGGACGCGGCGACCAGGATGGCCCACAGGTTGAGATCCGGGTCGCCGATCCAGTCGATGTAGTGGCCGGGTTTGTTGGCGCCGATGACGCTGTTGATCAGGCCGGTGTCCGGGTTGTAGATCAGCTGCCAGACGAAGCCGATGACCGCCAGCGACATCACGACCGGCAGGAAGAACGCCGTCTGGTAGACGCGGCTGAAGCGGATCCGCTTGTCCAGCTGCACGGCGAGGAACAGGCCGAAGGGCGTGGGCAGCAGGATGAGCACCACGAACCAGATGACGTTGTGCTCGACGGCGGGCCAGAACTGCGGGTTGCTGGTGAACAGTTCACGGAAGTTCTGCAGTCCGACCCACTGGATGGAGTCGAAGCCGATGCCGTCCCAGGTGGTGAAGGCGAGCGCGATCGAGGCGAGGGCCGTCAGCCAGACCAGGGCGACGTGCAGGATCGTCGGCAGGCCGGCCATCAGGCCGAGCGTGACGCGGTCGCGGCGGGTGAGCAGCCGCCGGTGCCCGTGGGGGGTCGCGGCGGGCGGGGACGTGGGGGCGGGCCCCGGAGCCGGGGGGAGGGCCGGCTCCGGAGCCTTCGCGGGGGTGGTGGTCATGGTCGGATCCGGTTCGTCGGGTCTCCGTTCGGTCAGGAGGAGGCGAAGATCGTCTTCTTCTGGCGCTCGATCGACGAGAGGATGCCGTCGACGTTCTTGGGGTTGCGGACGAAGTTCTGCAGGGCCGGCTGCATGACCGTGGAGGTGAAGTCCGGTCGGGAGTCGCGGTCCATGAACTGGGTGAGGCTCTTCGCGCCGGAGATCATCTCGTAGGACTTCTTCTGCAGCGCGGTGTAGGCGGAGGTGTCGGCCTTGGTGGAGGCGGCCACCACGCTGGAGTCGGCCTTGAGGTAGATCTGCTCGGCCTCGGGCGTGCCCAGGTACTCGAGGAGCTCGACCGCGCCGTCGCGGTTCTTGGGGGCCTTGGAGAGCATGAAGCCGTCGGTGGGCGCCTCGACGGTGTCCTGCCCGAACTGCGGGTCGATCTCCGGGAAAGCGAAGAAGTCCAGGTCGTCCAGGTCGGCCTGGTTCGTGAACTGCTGGCCGACGAAGGTGCCCAGGAGGTACATGCCGGCCTTCTTGGCCACGAGGGTCTGTGCCGCGTCCTGCCAGGTGCGGCCCACCGCGCCCTCCTGGTGGTAGGGCAGGAGCTCCGTCCAGTGGTCGAAGACCTTGCGCACCTTGGGGTCGGTCCAGGAGGCCTTGCCGGCCATCAGCTCGACGTGGAAGTCGTAGCCGTTGGTGCGGAAGTTGATCTGGTCGAAGGTGCCCATCGCGGGCCAGGCGTCCTTGTCGCCGAAGGCGATCGGGACCAGCCCGTCCTTCTTCATCCGCTTGCACAGGGCGACGAAGTCGTCCCAGGTGGTGGGGACCTCGTAGCCGTGCTGCGCGAAGACGCTCCTGCGGTAGAACACGGCCCACGGGTAGGAGTACAGCGGCACGAAGTAGTACTTGCCGTCCTCGCCCTTGCTGAGCTTCCGCATCGCCTCGGGGAAGTTGCCGCCGATCTTCTGCCACACGTCGTCGATCGGGGAGGCGAGCTTCTTCGCCGCGAAGAACTGCATGCGGTAGCCGGCGAACCAGGTGAACACGTCGTCGGGCGTCCCCTGGAGGTAGGAGTTGATCTGCTCCTGGAACGTGTTGTGGTCCTTGGTGTTCACGTCGACCTTGATGCCGGACTTCTTGGTGAAGGCGGCGTAGATCTCGGCGAACGCCTTCTTCGGCACCGCGTCGGACGAGTTGGAGCCGAGACTGACCGTCTTCGGGTCGGCGGCCGAGCCGCTGCCGCCGCAGGCGCTCAGCAGGGGTATGCCGGCGCCGAGCAGGGCCGCGCCGCCCATTCCGCGCAGCAGGGTGCGGCGGCTGGGAGCGGAGAGGGAGAGACCGGAGGGAGAGAGGTCGTGCATGGACTGCTCCTGAAGGCAGGGTTCGGCCACGAGGGTGTGGCGTGAAATCCAGTCGCAATCGACCAGAAATCAACTTGACCGAACACGGTGGCGCAATGACAGCCGTATGTCCGGGCACCCGTCAAGAGTCGCTGCTTCCATTTGTCGAAACGTGACCGTCCCGTGAAGGCGCGAGATCGGATGTGCTCAGCGGGCCCGGGCGCGGTTGTACACGGCGGCGAGCCTGCCGGGACGGCGCCGCCGCGGCTGCCGGTGTCCGCGGCCGGCCGGGCCGCGGCCGTCCAGCTGGATCCAGATCCGCACCTCGGTCCCGCCGAGCACCGAGGAGCCGATCCGTACGTCCCCGCCGGTGGACTCCGCGAGGCGGCGCACGATGTCCAGGCCGAGCCCGGTCGAGCCGTCGTTCCCGGAGCCGCGGCCGCGCGCCATCGCCGCCTCCGGGTCGGCTATGCCGGGGCCCGCGTCGGAGACGAGGACGATCACCGCGTCCTCGCCATTGTGCACGTCGACCGCGAAGGCGGTGCCCTCCGCGGTGTGCCGGAAGACGTTGCCCAGGAGCGCGTCGAGCGCGGCGGCCAGGTCGGCGCGGGCCACCGGGATGCGCACCGGCCGGTCGGCCCCGGCCACCCGCCACTTGCGGCCCTCGTCCTCGGCGAGCGCCGACCAGAACGCCATCCGCTCCCGGACCACCTCGGCCGCGTCACAGCCCGCGCCCGGACCGGCCGCCGCCGTCTGCGGCTTGGCCTCGCGGGCCGTGCGGATGATGGTGTCGACCTCGCGCTCCAGCTGCTCGACCGCGGTCCGGGTCTGGTCGGCGGCCGGTCCCTCTCCGAGCGAGGCGGTGTTGAGCCGCAGCACGGTCAGGGGCGTGCGCAGCCGGTGGGACAGGTCGGCCGCCAGCTCCCGCTCGTTCGCCAGGAGCTGGACGACCTGGTCGGCCATCGAGTTGAACGCGACGGCCGCGAGGCGCAGTTCGCTCGGGCCCTCCTCGGGCACACGGGCGCCCAGCCGGCCCTCCCCCAGGTCGTGCGCCCCCTCGACCAGGCGCCGCGCGGGCCGGACCATGCGCACGCCCAGCCGGTCGGCGACCGCGACCGAGCCGAGGATCAACGCCACCCCGACTCCGGCGAGCACCGCCCAGGCGGTCCCGACGCCGTTGGTGACGTCGGACTCCGGCACGTACACCTCGACGACCGCGATCCGGGCGGTGCCGAGGGCGACCGGCTGGAGGAGGGTCCAGCCGCCGGTGACGCCGGTGGTGGAGGCGCGGCCCAGCTCGCGCACGGCCGCGATGTCCTCGTCGGTGGCGCGGCGGCGCCCGAGTTCGAGGGCGGCCCGGCCGTCCCCGGCGGGCAGGTGCACGGCCATCCCGGCGTCGGAACCGGCTGAGGCGACGACCCGTTCGAGCTGGTCGCGGTCGGTGGTGATGGACAGGGCGGGGGCGACGGCCGCGGCCTCCCGCTCGGCGTTGGAGAAGGCACGGTCGCGGGCCATCTCGCGGATGACGAGTCCGAGCGGCACCGCGAAGGCGAGCACCACCATGGTGGTCACCGCCAGCGACACCTTGACCAGGGCCCACCTCATCGCGGCGCCCCCGGTGGTTCGAGCTTCACGCCGACGCCCCGGAGGGTGTGCAGATAGCGCGGGCTGGCCGCCGTCTCGCCCAGTTTGCGGCGGAGCCAGGACAGATGGACGTCGATGGTCTGGTCGTCGCCGTAGGACTGCTGCCACACCTCGGCGAGCAGTTCCTTGCGGGGGACGACGACCCCGGGCCGGCGGGCCAGGAAGGCGAGCAGGTCGAACTCGCGGCGGGTCAGGTCGAGTCGGGTGCCGTCGAGCTCGGCCTGGCGGCGCAGCGGGTCGACGGTCAGGCCGCCGACGCGGATCGCGGGGGACGGTTCTCCCTCGGCGGCGCCGGAGCGGGCACGGCGCAGCACGGCCGCCATGCGGGCCGAGAGGTGCTCGACGGAGAAGGGCTTGGTGAGGTAGTCGTCCGCTCCGGCGTTGAGCAGCCGGACGATCTCCGTCTCGTCGTCCCGGGCGGTGGCGACGATCACCGGGACGTCCGTGATCCCGCGGAGCATCTTCAGGGCCTCGGAGCCGTCGAGATCGGGCAGTCCGAGGTCCAGGATCACCACGTCGAAGCGGACATGGGCGACCTCGCGCAGCGCCTCCAGCGCCGTCCCGACACTGCGCACGGTGTGCGAGGCGTCGGTCAGGTGCCGGATCAGCGCGGAACGTACGAACTGGTCGTCCTCGACCACGAGCACACTTGCCATGCGCCGCACCGTACGCCATCTCGAACAGCCGGGTGGGGGGCTGTGGACAACTCCCCGGCTGTGGACAACTTGCCCTCGCGGGAACCCGTTTGCGGGCGACGGGTGGGGCGCGTGAGGCAGTATGGCCCGCGATGCGCAGAGGACTCCTACACGTACTGGCATGGCTGCTCGCCACGGGCGCGGCGGTCACGCTGTCGTGGTGGGGTGTCCATACGGTGATGGCGGGCACGGCCTACGACCCGCCGCGTGCCCTGCCCGTCGAGGCCGGTGACGCGTCGCCCACGCGGGCACCGAAGGCCCTGGCCACACCGTCGGAACGGACGTCTCCGCCCCAGCGGCGGCAGCCCGGCACACCCCCCGCGTCCGGGAAGCCGAGCTCCGCCCCCACACCGCCGCCCAGCACCGCCCCCGCCGCCTCGGGCCGGGTCAGGAGCTACGACACCGACGGCGGCCGGGCGGTCTTCGACCTCGGGCGGACCTCTGCCTCGCTGGTCTCGGCGACGCCCGGGGCGGGCTGGTCGATGCAGGTGTGGAAGACGGAGTCGTGGATCCGGGTGGAGTTCTCCTCGGGCGCGGACCGGGTGTCGGTGTTCTGCACCTGGCACGACGGGCCGCCGCGGGTGGAGATCGGGACCTACTGAGCGCTGTGGGCGGCTATCGGGACCGAGTGCGCGCTGCGGGCAAGCATCGGCACTACCGCGCGCTGTGGGCGGCCATCGGGACGTACTGCGCGCTGTGGGCGGCTATCGGGACCCTGAGCCGTCGCGGTCGGTCATCTGAACACCGACGCGGGCGGGGCCGGTGACGCCACCGCCGCGTGGTCCGTGACGGGCGCGGCCCCGCCGGTGAAGTCGGTGAGCGTCCTGCCGTGTTCGACGCGCGCGGGGTGCGGGTCGGAGGCGGCGAGGCGGGTCAGCTCGGCGACGGGCAGGGGGCGGTCGGAGGCGGCCAGGACGGCGTTGCCGAAGCGCTTGCCGCGCAGCACCGCCGGATCCGCGACCAGCGCGAGGTGCTCGAAACGGGCGGCGGCGGTGGCGATCTGGCCGCGCAGGTGGGCGAGCGGTGGTCCGTCGGCGAGGTTGGCGGCGTAGACCCCACCGGGTCCGAGGGCCCTGCGCACGTCGTCGAGGAACTCGGTGGAGGTCAGGTGGGCCGGGGTCCGGGCGCCGCTGAAGACGTCGGCGATGACGAGGTCGGCCCAGCCGTCCGGCACCTTGGCGAGGCCGGCACGGGCGTCCGTGGAGCGCACGCGTATGCGCGCGTTCGGGTCCAACGGCAGCTCGCGGCGGACCAGTTGGACGAGCGCGCTGTCCCGTTCGACGACCTGCTGGGTGGAGCGCGGCCGGGTGGCGGCGACGTAGCGGGCGAGGGTGAGGGCGCCACCGCCCAGGTGCACGGCGTGCAGGGGCCGGCCGGGCAGGGCGGCGAGGTCGATCACGTGGCCGAGGCGGCGCTGGTACTCGAAGGAGAGGTACGCAGGGTCGTCCAGGTCGACGTGCGACTGCGGGGCGCCGTCGATCACCAGCGTCCAGGCCCGGGCCCGCTCGCGGTCGGGGATGAGCTCGGCGAGCCCGCCCTCGACGCTCTCCACGACGGGCTCGGCACCGGCCTGTCTGCGTCGGCCGCCCTTGGACTTTCCCATGGGGTCATTATCGGGGTGGGCCGCTGAGCGGCGCGTACGCTCCCGCCGCCCGGACACGAGGGCCTCAGCGGCAGCAGTGCGCGGGGGCGTGCACCTGCCGTCGGGGCGGGGCGGGGGCACCTGCCGTCGAGGCCGGACGTGGACATCTCACGTCGAGGCAGGACGACGTGTACATCTGCCGTCGAGGCGGGGCGGGGGCACCTGCCGCGGAGGCGGTGCGGGGCTCAGCGGCAGCTGTCCGCCGCTCTGATCATCCGGGCCGCCTCGCCCAGTGCCTCGCGCAGCACCGCGGGGTCCGTCGCCAGGTCCGCCTCGCCGGGCGGCAGCAGCCAGTCCGATCCCTCGACGGGAGGCTCGGGCGTCAGGGACTGTCCTCTTCCGTCGGTTTCCGTGCAGGTGCTGCCCGGCACGTCCCACCCGGCGGCCGTCCCCGGCGGCACGAGGAAACCCAGGGTGTCGCCGCCGTCGTCGTGCAGGACGGGGCCCACCGCGTCCGCCGGTCCGCGGCGCAGGATGTCGACCGCCTCCAGCCCCTGCCGCGCCGGCACCGTCACCACATCGCAGCCGGCCGCCGGTGTACTCGGCGGCGTCCGAGGATCGTTGATCCGGCTGGTCTCCATCCGGCCTCCACCACGAGAACCCCTGCTTGGACGAGCGGTCGGGAGTCGGGGGCCTCCCGGTCCGCGAGGTTCAACGCGGCGGAGCGTCAACGGCTACGGCGGAAGTCAGCCGCAAAGGATGGCACTTCATGGCAGATCACGGATGAGATATCCGGTTTGTAGCCAAACCCAGCGTGCCGACTTCATCACAGCAGGTACGTTCTTGCTCGCCGGACACAAGGCAGATCTCGCGGACGACTCACCGCAAGTCGCCCCATATCCGGCATGGTTCGACGGTTCGCACGGGAGGACCCGGCCATGGCGTCGTCAACGGTGACCTCGTCTCAACCCAACCGGCCGCCACGGCCGAATCTCATCTTCCGGCGGCTGCGCGGACAGCGCTCGCCGGCCGAGTTCGCCGCGGCGATCCGGCGCGCCGGGCTCGAGATCGGTGAGCAGGTCAGCTGTGACGCGCGCTACATCGGCCGGGTCGAGGCGGGCGAGATCCGCTGCCCCAACTACGCGTACGAACGGGTGTTGCTGCATATGTTTCCCGGCCGCACGCTGACCGACCTGGGGTTCGCGCCCCGCTCGTCCGTACGCGGACGCCGGGCGCGCGACGCCGAGGACGCGCCCCTGCCGCGCGCCGCGAACCCGGCGAAAGCCACGAGTGAGACCAGCAGGGCGTGCGAGCCGTATGAAGCGCGGAACCCGGACGACCCGTACCACCCGCACGACACCTACGAGGAGAGCGACGTGCTACGTCGCGCGTTCATGACCGGCGGAGGCGCCACGGTGGCCGCCGCCTCACTGGGGCCCGTCGGCCTCGCCCGCGACGCCGCGGCGGCGCGGCGCCCCGCGCACCGCGCCGGGGCGAGCGACGCGGGGGCCCTGGAAGAAGCCGTCCGCCGGATCCGGCTGCTGGACGACCGGCACGGGGCCGACGGCCTCTACCGGCGTGCCGCCGCCCCGCTGCGTGCCGCCTACGCCCTGCTGGACGCCGGTGCGACCCGGCAGACGACGGCCGACCGGCTCTACTCGGGCGCCGGTGAACTGGCCATCTCCGTGGGCTGGCTGGCCCACGACTCGGGGCGCTTCGACGACGCCCGCTCGCACTACGCGGAGGCGCTGGCGACGGCCCGGATGACCGGGGACCCGGGTCTGGAGGCGCACGCCTTCTGCAACACGGCGTTCCTGGCGCGTGACGCCGGCCGGCCGCGCGAGGCGGTCCGGGCGGCCCAGGCCGCGCAGCGCGTCGCCCGGCCCGTGGGCTCGGCCCGGCTGATGTCGCTGCTCGCGCTGCGCGAGGCGGGCGGCTGGGCCGGACTCGCCGACCGCGTCGGCTGCGAACAGGCACTGGCCCGGGCGCAGGCCTTCTTCGAACGGGGCCCGTCGGACGCCGACCCGGAATGGATGAGCTTCTACGGCGAGGCCGAACTGGAGGGCCTGGAGGCGCAGTGCTGGTCCACGCTCGGGGACTGGCCCCGGGCGGCACGGCACGCGCGCCGGGCGGCCGAACTGCAGGACCCGCACTTCACGCGGAACATCGCCCTGTACACGGCGGAGCTGGCCGACGACCTCGCGCGCGGGGGCCGGCCGGACGAGGCGGCGGTGGCGGGGATGCGGGTGCTGGACCTGCTGGAGGAGGTCCAGTCGTCCCGCGTGCAGACCATGCTGGCGGCGACGGCCCGGGTGCTGCTGCCGCACCGCCGGGCCTCCGGGGTGTCGGCGTTCCTGGACCGTCACGCCTCGACACCCCGCAGGGCGTGAGACCCCGTCCGTGTCCACGGCCCTGTCCGTGACGGCCCGCCCGCCCGCGAGCGGACGACACGGCCCCACCCCACAGGGCGCGAGGCTCCGGCCCTGTCCCCGGCCCTGTCCACGACGTCCCGCCTGCCCGCGGGCGGACGGCGGGACTTCCGCGGGCGCGGCCTACGCGAGGTGCCCCAGGTCGTTCCAGCTCTCGATCGCCGGCTCTCCGTAGGCCCAGCCCAGCACCGACAGGGACGTGGGGTTCAGCCGTATCCGGGCCGCGAAGTCGATCGGGAGGCCGAGCCAGCGCGCCCCGATGGAGCGCAGGATGTGCCCGTGGGCGAAGACCAGGACGTCCCGGTCCTCGGAGCGGGCCCAGGAGACCACCTCGTCGGCCCGGGCCGTGACCTCGGCGAGCGACTCCCCGTCCGGGACGCCGTCGCGCCAGATCAGCCAGCCGGGCCGGACGGCCTGGATGTCCGCGGGGGTCATGCCCTCGTACGCCCCGTAGTCCCACTCCAGCAGCGCGTCCCAGGTGCGCGCGCGGTCGCCGAAGCCGGCGATCTCGCAGGTCTCCCGCGCGCGTGCCAGCGGGCTGGTCCGCACCTCGACGCCGTCCAGGCCCTCGTACGGCGCCCGGTGCAGGCGCTCGCCGAGCAGTTTGGCGCCGCGCCGGCCCTCCTCCAGAAGCGGCACGTCGGTCCTGCCCGTGTGCTTCCCGGACAGGGACCACTCGGTCTGTCCGTGGCGGGCCAGCAGGATGCGCGCGGCCATGGGGAACCTTTCCGGAGGAACAACGCAAGGGGAACTCCTCCATCATCGCGCACGCCCCGCGGGGGCAACCCGGGGGGCGATCCCTGCGTCTTCGAGAGCCGGAGGCGCGCCCCCTGACGCGCGCCCACACCGTAAAGTGACACGGCCGAACGGGTTACGCGTGATGACGAAGGGGGAGGACGATCGGATGCCGCACACCGATACACCGGGCACCGAGGCTGCCCCCGCGTCCAGGCTGCGCTGGTGGACCGAGCTGCCGCTGATCCTGCTGGTGTACGCGTGCTACTCGGCCGGCCGGCTCCTCGCGCGCGGTGACGTCTCCGGCGCCGTCGACAACGGCCTGTCGATCCTGCGCTTCGAGAAGGCGCTGTATCTCAACTTCGAGCACCCGCTCAACCGCCTCTTCACGCGCGAGGCCTGGATCGGCATACCCGCCGACTTCTGGTACGCGTCTCTGCACTACCTGGTCACCCCGGCCGTGCTGGTGTGGCTGTTCCGCTCCCGGGCCGTGCGCTATCGCGCCGCGCGCACCTGGCTGATGACGTCCACCCTCATCGGTCTGATCGGCTTCACCCTGATGCCGACCTGCCCGCCCCGGCTCCTCGACGCGAGCCACGGCTTCGTGGACACGATGGCCCAGTACAGCTCCTACGGCTGGTGGGGAGGCGCGGCGAGCGCGCCGCGCGGCATGGGGAACATGACCAACCAGTACGCGGCGATGCCGAGCCTGCACGTGGGCTGGGCCCTGTGGTGCGGCGTGATGCTGTGGCGCTTCGGCGGTACGCGCGCGACGAAGGTGGCCGCCGTCGCCTACCCGCTGATCACGACGATCGTGGTCATGGGCACCGCCAACCACTACTTCCTCGACGCGGTCGCGGGCGCGGCCGTCATGGGCGCCGGGCTGCTGCTCGCGCCGCTCGTGATGCGCACCGCGGACCGGGTGAAGGCCCGGTTCGTCCGGCCGGCACCGGTCACGGCGGGCACTCCGGCCGGCCTGGCCGCCGGCCTGGCCGCCGGCCTGGCCGCCGGCCTCCCCGCCGCGTCTCCCGGCGACTCCGCCGCCGCCTCTCCCGCCGGTTCTCCCGCCGCCTCTCCCGCCACGGGTTCCTCGATTGTCAGTGCCGGATGCCAGACTTCCGCGGGTGAGCGAATTCCACGGCAGCGCGAGGCGCGGCTCGGAGCGGGAGCCGAACCGGGTGCCTCCCCCAAGGACGCGGGGGACGGCGCTCCGGCACCGGCTCGCTGAGCTGCGCGGCCCCGACGTACCCGCGAAGGCACTGGACGCGCGCGCCCTGGCGGCTCTGGCCGCCAATCCCGGTTGTGCGCGGCGCGCGATCCTCGACGGCGCCGGGGTGAACAAGGCGGCGCTGGCGAGCGCGCTCGGCTCGCCGTCGGCCTTCGGGCAGTCGCAGTTCGCGCTCACCCGGGGCAACGCCTTCGAGGCGAAGGTCAAGGCCGACGGCGGGGCGGAGCTGCTGCGGCTGGTGCACGACAGGCTCGACCGGTCCGCCGAGCCGCCCGTCGAGGCGCGCGTGCCGGACCTGACGGCGCCCGGTCCCCGGGGGCGCACGGCCCGTACGGAGCTGGAGCTGCGGGAGGCCGCGGCGCGTCCGGGCGCGTGGACCCTGCTCGACCACCCGATGCTCGCGCTGGACGTCGCGGGCTCCCCCGCCTACTTGGAGCCGGACGCGGTGGTGGTGCACCCGGACGGCAGCTGGACGGTCGTGGAGATCAAGTCCTTCCCCCTGCTGGACGGTTCGGCCGATCCGTCGAAGGTCGGGGCGGCGGCCCGGCAGGCTGCGGTGTACGTCCTGGCGCTGGAGGAGCTCGCCGCGCGCCTCGGCGCGGAGCCGGAGGACGGCCCCGGTGCCGAGGTCGCCAGTGCCGAGGGGGCCGGTGCCAAGGGCGCCGGTGCCAAGGGCGCCGGTGCCGAGGGCGCCGCCGGCGAGGGGGTTGGTGGCGACGGGGCAGGTCGCGAGGGGGCCGAGGAAGCGTCCGTGTCCGCACCGCGGGTTCGGCACCGGATCCTGCTGGTGTGTCCCAGGGACTTCTCCAACCAGCCGACCGCGTCCGCCGTCGACATCCGCAAGCAGCGGGCGGTGACGGCCCGCCAGCTGGCCCGGCTGACCCGCATCGAGGACATCGCCGACGCGCTGCCCGAGGGCACCTGCTTCTCACCCGAACTGCCCGCCGAGGCGCTGACGGCGGCCGTGGAGTCGGTCCCGGCGTCCTACGCGCCCGAGTGCCTGTCCGCGTGCGAGCTGGCCTTCCACTGCCGGAGCCGGTCCCGCGAGGCGGGCGCGGTGACCTCGCTCGGACGCCCGGTGCGGGCGGAGCTGGGCGGCCTCACGACCGTGGAGGACGTCCTCGCCGCCGCGCGCGGTGAGGCGGGCGACCCCGACGACCCGGCCGTGGCGGCACTGCGGCGGGCGGCCGCCCTGCGGGCCGAGGCGCTGGAGGCGGCGTGTCGCTGATCTCCACCCTGGCCCGCCTCGAAGCCGTCAGCACGGGCCGCGCCCAGCCCTCCGCCACCGTCCGGCACCGGCATCTGAGCGACCGTCCGCTGGTGTTCGTGCCGCTGACCACCGCCGGTGAGGCCGGCGCCCCGCTCGGCGCGCTGGTGGGCACCGACCGCGACGCGCCGCGTCTGCTGGCCGTCCCGCAACCCCGTGACCGCGACCTGAGGTTCGCGTTCCTGGCCGAGCTGGCCGACATCGTGCTGCCCTACGTCGACTCCTACGCCGAGACCGTGGAGGCCGCCGAGCGCACCGAGACCGACCCGGAGACCGGCAAGCGCGTCAAGGTCGAGGTCGAGCTGTGCGCGGACGCGCCGCAGCTGATCGTGCCGAGCCGGGCGGGCATCGACCTGGTGCGGCTGCTCGGGCGCTCGATGCGGTTCCGGCGCACGGCGGAGCAGGATCCGCAGGCCCCCTACCCGGCGCCGCCGAGGGTGCCGCTGCTCGGGCGGTGGCTGACGCACTTCGGGGAGCGGGCCCGGGTGCCCGGCTCCTCGCTGCTGCTGGCGATGACCGACGTGCTGGGCCGGCACTGGGTGACGGGGCAGTCCACCCTGGAGGACCAGCATCTGGGGGCGCTGCTCGCCTGGATCGACCCGCCGGAGGGCGTCACCGGCGCCGAGGCCGCGCTGCGGGCCGAGCTGGAACGGGACGCGCAGGGCCAGCTGATCTGCCCCCCGGCCGGTCCGGCCACCGACCCGGCGTTCGACAACAAGCTGCTCGCCCCGGCCATCGAGCGCTACGACCGGGCCCGCACCGCCCTCGCCGCCGCCGAGGACGGTCTGGAGGCCGACGACCGGCTCGGCGCGCTGACCGCCGCCGAGCGGGAGATCCGGGACCTGGTGCTCAGCCGCACCCGCCCCACCTGGGACGCGGTCTGGCGGGGCCTGGACCTGCTGCGCGAGCTGCCGGAGGGGACGCGGGTCGAGGAGCGGTGGACGCGCGACCGCTGGTCGTTCACCGGCCACCGCGACCGCGTCCTGGCCGGCGAACCCCCGCAGCCGCGCCGCGACGACGCGGTCACCGCGGCCAACAAGCTCGCCACACGCGAGCGCGAGCAGGCCCGGCTGGAGGCGCAGGAGGCCCTCGACGATCCGCTGGTGATGGCGGGCCGGCGACTGTCCGGGGAGGCCTTCGCCGGTGAGGTCACCGATGTCGCGATGGCCTACAGCGAGGGCAAGCGGCCAAGCCCCCGCCCCCTGGTCACGGTGCGCACGGACGACCGGCCGCATCTCGCCGAGCGCACCAAGGTGTACCGGTCGCTGGGCGGCAAGCCGCAGTCGGCGGAGTTCGTCGCGGCCGAGGAGGACGGCGCGGTCGTGGTGCTGCGGGTGCTGGACAAGATGGGCCGCGGCAAGGAGCCCGAGCCGGGTTCGGTGCCGGAGAAGGGCGACCGGATCTGCTTCACGCTGTTCGAGCACGAGCAGCGGGGCGGCGCGAAACTGCCCGACCCGGAGGAGACGCCGTGGACGCACGGCGGGCCGCCCGGTGAGGCGGTTCTGGAGGCCGCCGACCCGGTGACCGAGGAGGACGTGCTGTGACCACGGTGTTCGACCCCTCGGCCGCCGCGGCCGAGGCCACCGACGCGATCCTGCGCGACACGCTGCACGGCACCGCGCGCGGTGTCGTCGTGGACTCCCCGCCGGGCGCGGGCAAGTCGACCCTGGTGGTCCGGGCGGCCCTGGAGCTGGCCGAAGCGGGGCGCCCGCTGATGGTCGTCGCGCAGACCAACGCCCAGGTCGACGACCTGGTCCTGCGGCTCGCCGAGAAGAACCCCGAACTGCCGGTGGGGCGTCTGCACAGCAGCGACTCCGACCCGTACGACAAGGCGCTCGACGGTCTGGAGAGCGTCCGCACGTCCGCCAGGGCCGCCGACCTCGCGGGGCTCGCGGTGGTGATCTCGACGGCGGCGAAGTGGGCGCACGTCAAGGTGGACGAGCCGTGGCGGCACGCGATCGTCGACGAGGCGTACCAGATGCGCTCGGACGCGCTGCTCGCCGTGGCCGGGCTGTTCGAGCGGGCGCTGTTCGTGGGCGACCCGGGGCAGCTCGACCCGTTCGCGATCGTGGGCAGCGAGCAGTGGGCGGGCCTGGCGTACGACCCGTCGGCATCGGCGGTGACGACCCTGCTCGCGCACAACCCGGACCTGCCCCAGCACCGCCTGCCGGTGTCCTGGCGGCTCCCGGCCTCCGCGGCGCCCCTGGTGTCGGACGCGTTCTACCCCTACACGCCGTTCCGCAGCGGCACCGGCCCCGGCGACCGGACCCTGGCCTTCGGCGTGCCGTCGGACGGCTCGGGCCCCGACCGGGTGATCGACGAGGCGGCCGAGTCGGGCTGGGGCCTGCTGGAGCTGCCCGCCCGGCACACGCCGCGCACGGACCCGGAGGCGGTCCGGGCGGTGGCCGTGGTGGTACGGCGTCTGCTGGAGCGGGCGGGCGCCGCGACCTCGGAGCGTTCCCCGGTCCCCTCGCCCCTCACGGCCGACCGGATCGCCGTCGGCACGGCCCACCGGGACCAGGCGGCCGCGGTCCGCGCGGCCCTGTCCGGCCTGGGCGTCACCGACGTGGTCGTGGACACGGCGAACCGGCTCCAGGGCCGCGAGTACGACGTCACGGTGGTCCTGCATCCCCTCTCCGGCCGCCCCGACGCGACCGCCTTCCACCTGGAGACGGGCCGCCTGTGCGTCCTGGCCTCCCGCCACCGGCACGCCTGCATCGTGGTGTGCCGAGCGGGAGTGACCGGCCTGCTGGACGACTATCCGTCGACGGAACCGGTCCAGCTGGGGACGGTGGTGAAGTTCCCGGACGGCTGGGAGGCCAACCACGCGGTCCTGGCGCACCTGGCGGAACACCGGGTGGGCTGGCGGCCGTGATGTGGCCGGAAAGCGGCGTGCCCCCGAAGCCCCGGCGAACACCGGGTGGTGCGGCGGCCGTACCCACTACCGCGATGCCCACTTGCGCGCCCGCGAGACAATGGACGGTGGCCCATCCACCGGGAGGGTCGTGCGCGACGTACGAGGAGGAGAAGACATGGCGGAGCCCACGCCGCGTCGGAACGAACCGCGGCTACGCCCCGCGCCCCTGCTCTTCGAGCCGGCGGAGGCGGCCTCCGACCCTGAGCACTTCTTCGACCTCGAGTCGATCGACGACCCCCGGGCCCTGCTGGCGCGGGCGACCGAGCTGACGCTGGCGTTCCGGGCGGCGGCGGACCGGGCGGTGGAGTTCCAGGCGATGGCGGCGGCGCAGCTGGCCGATCCGCGGAAGTTCGACCGGCTGACGACCGCCGACATCGCCGAGCGGGCCGAGTGGACCGAGGACTACGCCAAGAAGATGGTCGAGTTCGGGCGGGACCTGATGCGGGGCGGCGTCGAGGGCCGGGGGCCCGGCGGCACCGTCTGACACACCCCGGCGCACCTCCACCGATCGCCTGGCATATGCCAGGCGGGCAAGATACCTCTTCCCCCTGCCTCCTGTCCCGATTTCCCGCAACCCTCGGGAACCGCCCGCTCACGGCCGGTAGACCTGGACGTCATGAGCAGCGCATGGAACGCCTCCGATGTCACCCCGGACGGGGCCGCCTGGCTCGCCTCGGCAGGAACGTATCCGCGAAGCACGCTCGCCCTCTGGCGGGAGCGGCCGGACGCCCCGGTCGTGCTGCCCTGCGGGTCGGTCTTCGACGTGGTCAGCGCCCCGGCGCTGTTCGGCCGGCGGATGCTCGACCGGCTGTGGGACGACGGCCCCGGCTCGGGGCCGGTCGCGCAGTTCCGGGGCCGGATGCTGCTGTTCGCCGCTCCGGGGACGGCGCAGCGACTGCCCGCGCTGCTGGAGTGGGAGGAGTGGGGCACACGCGACCGGGACGAGCGGGGTGCCCGCCGGGACCGCCGTACGGACTCCGTACCGCCGCTGCTGTGTCACGGCACCGGCGACGCGGTGACCGTCCCGGCCCCGTCGGAGCGCACGCCCCTTGCCGGCTTCACCTTCTCGGAGCGCACTCACCCGGCCGACCCGAGCCACTCGGAGCGCACTCACCCGGCCGACCCGAGCCGCTCGGAGGGCGCCCGCCCCGCCTGCTCGGCCCTCCCGGACAGCTCCGACCCCACCCGTCCGGCGCCCGCCGGGAGCGGCGCCCCCGGGCGCTCGGCCTCCCGTTGGCTCGTCGCGCCCGACACGCGTCAGCCCTGGCTTCCGGGCCCCGAGGTACTGCTCTGGGCGGCCGTCCGGGCGGCCCGCTCGGCGGTGCGGATTTCGATTTTTCCTCCCCCCGACCAGGATGCTAAGGTCTACGACGTCAGCAGGCGCCGCTAGCTCAGTTGGTTAGAGCAGCTGACTCTTAATCAGCGGGTCCGGGGTTCGAGTCCCTGGCGGCGCACCAGACGGTGAAAGGCCCCTCGTGAGAACGAGGGGCCTTTCGCATGCCCGGCGGAGCCTTCGGCACCCTCAGCGCCCCACCGCGATCTTCACCGTCCACGCCCCCGACACCGTGCGCCCCTCCACCTTCACCCGCACCCCTTCCCCCGGCACCGTGAAGCTCTCCCCGATGCCGATCGGGGCGTCCGCGAGGGGCGGGTAGACGGAGCTCGCCGAGCACGCGTCGGTGCGCGGATGGGCGTCGATCACCTCGATGGGCCCGCCCCCGGACTGCGCACCGCCCCGCACCCGGTACACGAGCACCCCCTGCCGGCACGCTGCCGCGTCGTTGCCCACCGGCCCCCGCGCCTCGAACGCGAGCACGCTGTCGACGCCCGTCCGCACCACCGCGAGCTTGGTCCCGCGCCCGAGTCCGAAGGCCTGCGCCCCCGCGGCCCCCGTCGCCGGCACCCCCGGCCCCGCCGTCAGCGGCTCCAGGGTCAGCCGGGCGGACCCGGCGTCCTGCACGCACCGCACCTGCCGCGCGTCCAGCCAGCCCAGCTTCCACTTGTGCCAGGCGAAGAGGTCGGGTGCGAGCCCGAACTGGCTGCCCATCAGGTCCCAGTCGCCGACGTGCGTGTCCCAGTCGCCCTTGCCGTCCGCGGGCCGGTGATACAGGTCGGGCAGGTCGAACACGTGCCCGGTCTCGTGCGCGAGCACCAGCCGGTCCGGTGGGTGCTGCTCGAACACCGTGACGATCCGGCGCAGGTCGGTGCCGTCGGCCCGCAGCGGGCTCGTCAGGTTCACCACCTTGGTCGCGTCCGAGTCGACACCGGGCGCGTCGGGGTCGGCGACGAAGTACACGACGTCGTAGCGGGAGAAGTCGACCCGGGGGTCGGCCGCCGCGAGGGCGTCGCGCAGGTAGGCGGACCGGTGTTCGGGGCTCCAGTCCCGCTTTATGTCGTACGCGGTCGACGGCTTCGGCATCCGGATCCACTGCCGCAGCGCGTGCGGACGCAGGGTGAAGCGGCCGTAGGAAGCCTGTTCGAAGAAGCGGGTGGTGGCCGGGAAGTGGTCGGCGGTCAGCTCCTGCGGGGTGGTCAGCGGGTGGGAGTCCGGAAAGGACAGGAAGACCATGACCGCGTCGAGGGACCGGGCCGGGCGCGGGTAGGCCGCGTTCCAGGTGTCCAGGCCCTCGGAGTGATGGGCGTCGGTCCGGGTCAGGGCGCAGGGCGCGGCCGAGTCGGGTTCGGCGGCCGAGGGCCCGGCGCCCAGGGAGGTGGCGGCGAGCGCGGACATGGTGGTGAACACGGCCGCGGTACTGCGCAGTCGGGCGCGCGGAAACGGACGCGGCACGGGTACCTCCGGGTACGGTTCGCGGGACACCGCACCCAGCCTGTGGTGATTTGTCGTACTGCGCCCTGTTTGCCTGCACCGGTCGGGTGAAGGGGCCGAAAAATCGCGGAAGCCGACACCCCCGAAGCGCTCACAGAACGTCACAACTGGTCGGGGGCTTGAAGAAGGCGCCCAGGTGTGCGCAGAAACGATCTGGCAGAAGGGCCGGTTGGCCGGGGAGACTGGACACCGGCTGGAAGGCACTGGGGCCAGCCTCTATGATCGGCACACTTTCCTGACCTTTCCTGCACGGACAGAGATCGAATACATGCGGGAGCGAGCGGTGAGCGGAACCTCCGAAGGGCCGGCGCCCGCAGCAGAACTGGACCGGCCGATCGTCACAGAGAGTGAGATCGATACGTCTCCCCGTACCGGGCCACCGTCCCGGCAGCCCTATCGCGCCGCCTTCGCGGTCGCCCCGATCGCCATGGCGGTCGTGGACCGCGAGGGCGCGGTCGTCAGCGCCAACGACGCACTCGCCGCGCTGCTCGGCCTCCCCCCGGGGGAGCTCGCCGGGTCCGTCGCCGCCGACCTGGTCGACCTCACCTCCGACGCCCGCACCTGGCACGCCTACCGCGAGGTGCTGCGCGGCCGGCAGTCCCGGCTGCGCTGCACGCGCCGGCTCAAGCACCCCGACGGGCACTCGCTGTGGGTGCAGGTCACGGTCACCCCGTTGCCCGTCGAGGACAGCGGCGTCCTGCTGTCCGTCGCCGACATCAGCGCCCGGCGGGAACTCCAGGCCCGGCTGCGGCACTTGCAGATGCACGATCCGGTCACCCGCCTGCCCAACCGCACCCTGTTCTTCGAACGGCTGTCGGCCGCGCTGGAGGCGGAGTCGTACGAGGAGAGCGGCACGGGCCGGATCGGGCTGTGCTACCTGGACCTGGACGGCTTCAAGGCCATCAACGACACCCTCGGCCACCGGGTCGGCGACCGGCTGCTGGCCGCCGTCGCCGAGCGCCTCATGCGCTGCGCGGACGAGGCCGGCCACGCGCGCACCAGCATCCCGCTGGTGGCCCGGCTGGGCGGTGACGAGTTCGCGCTGCTCGTCGAGGACTCCACGGGCACCGAACAGCTGGCCGAGCTGGCCGAGTCGGCGCTGCGCGCGGTCCAGGACCCGTTCGACATCGCCGGGCAGCGGCTGTCGGTCTCGGCGTCGATCGGGGTCGTGGAGCGGCACGCCGCGGGCACCACGCCCACCGCGCTGATGCAGGCGGCCGACACGACGCTCTACTGGGCGAAGGCCGACGGCAAGGCCCGCTGGACGCTGTTCGACCCGGAGCGCAACGCCCACCGGATGACCCGCCAGGCCCTCGCCTCCACGCTCCGGCCCGCCATCGACCGCGGTGAGTTCCAGCTGGAGTACCAGCCGCTGGTGGGCATGGAGGACGACCGGCTGCACGGGGTCGAGGCGCTCGTCCGCTGGGACCATCCCCAGTTCGGCGTACTGACGCCGAATCGGTTCATCGGACTGGCCGAGGAGGACGGCTCGATCGTCCCGCTGGGCCGCTGGGTGCTGCGTACGGCCTGCGAGCAGGCCCGGCGGTGGCAGCTGGACCACCCGGACGAGCCGCCGATCTTCGTCAGTGTGAACGTGGCCGTACGGCAGGTCTGGGACTCGGACCTGGTGGCCGACGTGGCCGAGACGCTGGACGGGACGGGCCTCGCGCCGCACCTGCTGCAGCTGGAGCTGACCGAGTCGGCGGTGATGGGCTCGGCCGGCCGGCCCCTGCAGACCCTGAAGGCGCTCAGCGACATGGGCGTGCGGATCGCCATCGACGACTTCGGCACCGGCTACTCGAACCTCGCGTACCTGAGCCGGCTGCCGGTGTCGGTGCTGAAACTGGACGGGTCCTTCGTGCGCGGCTTCCAGTACGACGACCGGGAGGCGGCGGCCCGCGCCAACCCGGCCGACGAGGTCGTCGTCGAGGCGATGATCCAGCTCGCGCACCGGCTGGGGCTGACCGTCACGGCCGAGTGTGTGGAGACCTCGGCGCAGGCCACCCGGCTGCGCAGCATCGGCTGCGACACCGGACAGGGCTGGCTCTACTCCCGTCCGGTGTCGCCGGACCGCATCTCCGAGCTGCTGGGCACGCCGGACGTGTCGGCGGAGGCGGGTGTCGGCAAGCCGTAGGCGTCGGCGATGAGTTCGTAGGAGCGGACGCGGACGTCGCCGCCGTGCGCGTTGGCCGTGATCATCAGCTCGTCGGCGCCCGTGCGCTTGGCGAGGTCGTCCAGGCCGGAGCGCACCTCGTCCGGGGTGCCGTGGATGACGTTGGCGTTCCAGGAGTCGACGAAGTCACGCTCCATCGGGCTGAACGCGTAGGCCTCCGCCTCCTCCGGGGTGGGCACGAGGCCGGGGCGGCCGGTACGCAGCCGGACCATGCTGAGGGCGGCGGCCAGCACCTGCCGGCGGGCCTCCCGCTCCTCGTCCGCGGCGAACGCCGAGACGCCGATGAGGGCGTACGGCTCGTCGAGCACGGCGGACGGCCGGAACGACTCCCGGTACAGATCGAGCGCCGGGATCGTGTTCTGCGCCGAGAAGTGGTGCGCGAAGGCGAAGGGCAGGCCCAGGGTGCCGGCCAGACGGGCGCTGAAGCCGGAGGAGCCGAGCAGCCAGAGCGGCGGCCGGTGCGGGGACTGGACGCCGCCCGGGGACGTGGCCTGGACCGGCCCGGGGACCGCGTGGATGCGGCGGTAGGGGTGCCCGTCGGGGAAGTCGTCGTCCAGGAAACGGGTCAGCTCGGCGAGCTGCTCGGGGAAGTCGTCGGCGCCCTCGTTCAGCCGGTCGGTGCGGCGCAGGGCGGCGGCCGTGGCACCGTCCGTGCCGGGGGCACGGCCGAGTCCGAGGTCGATCCGGCCCGGGGCCATGGCCTCCAGCGTCCCGAACTGCTCGGCGATCACGAGCGGGGCGTGGTTGGGGAGCATCACGCCGCCCGAGCCGAGGCGGATGCGGTCGGTGTGGGCGGCGAGGTGGGCCAGGATCACGGCCGGGGACGAGGAGGCCACGCCCGGCATGGAGTGGTGCTCGGCGACCCAGTAGCGGTGAAAGCCCCGGTTCTCCGCGAGGCGGACCAGGTCGACGCTGGTGCGCAGGGCGTCGGAGGCGGTACGGCCGGCCCCGACGGTGACCAGGTCCAGTACGGAGAGGGGGACGGGGGCGCTGCCCTGCGCCGCGCCGCGGATCTCGTCGCCGCGTGTGTCGTCTGCCGCCACGGTGGGGTGCCTCCTGCTGTGGGCCGGGTGCTGTCGTCCCGGCTGTAACAGGGGACTGTCTCCGGTTATTCCCGGAGTGCCGCCGGACGGTCAGGCGGCCCGCTCCCAGTCGCTGCGCACACTGTCCCGCGGGGGCCTGCGGCCGGCCTTCTCGCGGACGCGCAGGACGGTCCAGGCGAGGACGGCCGCACCGGTGAGCCACCAGGGCAGCGTCCACACGGCACCCCACCAGCGGAACCGGGGGTGCAGGAGGGCGTCCGCGGCGGCCGAGGCCATGGCGGCGGCCAGGCTCCGGCACAGCAGGCGCCCGGCCAGCTGGACAGCGCTTGCGGAGGATCTGAACGGGCCCGGTTCGGCCATCGGGGGTCCTTCACGGCACGACTGGCTGGGGACGAGGTCAGTGTGCACGCGATGGGCGACAGAAGGGGAACGCGCTTTCGGTCAACCCATGTGCCGTGTGAGGCGGCGGAGTTGAGCATTCCTCAGCATCGGCTGGGGAGTTGGAGCAGTTTTGCCCCGCTCTGCGCCGAAGAAGGGGTGGGACCGATTCCGGCCCCCATGAAGGACACGTTCGAGGGCAGGGCGCCCTGTTCCGGCCGCTTCGGGGGCACTCGGAGCGACATGGAGACCGATGCGTACCGGGCGGCGCGAGCGGCCGCCTGCCTCAAGACCGCGTTCGCGGTGGCCGTCGCCATGAACCTGGCCGAGGCCCTCTGGGATCCGGACGGAGCCGTCTGGACGGCGGCCAGGGTGGCGGTGGGCGTGCTCTTCCTGGTCGCCCTCGTCACCTGCGTCGCGCTGTGGGTGCTCCGCCGTCGGCCCGCGTGGAGCGAGCGTCCATGAGCGGGAACGGGCCCACTCTGCGCACCCGCCTGCGCGGCGCGGTCCCGGCGGGCTGTTTCGGGGCCCTGGTCGCCGGGCCGCAGGAACTGCTCGACTCGGGGATCGGCTGGGACGTCCTCCTGGCCCTGGCGGTAGGAGCCGCCGCGGGCTCGGCCGTCGGCTTCGCGTTCCCCTCGGTCCTCCGGCGCGGCCACCGGGAGCCGCCCGCCCTGCCGCCACCGCCGCATCCCCCGGCCCCGCCACCGCCGCATCCCCCGTCCCCGCCACCGGAACGGAGGCCGTGAACCGCGGCCTGCTCCCCGCCCGCGGTCGTCGCCGCGCGGCCTGCTCCCCGCCCGCGGTCGTCGCCGCGGGCGGCGAGAACCAGGCCTTCGGCCTCACGCCTGGACGATCGGCTCCCTCGTGAAGAGCGCCCCCAGTTCCGGCGCGTTCACCCGCCGGTCCGCCAGGCGCAGGGCCTCCCAGACCGTGACCTGGTTGGCGGTGAGGACCGGTTTGCCGAGTTCCTTCTCCAGAGCCGGGATGTGGGCCGCCGTGTGGAGAGCCGTGTCGGGCAGGAGGACGGCCTCGGCGTCGGGGTGGTCGGAGCTCCGGGCCAGGGCGAGGAGTTCGGCCTCGCCCCACGTGCCGACCTCGGCGGCGGTGATGATGCCGGAGCTGTTGACCGCCACGACCTCCACACCGGCCGCGCGGAGGAACTCCGCGAACAGCTGCGCCACGTCCTCCGGGTAGGTCGCCCCGATCGCGACCCTGCCCGCCCCCACCTCCCGCACGGCGTGGGCGAACGCGAAGGACGTGGACGACGCCGGCATGCCCGCCGTCTGCGCCAGGGTGCGGACCTGCTCCTGCGCGTCGTCCCAGCCGTAGACGAAGCTGCCGCTGGTGCAGGCCCACACCACCGCGTCCGCACCGGCGTGCCGCAGTTCCTCGACGCCCGCCGCGAGCCGTCCGGCCGAGCCCATCTCGAGCAGCGCGTCCACCCGGTGCGCGTCCTCACCGATGTCGGTGTGCACCAGGTCCACCCGGATGTCGCTGCCCAGCAACTGCTCGATGCGCGGATAGTCGTCCTCGGCGGAGTGGCCCGGGTAGAGAAATCCCAGTGCTGTCATGTCCAGCCTTCCTGCTGCTGCTCTTCTTCCGGCAGTACGGGACCGGGGTGCGCCCCCGGTGCTGCGGGGCCGGACCGCGCCTCCGGAGTGATCAGCGCTTGGTACGGTCCCACCGCACGGGTACCCAGTCGGCGCAGTGCCGCCCACATCGTCACTTGGTTGGCCGAGATCACGGGGATGCGCAGCTCGGCCTCCAACTGGGGGATCACGTCGTACGTGGGCAGGTTGGTGCAGCTGATGAACAGCGCGTCGGCGTCGTCGCGGACGGCCTGCCGGGCCATGTCCACCACGTCGCGGTAGGGGACCTTCCAGATGTGCCGGGTCAGCCCCATGAAGGCGCAGCCGGAGATCGTCACCCCGGCCTGGGCGACGTAGGCCTCCAGCGCCTGCGTCACCGAGACCGTGTACGGCGTCACCAGCGCCACCCGGCGCACGTCCAGCTCCACCAGGGCCTCCAGCAGGGCGCCGGAGGTGGTGATCGCGGGGACGGCGCCGGCCCGGCTCATCGCCTCGCACATGGCCCGCTCGCCCATCATGCCGCCGACGAAACTGCCCGACGTGCAGGCGTAGGCGACGACCTCGGGGGCGATCGCGGTGAGCGTGCGGACCGCCTCGCCCAGCGTCTCGTGCTCGCTGACCAGGCGGGCCAGGTCGAGACTCACCTCGACCGGCACGAACGGTGTGCGGGTCACATGCAGGGAGACCTCGTCCGGCACCCAGCGCCACAGTTCGCGGTCGAGTGCGAAGTCGAACGGGGCGACGACGCCGACCCCGCGCTGCGGGCCGGGCCCGCCGAGAAATGAGACGTCCATGGCAAGCACCGGCCTCACGCTGGGCAACTAGTGTGCAACGGATCGTGGGAACGCCCGTGTTGACGACGGTAGGTTCGGGTGCGAGCGTGGTCAATCCGCCCGGATCACTCCTTGGTCAACACCGGGTTAACTCGTCGTCACCGGCGGCCGGACCGAGGCCCGCCGACCCCGCCGAACGGCTGGAGAAACGGCTGCTCATGCCCACCCCCACGCTCCTCGTCCTGGACGCCGACCCCCTCCCCCGCCTCGGCCGCCTCACCGGCCGCGCCCGCATCGAACACACGGACGCGGCGGGGCTCGCCGAGCGCCTCCCGCGCGCGGACGTACTCCTGGTGTGGGACTTCACCTCCCGCGCCGTGCGGGACGCCTGGCCGGGCGAGGGCCCGCGGCCGCGCTGGGTGCACACGGCCAGCGCCGGTGTGGACCATCTGATGTGTCCGGAACTCGCCGCCTCCGACACGGTCGTGACGAACGCGCGCGGCGTCTTCGACCAGCCGATCGCGGAGTACGTCGCCGCGCTCGTGCTGGCCATGGCGAAGGATCTGCCGAGGACGCTGGCGCTGCAGCGGGAGCGGACCTGGCGGCACCGGGAGTCGCGCAGGATCGCCGGGAGCCGTGCCGTGGTGGTCGGATCCGGTCCGATCGGCCGGGCGATCGCGCACACCCTGGGGGCGCTGGGCATCACGACCGCGCTCGTGGGCCGTGCCGCGCGCTCCGGCGTGCACGGCCCGGAGGATCTGGACCGGCTGCTGGCGCGCGCCGACTGGGTGATCGCGGCGGCGCCGCTCACGGACGAGACGCGGGGGATGTTCGACGCCCGCCGCTTCGGCCTGATGCAGCCGTCCGCCCGGTTCGTCAACATCGGCCGCGGTCAGCTGGTCGTCGAGGACGCGCTCGCCGAGGCCCTGGCCAAGCGCTGGATCGCGGGCGCCGCCCTGGACGTCTTCGAGACCGAACCCCTGCCCTCCGACAGCCCGTTGTGGCAGGCCCCGGACCTGATCGTGTCCCCGCACATGAGCGGCGACACCATCGGCTGGCGCGACGAACTCGGCGCCCAGTTCGTGGATCTGTACGAACAGTGGGCGGCTGGCGAGCCGTTGAAGAACGTGGTCGACAAGCAGCGTGGGTACGTACCCGGCTACTGACGTTCCTGGGAGAGTGGATGACCGAGCTCACCGAGCTGACCGCCGTACGACTCCTCGAGGGGTACCGCGAGGGCGAGTGGAGTCCCGTGGAGGCGACCCGGGCGGTGCTGGAGCGGGCCGAGGCGATCCAGCCGGAGGTGAACGCCTTCGTCCGGCTGACCGCCGAGGACGCGCTGGAGCGGGCCCGGGAGTCGGAGGAGCGGTGGCGGCGCGGTGAGCCACGGGGGCTGCTGGACGGGGTGCCGGTCACCGTGAAGGACATCCTGCTCCAGCGCGGGGCGCCGACCCTGCGCGGCTCGAAGGCCGTGGACCCGGCGGCGGGGCGCTGGGACGAGGACGCCCCCTCCGTGGCCCGGCTGCGGGAGCACGGGGCGGTGTTCGTCGGCAAGACGACCACGCCCGAGTTCGGCTGGAAGGGCGTGACGGACTCGCCGCTGAGCGGGATCACGCGCAACCCGTGCGACCCCTCGCGCACCGCGGGCGGGTCGAGCGGCGGCAGCGCGGCGGCCGTGGCGCTCGGCGCGGGGCCGCTGTCACTGGGCACGGACGGCGGCGGCAGTGTCCGCATCCCGGCGTCGTTCTGCGGGATCTTCGCGCTGAAGCCGACGTACGGGCGGGTGCCGCTCTACCCGGCGAGCGCGTTCGGCACGCTGGCGCACGTCGGGCCGATGACCCGGGACGCGGCCGACGCGGCGCTGCTGATGGACGTCATCGGTCATCCGGACCCACGCGACTGGTCCGCGCTCGCCGCCCCGTCCGGCCCGTACACGGACGCGCTGGCGGGCGGGGCCGGGGTGCGCGGGCTGCGGGTGGCGTACTCGCCGTCGCTGGGCGGGCAGGTGGCGGTGCAGCCGGCGGTCGCGAGCGCGGTGCGCCGGGCGGTGGAGCGACTGGCGGAACTCGGCGCGTACGTCACGGAGACCGACCCGGACCTCACCGACCCGGTGGAGGCCTTCCACACCCTGTGGTTCAGCGGAGCCGCCCGGGTGACCCAGCACCTGGGCCCGCGGCAGAAGGAGCTGCTGGACCCGGGCCTGCGGGAGATCTGCGCGCGGGGCGCCCGCTACTCGGCGCTGGAGTACCTGGCCGCGGTGGACGTCCGGATGGACCTGGGCCGCCGGATGGGCCGCTTCCACGAGGACCACGATCTGCTCGTCACGCCGACCATGCCGCTCACGGCGTTCGAGGCGGGCGTCGAGGTGCCGAAGGGTTCCGGCCATCGGCGGTGGACGGGCTGGACCCCGTTCACCTACCCGTTCAACATGACGCAGCAGCCCGCGGCGAGCGTGCCGGTCGGCGCCGACGCGGACGGTCTGCCGATCGGTCTGCAGCTCGTGGCCGCCCGGCACCGGGACGATCTGGTGCTGCGGGCGGCCCACGCGCTGTACGGGGCGGGGGTGGCCTTCTCCGGCCGGCCTACGCCCGCCGGAAGCTGAGCGACTCCCCCGCCGCTCCCGACCTCCACAGGTCGTTGCACGCCTCGGCCATGGTCTCCAGGCCGTCGACGACCTGGCCCCAGACGATGCCGGGGACCCAGCCGACATCGCCGTTCAGCAGCAGGTTGTTGCGTTCGTAGAACAGGGCCAGGTCGACGAGGGTGGTCCCGGCGCGGACCTCGCGGTCGTAGCCGTACGCCTTGGTCCCCAACTCCGCCCCGGCGAAGGTGAAATAGCACAAATCGCCGGGAATCGGGGTGATGGTGGGATTCTCCAGGGGTGGCTCGGTCTGGGCGAAAGGTGGGAAAAGGGCGTAGATCTCGTTGCGTGCGTACTTCGCGTGGTAGACGTCGCCGGCCAGCGGAAGGGAATCCCAGACGGCCGCGCAGGTGATCGGCGCGCGGTCGTCCAGCAGCCTGGCCGTGCAGGTCACGTCACGCTTGACCAGCGAGACTTCGATGTAGCGATCAGCCATGCCCTCCATGGGAGTGCCCCGCGCCGCTGCGGTCAAGGGCGCACGGGGTACGTGCGGGGCTTGAAAAGATCGGCATAACCCGGAGGCGGTCGGGTAGCCGCGCGCCCATGGCTCCACCACAGAGAAGCCCACTCAGAGGTCCTGAACCCATATCCCGGCCCGGCTCCGGGCCCGCCCGCCGGTCGCTGCTCGCGGGGGTGGCGGCGCTCGGCGCGCTGGGCGCCGCCGGATGCAGCAAGGTCGCCACGGCGTCGGACACCGAGGGCGGTGACCTGCTCGGCCGGCTCCGGGCGGCGGGCGTCGTCCGGCTCGGCATCGCCGGGGAGATCCCGTTCGGCTTCATCGACAAGAACGGCGAACTCACCGGTGAGGCACCGGAACTGGCCAAGGTGATCTTCAAGCGGCTCGGTGTCGACCGGGTGCAGCCCGTGCCGACCGAGTTCGGCTCGCTCATACCCGGCCTGAACTCCCAGCAGTTCGACGTCGTGGCCGCCGGGATGTACGTGAACCCCGAGCGCTGCGAGCAGGTCATCTTCGCCGACCCCGACTACCAGATGCTCGACGCGTTCATCGTGCGCAAGGGCAACCCGAAGGGGCTGCACAGCTACAAGGACGTCGTGGCGAAGAAGGCGAAGTTCGCCACCGGCACCGGCTACGCCGAGATCCAGTACGCCGTGGACGCCGGGTACCGGGAGAGCGACATCCTCATCGTCCCGGACCAGGTGGCGGGGCTGAACGCCGTCGAGGCGGGGCGTGTGGACGTGTTCGCCGGTACGGCGCTGACCGTGCGCGAGGTGGTGAAGAAGTCCGCCAAGGCGGAGGCCACCGATCCGTTCAAGCCGGTCGTCGACGGCAAGCCGCACGTCGACGGCGGCGCCTTCGCGTTCCGGCCGACCGAGACCAAGCTGCGCGACGCCTTCAACGTGGAGCTGCGCAAGCTCAAGAAGAGCGGCGAACTGCTCCGCATCCTCAAGCCGTTCGGTTTCACCGAGGCCGAGATGACGGAGCTGACCGCGAAGGAGCTCTGCGGCGGATGACCTCGGGACTCTGGGAACTCGTACTCGAGGGCGTCTGGGTCACGGTCCAGCTGCTCGTCTGCAGCGCCCTGCTGGGCGCCGCGGTGTCCTTCGCCGTCGGCGTGGCGCGCACCCACCGGCTGTGGATCGTCCGCTTCCTCGCGGGTGTCTACACCGAGGTGTTCCGCGGCACGTCCGCGCTGGTGATGATCTTCTGGGTGTACTTCGTGCTGCCCATCGCCTTCGGCTGGCAGCTGGTTCCGCTGTGGGCGGGCACCCTCGCGCTCGGCCTGACGTACGGGGCGTACGGCTCGGAGATCGTGCGCGGCGCGCTGAACGCGGTTGACCCGGCGCAGAAGGAGGGCGGCATCGCGCTCAGCTTCACGCCCTGGCAGCGGCTGCGGCTGATCCTGCTGCCGCAGGCGGTGCCGGAGATGATCCCGCCGTTCTCCAACCTGCTCGTCGAACTGCTCAAGGGCACCGCCCTGGTGTCCATCATGGGCATGGGCGACCTGGCGTTCAGCGGCAACCTGGTGCGCCTCGCCCTCCAGGAGAGCGCGGAGATCTACACCATCGTGCTGCTGATCTACTTCGTGATCGCCTTCGTGCTGACCCGCGGCATGCGGGGCCTGGAGCGCAGGCTCAAGTCCGGCACGGGCAAGCCCGTCGGGAGCACGGCCGACCAGGAGCTGGACCGTCCGCAGACGACCGGGGTCGGAGGTGCCGTCGCATGAAGTGGGACTGGAGCGCTGTCAGCGGCTTCCTGCCGCA
The DNA here is from genome assembly GCF_042733745.1 of Streptomyces sp. NPDC059696. Classification (NCBI taxonomy): domain Bacteria; kingdom Bacillati; phylum Actinomycetota; class Actinomycetes; order Kitasatosporales; family Streptomycetaceae; genus Streptomyces; species Streptomyces sp. NPDC059696. The sequence continues at coordinate 160,485 of NZ_JBHWFG010000009.1, forward strand.
CCTCTGGGAGGGTCTGCTCGTCACCGTGCAGATCCTCGCCCTCGGTTCGCTGATCTCGTTCGCGCTGGGCCTGGTGTGGGCGCTGCTGATGCGGGTGCCCTCGCGCTGGGTGACCTGGCCGGTCGGCGTGGTCACCGAGTTCGTCCGCAACACCCCGCTGCTGGTGCAGCTGTTCTTCCTCTTCTACGTCCTGCCGGAGTGGGGCCTGACCTTCTCGGCGCTGACCACCGGTGTCTTCGCGATCGGGCTGCACTACTCGACGTACACGATGCAGGTCTACCGGGCCGGTATCGAGGCCGTGCCGGTCGGCCAGTGGGAGGCGGCGACAGCGCTGAACCTGCCGCTGCGCCGGACGTGGACCGCGGTGATCCTGCCGCAGGCGGTGCGCCGGGTGGTGCCCGCCCTCGGCAACTACGTCATCTCCATGCTCAAGGACACGCCGATGGTCATGGCGATCACCGTGCTGGAGATGCTCGGCCAGGCGCGCCTGTACTCGCAGGAGCACTTCCAGTTCACCGAGCCGCTGACGGTGATCGGCGTGGCCTTCATCGTCATCTCCTACCTGGCCTCCCTTGCCCTGCGAGCCCTGGAGCGACGCCTTGCCCACTGACACTCTCCCCACGCCCGGGACGAACCCGGAGAAGAACCCCGCCGGGAGCACCGGCGAGCTGATCCGGCTGGAGCAGGTCACCAAGCGGTTCGGGGACAACACGGTCCTGGACCACCTGGACTTCTCGGTCGACGCCGGCAAGCACGTGACCCTGATCGGGCCGTCCGGGTCCGGCAAGACCACGATCCTGCGGCTGCTGATGACCCTGCTCAAGCCCGACGAGGGCACGATCACGGTCGACGGGCAGCAGCTGTTCCCGGCCTCCGACAAGCAGGTCCGCGAGGTCCGCAAGAAGATCGGGATGGTGTTCCAGCAGTTCAACCTGTTCCCGAACATGACGGTGCTGCGGAACATCACCGAGGCGCCGGTCACGGTCCTCGGCTTGTCCAAGGACGAGGCCGTCGAGCGGGCCAAGGGCCTGTTGGACATGGTGGGTCTGGCCGACAAGTGTGACGCGCACCCGTCCCAGCTCTCCGGCGGCCAGCAGCAGCGGGTGGCGATCGCCCGGGCCCTGGCGATGCGCCCGCAGGTGCTGCTCCTGGACGAGGTGACCTCCGCGCTCGACCCCGAGCTGGTCGCGGGCGTCCTCGACGTCCTCAGGGACATCGCACGCTCCACGGACATCACGATGCTCTGCGTGACCCACGAGATGAATTTCGCCCGGGACATCTCCGACCAGGTACTGATGTTCGACCACGGCCGGATCATCGAGTCGGGCACACCGGAAAAGATCTTCAGCGACCCGGAGCTGGACCGGACACGGGAGTTCCTCAGCGCAGTGCTGTGACTACACCCGGTGAACAGGAAGAACTCCCCACCTCGCGACGAGGGCCTGACTGGGGCATGCGTCTGGCATATGCCAGAGTGCCATTGCCCCAGTCCGGGGCCCCGGGAATCTTGTCAACCCCCGCTCCTGGCAAGCCGATTGCCGGTTAACCTGGAACAGGTTCACTGACCGGATTACGGCCCTACAGCAAGCGCAGGGGGAGACCACCGTGGCGCTGAAGCACGAGCCGACCACCCCGTACCACTCGGCCCAGGAAGCCCTGCGCGTCCTGGAGACGGTGGCGCGGAGCACGAGCGGTGTCACCGACACCGAGCTGGCCCGCCACACCGGCATCACCCCGGAGCGCCTGACCACGCTCCTGCGCATGCTGCGCCGCGAGGGCTACGTCGAGCAGATCGCCGACGGCGCGTACGTCACGGGCGCGACCCTGGCCCGCCTGGGCTCCGCCCACCACCGCGAGCAGGCCCTGCGCGACAAGCTCCAGCGCACCCTGGACCGGCTGCGCGACTCCGTCGGCGCCGCCGTCTACATGAGCCGGTACGTCGACGGCGAGATCAGCATCACGCAGTACGCCGACAGCCCCTCCGCGCCCAAGGTCAACGAGTGGGTCGACTTCCGCTCCTCGGCCCACGCCACCGCCATCGGCAAGAGCCTGCTCACCCAGCTCGACCACGCCGGCCGTCGCGACCACCTCGCCCGGCACAAGATGGCCCGCCTCACCTCGCGCACCATCACCAGCGACCGGCTCCTGCTCTCCCGCCTGGAGGCCCAGCCGCCCACCGCGCCCGTCCTGGACCTCCAGGAGTACGCGATCGGCACGGTCTGCGCGGCCGTCCCGATCACCGCCGGCTCCTCCGTCGGCTGCCTGGCCCTGTCCCTCCCGGTCGAGCACGCCCACCGCCTGCGCCAGGCCGCCGAGACCCTCAACCGCCAGGCGGCACCGGTGCTGCTCTCGATGGCGATCTAGCCGGATGCCGGGTGGTCCGAAGCACCCCCCGGCATTGGGTATTATTTTCTCCGTCGCCCGCCGCGGAACACGGTTCCGAGGGCAGGCGAGAGTCATGCGCCGCTAGCTCAGTTGGTTAGAGCAGCTGACTCTTAATCAGCGGGTCCGGGGTTCGAGTCCCTGGCGGCGCACGGATGAGGGGCCTCTCGTGGGAGCGAGAGGCCCCTTCTCGTCGTAGCCGGACATCGGGGAGGGATCTTGGCAGGACCCACGGTGCCGGAGGAGAGCGCCGGAGCGAGGCGGTTCCTGATCGCCGCCGGGACGCGTTCCTACCGCGAGCTCGGCGAGCTGCCCCGGGCGCACGAGGACGTAAGGCGCATCGCGGCCCTCTTCCAGGGCATGGGCTACGAGCGGATCCTGCACGAGGTGTCCCTCGACCCCGACCCGGCCGAGTTCGAGGACGCGGTGGCCGACTGGTGCGCGGGCGCCGACCTCACGCCCGACGACGTGCTCGTCCTGTACTACGCCGGCCACGGTGACCGCCCGGACGCCGGCGGCTACCGCCTCGCCTGCCCCGCCAGCACCGCACGGCGGCCGCGCTCCTGGCTCTCCCTGGAGAACCTCACCGCCACGCTCTCGGCGTCCCCGCTGCGGAACGTGCTGATCGTCGTCGACGCCTGCCACGCCGGGAAGGGCGCCGCCGGGATCGGCGCCGTGGCCGACGCCTACGTGGCGGTCCGGCCGCGCGGTGACACCACCGGCTCCGGCACCTGGGTCATGGTGTCCGCGCGCCACCGCGACCTCGCCCAGGACGGCGTGTTCCCGGCGGAACTGGAGCGGGCGTACGCCCTCGGCGACGGGCCCTCCCAGCGCTACCTCGCGCCCGCCAAGCTGGCCGACCGGATCACGCGGGCGTTCGAGCAGGCCGGACGGCGGCAGCACTGCGCCTGCTCCGTCACCGACCAGACGGTCCAGGCACCGTTCTTCCCCAACCCCCGCCACGACCCCCGGGCGGAGGCCGGCGCCGACCAGGGGCCCGGCGGTGACGCAGGCGACCTCACCTCCCACTTCAGCCCCCGTGGCCGGGGGGTGGAGCAGGTCCACGACTCCGGCTCCTACTTCACCGGCCGCAAGCGGGCCCTGGACGCCCTGCGGGCCCGCCTGGCCGGCCCGGGCGGCAACGGACCGCTCGTCGTGACGGCCGCGCCCGGCTCGGGCAAGTCGGCGGTGCTGGGGCGCCTGGTCCTCGACGCGACGGCCGACGGCGCCGAGCACCGCATCGACGTGTCGATCAACGCCCGGCACCAGACGATCGACGACCTGGTGGCCCGCCTGGCGGCCGCCGCCGACCTCACCGCGGCCGGCCCCACGGAGCTGCTGGCCGGGCTCGCCGACCGGGAGAGCCCCTTCCGCGTCGTCATCGACTCCCTGGACGAGGCGGGCCCGGCCGGGGACAAGGCGGAGGCCCGGCGTATCGCGTGGGACCTGCTGCGCCACCTCGCCACCGTGCCCTGCGTCCGCCTCGTCGTCGGTGTCCGGCGTGAACTGCTGCTCCACCTCGGCGACCGCGTGCCCGTCATCGACCTCGACAGCGCCGACTACAGCGAGGACACCAGCACCGCGGAGTACGTCGAGCGCATCCTCACGGACGCCGGCTCCCCCTACGCGACCGATCCCGCTACCGCGCGGGTCGTCGCCGAGGGCGTGGCGCAGCGGGCCGGGCGCTGCTTCCTAGTGGCCCGGATGACCGCGACCGCGTTGTGCCGCGGCGAGCGGGTCGACGTCACGGTGCCCGGGTGGGCGCGGCAGTTGCCGTCGGACACGGCGAGCGCGTTCCAGGCGTATCTGGAGCGCATGCCGAGGCAGGCACGCACGAGCGCCCTGCCCCTGCTGACCACCCTCGCCTTCGGCGAGGGCCACGGCGTCCCCCGTACGGCGGTCTGGACGCGGGTGGCGTCCCGCCTCTCCGGCATCACCCTCACGGAGTCCGACGTCGACGCGCTGCTGGAGGAGGACGGGTCGTACCTGACGGCGGTCGAGGTCGAGGGCCGGAAGTACTTCCGCCTCTACCACCAGGAGCTGGCGGACCATCTCAAGGCGCGGGCGCTGCGGTACCGGGACCTGAGCAGTGTGCAGGAGTGCTTCGTCAGCACGCTGCTGGACCTGGTGCCGGCCGGTGGGAGCGGTGCCCGTGACTGGAGCCGGGCCGAGCCGTACACCCGCGACCACCTGGCCACCCATGCCGCTGCGGCCGGTGCGATCGATGAGCTGATCGAGGACCCGTCCTTCGTACTGACGGCGTCCGCGGCGGGGCTGGTCCCGGCGGTGCAGCACGCGCAACGGAACCCGTTGCTGGCGATGGTGGTGGAACGCTGCGCGGACCTCCTGACCGGCCGCCAGGGCCCCCACCCGGACCCGGCGGCCGAACTGGCCTTCGTGGCACGCACGCACGGGGCGACGGACTTCGCGCGCAGGGCGGTCGAACTGTCCGGCAGCGTGCGACGCATGTGGACCGAACCGCGCCGGGTGACGCCCCACCGGATCGTGGGGCGGCACGCGAAGGGCACGTACTCCACCACGTCGGTCTGGTACGGGTGGACGATCCAGGACTTGGTCACCGAGCAGGGCCGCCACTTGGTCGTGGCCGTCGCGTACCAGTCGACCGAGGTGCATGTGTGGCCGCTCGACGATCCGTCGCAGGCGATGGTGCTGCCGCACTCGCACCCCGTGCACGGCTTGAAGGTGCTGTCCCATCGAGGCCGTTCCCTGGCGGTGACCTTCGACGACAGGTCGGAGCTGCGCGTCTGGGATCTGTCGGACCTCTCCCTGGTGAGTCGACACACGCTGCCGGGCTGTACCGAGTTCGGTGATCTGGGCGTCCTGGCCGACGGTACCGCGGTGGCCGTCGCGCAGGGTGCGCGCAAGGTGGTCGTCGTCGACGCACTCCGCGGCACGTCACTGCTGGAGGTGCCGTGTGTGACGTCGGACGGACCGGAGTGGCAGAACATGCCGAGTGCCCTCCTCGCGTGGTGCGGTGGCTCCGACGGCTGGCTGGTGGTCTGCGACCGGATCGGCGGCACCCTCTCCCTGCACCCTCTGGAAAAGCAGATCGGTGGCGGCGTCCTCGCCGAGGGGCTCGACAGACCCCGGCTGAAGGCCAGAGCACAAGAGCCGGACGGCACCACCGTCGTCGCCTTCTTCGAGAAGAGCGACGACCATGAACAGGACGCGGTTCGTCTCACGCTGCTCAATGTCGCGACCAGGGAGACGACATCGGTACAGCGTGGCGAGGGCTGGAAGGCGACCGGAGGGTTCACGGTGGACCCCGACCTCGGCGCCTCCTATGTGGCGGCCGGTCACCACACGCAGGTGACGCTCAGGACCGGCGCCGAGCCGAGCGTCATCCGTGTGAGCGCCGACACCTCCACCTACACGGTCGCCCCTCTCACCCGGGACGGGCGGACACACGCCCTGTCGGCCGGGCTCAGGAGCGGGATCCAGGTGGTGGACTGTGCGACCGGCCAACGCGCGGGCGTGCCGTTGCAGGGTCACGAGAGCGCGGTGTGCGCCATCCACCTGCTCACCACCTCGACGGCCGGCCATCTCGACATCCTGACCGTCGGGAACGACGGCACCGCCCGTCTGTGGCACTGGAACCGGGCCGAGTCCCCGGTCGTCGAGGAGTCCGCGCACGACTCCGGCACGGATGAGTTCGACTTGGCGCACACGCAGTTGCTGCTCATGTGGCCGGGAAGCGCCACGGAAGTGGTCGCCAGTTCCTGGCACGGCATCCGCACCCTCGACTCGGGCCTGCTCGATCGCCCCGACCACGACACGTCCGGCGCCGCCACGCGTGTGGCCGAGATGCCTCCGTGGACCGACCAGTACTGCCTGCACGACACGCGTGCCCACGCGCTGCACGTCTTGTTGCAGGAGGGAGGACGCTTCGAGAGTGAGGGGACATCGGCCATGACCGTCTCCGTGGCCTCGATCAACGGCGCCGGGGAGATCGAGAAGTACGGTCACCCCGCACTGCGGGAGGTGCCGACCCGGACGGCCGTGCATCTGCTGCCCGCCCCGGAGGGCAGTACCCGCCCCCGTGTCCTCTCCTACGACGCCGCGAGCGGAACCGTCGGCCTGGTGACCGGCACCGCCGAGCCCGGCGAGACCGCGACCGTCCCATGGCAGACGGAGAAGGACGACACCCTCGTGACGGCCGGCTACGTCTCCACGGAAGGGAAGGCCGTCCTCCTGGCCGTCGTGAGAACAGCGGGACATGGCGACACGCGGGTCGACGGCTCCTACGTCTCACGCGACGCCCCCGTGGGCACGGCCAGCGAGACGAGCCGCGCGTACCTGCTGGATCCGGCGGCGGGGCGGCTGCTGAGGCGCGAGCCCCTGCTGCTGCCACCGGAGATCACCACGCTCACACCCCACCACGGCCCGCAGGGCACTTCCTACGTCGCCCTCACCGCCCGCACCGGTTTGACAACCGTGCTCGACGTCGGCACGGGTGAACAGTACGCCGTTTACCCCGAAAAGCCGGACGAGCGCCGCGCGTTCAGCGCCCGCTTCCGCGACCTCTCCGGCGGGCACGGATACTTCGTCCGCTGGGCCGTCACCCCCGGCGGCGACCCGCTCCTGCTCTACATGGACCCCGCCGGAGAGGATGACAGCGTCTTCGCCCCGGTCACCCTCTGGGACTCCACCGCCCCGCACACCACGCGGACGCTCCCTGTCCAGGCGTCCCGGATCCTCTGGACGGGACAGGCGCCGAACGGCGAGAGCCTTGTCGCCGTGAGCGATCGGTACGGGGTGAGCCTGTGTCATCTGCCGAGCGGCGCAGTGGTGTGGAGCGCCCCCATCCCCGCCATGGTCACCTCACTCGTCGTCCTGCCCACCTTCGACATCGCCGTCAGCACCCAGCAGGGCGTCGTGCTCCTGCGCCCCCGGCTCTCCCCCGCCTGGCAGCGGCTCACCCGTGGTGTCTAGAGACAGCAACCGGTATGTCCCCTCCCGCGAAGGCCGCCACCACACCGGGTCGGTGCACCGTACGCCCTCGCCGCGCAGCTCCGCCCGGCGGATCTTGTTGGTCGCAGTGACCGGCATCCGCTCCACCACCCGGACGAACCGTGGCGCCATCTTCGTCCCGAGATCGGGCTGGGCGGCGAGGAAGGCCGTGAAGGACCGCGGGTCGAAGGAACCGGCGATCGTCGCCATCACCTGGTCGCCGGTGACCGGGTCCGGCACGGCGTACACGCAGACCGCCTCCGCCCCCTCGTAGCGCGCCAGGACGGTCTCGATCATCGCGGCCGCGAGGTTCTCCCCGTCGACGCGGAGGCGGTCGTCGGTGCGGCCGGCGAAGTAGAGGTAGCCGTCGGTGTCGCGGTAGAAGAGGTCACCGGTCCAGTACCCGCCGTCCCTGACGCGTTCCGCCTCCGCCCGCGGATTGCGCCAGTAGCCCTCGAAGGGGCTGGGTCCGCGGTTGACGAGTTCGCCGATCGCCTCGTCCCCGTTGAGCAGCCGCCCCGCCCCGTCGAACACGGCCGCCGCGCACTCCTTGCCCGTCTCCCGGTCGAGGACGGCCAGCCCGGGTGCCGCCCGGCCGACCGCGCCCGGCGGCGTGCCCGGCGACCACGTGATCGCCGCCCCGCCCTCCGACGAGCCGTAGCCCTCCACCAGCCGTACCCCGAAGCGCCGTTCGAAGGCCGCCGCGTCCACCGCACCCGCCTCCGTGCCGAAGCCCAGGCGGAGGGGGGTGTCCCGGTCGTCCGGGCGCGGTGCGGTGGCCAGGACGTACTGGATCGCCCGGCCCACGTACGTGAAGTACGTCGCCCCGTACCGCCGTACGTCCGGCAGGAACCCGGACGCCGAGAAGCGGCGGCGCAGCGCCACCGTCGCCCCGGTGACCAGCGCGGGTGCCCAGTCGGCGATCACGGCGTTGCCGTGGAACATCGGCATGCAGACGTAGTGGACGTCGTCCCGGGTCAGGCCGAACTGCTCCGCCAGCGAGCGGCCGGCCGCCGCCAGGCGGCCCTGGGAGCACAGCGCGGCCTTCGGGGCCCCGGTCGAGCCGGAGGTGAAGTAGAGCAGGAGACGGTCGCCGGGAGTGGCCCGGCACGGGTCAGGGCGGGCCCCGGCGTACGGGGTGAGGAGCTCGGCGTACTCCGCCGTGTCCGTCAGCAGGAGGTGGACCCCGGGCAGGTCCAGGCCCTCGATCAGCGGCAGGTGGGTCCGCTCGGTGATCAGGACGCGGCACTCGGTGTGGACGATGTCCCGGGCGAGTTCGGCGCCGCGGCGCGTGGGGTTGATGCCCGCGACCGCCGCCCCGGCCAGGGCGGCCGCGCCCAGCCACAGCGGGAACTCGGGGGTGTTGTCGAGCAGCACGCCGAGGTGGGGTTCGGCGGCCGGGGGGAGGAGGTCCGTGAGCAGTGCGGCCCGCGCCGCGGCACCGGCCGCCACCTGGTGGTGCGTCAGAGTCCCGTCCTCGCACCGCAGGCCGGGGCGGTGGTCACCCCACCGGGCGGTGATCAGCTCCGCGACCGTGCTCGCCCTGGAGTCCATGGGCGCGCACGCTAATTGACATGCCGTCAGATGTGGAGGGTCGCGGCGCTACGGATCACGGCAGCTCGCATCACGGCAGCTCGCATCACGGCACGGCCGGTGATACCACCGCGGGTGATGGCACCGCGCGCGTCACGGCCTCACCGTTCACGGCCTCACGTTCACGGCCTCACCGGCGTCTGGCTGTCGACGCTGAAGACGACGTCGCCGTACTCGCCGAAGGCCTGCCCGTACACGGCGACGAACCCCGCGCAGAACACCACGACCACCCCGAGGAACGCCAGCACGCCGACGGTGCTCACCGCCTGCTTCAGGCGACTCGGCGTCTGGGCGGTGGCCACGACCTGGCGGCCGTCGGTGTAGTACACCGTGACGTAGTCGCCCTCGACGGTCGTCGCGGGGCCGCCGTCCTCCTCGAAGCGGATGACCCGGCCGTCGTGTGCGATGAACTCGTAGACGTGGTGGAGGGTGGTGCGTACGGAGGTGTCGCCGCGGCCTCCGCTCACCGTGGTGAAGGTGCGCAGACAGCGGCCCTCCGCCGTCAGCCCGCTGTTCCAGGCGCCACGGATCTGCAGCCAGCGCCGCACGACGCGGTAGGCCATGAAGAGGGCCAGGGCCATGACCAGGCCGGGCACGACGTAAAGGACGACGTCCATCGCGCATCCCCCGAGGTCGATGCGCCGGCCCGAGCGGCCGGCGTGGGAGGAACCTACCCGCGCCGGCCGCACCGGTGACTCAAGGGAACCTCAGAGGTTCAGAACGTCACGTCCGAGCAGGCGTAGAACGCGTTGGCCGTGTCGGCGATCGTCCACACGGCGACGATGACGTGCCGGCCGCTCAGCCCGGTCGGCAGCCTGCCGCTGTGGGAGAGCGTGGACGGCGGGCGCTGCCCGTTGTACGGCACCGTGAAGAACGGGGTGAGGTTGAGGTCGGACCGGGCCAGGTTGTGGTTCTGGTTCCAGCCCGGCTTGGTGACGTAGTACTTGAAGTCGGTCGTGGCGTGCATGGCCGTGAACTGCCAGCGGAAGGTGTAGTTCTGGCCGCCCGTCACCTTGGTCGCCGGCCAGGCGCCGCCGGACGGCGTGCGCGGGGCGCTGAGCTGGCTGAAGTGGCCGAGGCCGGCGTTGCAGATCTGCCCGTCGGCCGGTCCGGAGGCCGGGAAGCCCTTCGGGCCCTCGACGCTCTGCGGCTCCCACTGGATCGAGCCGCAGTTGGTCACGGTGCCGTTCTGGCAGAGCTTCTGCCTGCTGATGGGGAGGTCGGTGTAGCCGTGGCCGCTGGCACCGCCGGAGGAGAGCACGAGGGCTCCGGTCGTGGCCAGCCCCACCGCGGCTGCGGACAACTTGGTCCTGGTACGCATGCTGCCGCTCCTGGAGAACGTGGGGGAAGTTCGGTGAGCCGTGCGTGTAGGTCTAGACCAAGTTCGAGGTTATGGGCGTGAGTTGAACATGTCCATACCAATCACGGAGCTGTTTCTCCCCGGCCCGCGCAGAACGCCACCGTCAGGTCCTTCACCAGCGCCTTGCGCTCGTAGTCGTCGAGTTCCACCAGGCCCCGCACGGTCAGCCGGGTCACCGTGTCCTCCACCGAGTCCACGACCGAGGTGAGCACACTCGCCCGGTGCCGGGCGTCCAGCGCCGCGATCCGGCGGCGGTGCATCGCGGCGGCGATCTCGGGGGCGTACTCCACCCGGACCGGCTGCACGGAGAACACCTCCAGCCCGACCGGGGCCGCGTCCGCCGCCACCAGCCGGGTCAGCGTCTCGCCCGCCGCCTCCCCCGCCCCCCGCGACCCACCCGGCATCTCCACCGGCACCCGGGCCAGCGCCGCCTCGACGCACTCGCGCAGATACGCCTCGTGGTCCTCGACGCCCAGCACGGCCCGCGCGGTGTCCCGCACCCGCCACACCACCAGCACGACCACCCGCAGCGCGACCCCGCCCCCGTCGGACGCCGGCACGGGCTCGCTGCGCCAGTGCCGCAGCCGTACGTCCACCCGGCGGCGCAGCAGCAGCGGGTTCACCCACAGCAGGCCGGAACGCCGGACGGTCCCCCGGTAGCGCCCGAACAGGCCCAGCACCCAGGCGCGCCCGGTGCGGCCCCGGGCCAGCCCGCCGAGCCCGAACAGCCCGAGCGCCCCGGCCCCGGCGTAGGCGGCCCACTGCGCGGGGCCGAGCCCGGCCCCGGCGTACGCGGGCAGCCGCAGGGCCTCCAGCACGAGCGGCGGCAGCACCCCGGCCCACCACGAGGTGGCCGCGCACCCGGCCGCGCCGCAGGCCCCGGCCAGTACGCCCGCCGCTCCGGGCAGCACCCGGGCGGGCCGCTCCACCAGGTCGGGATCGACCTGGGGCGCCGGGCACTTCGGCGTGACCGCGGGGCGCCGCAGCCGTGGCTGCTCTCCCGTCCCCTGCCTGCGGCCGACGACCGCCGGTTTCAGCGGCACCGGGGCCGGGTCGGGGTCGTCACGGAACAGCAGGTGGACGGGGATCTCGGTGGTGGACTCGTTCTGGATGAGCCGGGCGGGCCGGAGCGGCCCCTCGGCCGGCCCGTCGGGCTCGGACGTGTGGGATGTGGTCGTACTCATGCGTGCCTCCAGCCTCCGCGCCAGATGCGTCACAACGGTGGTCCCGGGTCCGGGCCCGCGGGAGGAGCCCGGCCGGGGTTCAGGGCCCGCCCGAGGGGGGCCGTCAGGGAGAGTGCAGATCAGTGCCGATCAGGGAGAGAGCCGGCCGGGGGCCGGCCGGGGAGTGCCGATGAAGGGAGAGCTGGTCGGGGGACGACCGGGAGTGCCGGTCGAGGGAAGAGCCGGTCGGGGGACGACCGGGAGTGCCGATGAAGGGAGAGCCGGTCGGGGGACGACCGGGAGTGCCGGTCGAGGAGAGAGCCGGTCGGGGGCGGTCGGGGAGTGCCGTCGGGGGCCGGGTCACGTGTGAGCGGGCCGCTACGAGAACAGGCGCCGCCAGGTCTCCGGGCCCGGGTAGCCGTCCGCCGCGCCGCCCCGCCAGCCCTGGGTGCGCTGGAACGCCTCGACGGCGCGCCGGTCCGCCTCGCTCCAGCGCGGCCCCGGCCCGACCCGGTAGAACCTGCCGAACCCCTTGCGCACGAGCTGCTCGCCCAGCCGGGTGACGTAGGAGTTGTTCGCGCCGGGGCGGAACAGCGCCCGGCCCGGGTAGCCGGGGACGCCGTGGGAGGCGGGCGGCGGGCCGACCGCCCCGTCCTTCACGTCCTTGCCCTTGCCGGTGACGAGCAGCTCCCAGGTGTGCGGGCCGGGCAGGCCGTCGGCCTCGGCGCCCGTCCAGCCCTGCGCCGTCTGGAACGCCCGGGTCGCCCGCCGGTCGGCGTCGGTCCAGCGCGGCCCGGGCCCCGACGCGTACGAGCCGCCGGCCCCGCGCGCGACGAGCATGCGGCCGAGCTCGGTGACGTACTTGTTGTTCGCGCCGGGGCCGAAATACGCCGCTCCCGGGAACGGCACGGCGGCGGGGGCGCCCGGTGTGCCGCCCTCCTTCCCCGGCACCGTCTCCTCCGCGACGACGCCCTTGTAGCGGTAGGGGACGTACCGGGACGAATTGCTCCAGTAGGCGTACGGGGTGGCCGCCCGGCGGGTGTGCGGGCGAGTCTGCTCGTAGGCGGTGTACGTGGTGTGCGCGCTGTCCGTCCAGCCGCCGAAAATGGTCACGTGCGAGCCGTTCTCGGGGTCGGACGCATTGTGGAACAGCAGGATGTCGCCCGGCTGGAGTTCCTCTTTGGAAATCTTCTCCCCGTACTGGGCGAGGCTGCCGGTCCATTCGTTCCCGGGCAGTTTCCAGGCCATCGACACATAGCCGGAGCAGTCCTGCCGGTATCCGTCGGACCAGTAGGCGCTCATGCTGTAGGGCACCTTCGCGGCGACCCAGGTCTTGGCCCGGTTGATGATCTCCGTACGGGTGAGGGAGGTGGGCTTGGGGGCGACGGCGGGCTTCGCCGGACGGCCGCCCGGGCCGTGCAGCGGGGCCGTCGCCCCCTGGGGGCTGTCGGGCTCGTCACCTGCGGGGACACCGGGACGGTGCGGGGCGTACGAGGCCGCCGCGGCCGGGACGGCGTGGCCCGCGCCGAGAGCCGCGGAGGCCACCGCGGCCAGGGCGAGGGCCCGGTGGGCGGCCGGGTGACCGCTGGTGCGGCCCGCCCAGGAATGCGGCAGGACGCGGCGCCAGTGGACACAGCCGGGGCAGTCGCAGTCGCTCGCGGGGTCGATTTCCTCGAATACCGGAGACTCCATGCGATTCCCCTCACACTTTCCGGCGGAAAAATGCGGCGCCCGTGCACCGGAGGGCGCGCGTCGTCAGTTTCGCAACTGTCTTCCGCACGCGCATGCTGACGGTCCGAATGATGTACGCGGCCGCCCCGGTGGGTGCCCGCGTCCGAGCCCGGTGGTCAGGAGCACCCTTCGCCGTCCTGTAGGGTTACGACGTCAGCAGGCGCCGCTAGCTCAGTTGGTTAGAGCAGCTGACTCTTAATCAGCGGGTCCGGGGTTCGAGTCCCTGGCGGCGCACCGACCGGAAGGCCCCTCGCAGCAGCGAGGGGCCTTCTGTCTGTCTTCGTATGTCCTTGTGAGGTCCCCCTCCGGGCCTGGCCGGATACCCTCTGGCCATGGCAGCGCGTGACCTACAGGAGCGGATCAAGAAGCTCATCATCGACCGCCGGCTGGCCTCCGGGGCCCCGCTGCCGACCGAGCCCGAGCTGATGGAGCACCTCGGCGCGAGCCGGAACTCGGTGCGGGAGGCACTGAAGGCACTCCAGGCCATGGGCATCGTGGAGATCCGGCACGGCTTCGGCACCTACGTCGGCCCGATGTCCCTGGCCCCCATGATCGAGGGCCTCGCCTTCCGCACGGTCGCCGGGCACTACCGGGGCGAGGACTCCCTGCTCCAGCTGCTGGAGCTGCGGGAGGCGGTGGAGACGGGGCTGGTGTCCCGGCTCGCCGGGCGGATGCCGGAAGCGGACCTCGTTGAACTGGACGCGCTCGTCGAGCGTATGGAAGGGCAGGCCGCGCGCGGAGCCGGCCTCGCCGAGACCGACCGGGCCTTTCACGCCACCCTCTACCGAGGGCTGGACAACGTGCTGCTGTGCGAGGTCCTGGAGGCGTTCTGGGACGCCTTCCACCGGGTCCGCACGGACCTCGGGGGCGAGCCGCAGGACCCGAAGGTGACCTGCCGGCAGCACCGGGAGATCCTCGACGCGGTGCGGTCCGGGGACGCGATGCGGGCGGAGGAGGCCATAAGAGAGCACTTCGGAAACATCCGCGCCCGCCTGTCGACAACGGCTCCACAGGCCCCCCACACACGTCACAATGAACGTGTATGACCGGTTACCACCGCGTTCCCATCTTGCGATCATGATGGACGCCGTAGAACCTTGGTCTTCTCGTTTTACAGGATGCTGCGCATACGCGGCAGTTGGGGGGAATCGGAACCGGTTGCGGGCAGGGCGGGGGGTAGGGGCCCCGTTCATGAACCGATGCCGTGGGGGGCATCATGCAACCGGAAGGTCGCGTTGCCGTGTCTATAGGGTGTGGATGACGTGGTGACTGCGATCCACCACTGATACGTCTGTGAAGGTCGAGGGGGACCTGCACGAGACGGTACGAAGCTACGAAACACGCGGTTCTCCGCGTGTGGGGGGATGACTCATGACGTCGAGGCCCACGGGTGCCCGGCAGGAAAACGACCCGTCCCAGACCACCCAGCTCAGGGTGCCGGCGCACAGGATGAGCACCACGGGGACCTTCCGGCGGATCAAGAAGACGCTGCCGAGATACGACTACGAGCACTACAGCCGGCTCGCGGGTCCCCTCACCCAGCCGGATCCGAACAAGCCGTACAAGGTGCAGTACCGCTCGCTGATCTCGCAGGAGCCGCACCGCATCCGGGTCGCGCTGATGCTGGCCGCGGCCCCGGTGCTGTCGCTGGTGCTGCTGTTCTGGCTGCTCCAGCCCGAGCACTGGACCGAGCGCGACTACCCCGCCTTCGACTGGCTGCCCGCGCTGGACATGGTCATGCTCGTCTCGATCGGTCTGATCGAGTTCTTCCGCTGCATGAACGTGCTGTCCAACGCGCACGCCACGCTGGTGGCCCGCGACCCGATCCCGGTGGTGCCCGAGACCGGCACCAGAGTGGCCTTCCTCACCTCCTTCGTGCCCGGCAAGGAGCCGCTGGAGATGGTGACGAAGACCCTGGAGGCCGCGGTGAAGATCCGCCACCGGGGTCTGATGCACGTCTGGCTGCTCGACGAGGGCGACGACCCCGACGTGAAGGCGGTCTGCGAGCGTCTCGGCGTGCACCACTTCTCCCGCAAGGGCGTCGCGAAGTGGAACCAGGCCAAGGGCCCGCACCGCGCCAAGACCAAGCACGGCAACTACAACGCCTGGCTCGAGGCGCACGGCGACGACTACGACTTCTTCGCCTCGGTCGACACCGACCACGTGCCGCTGCCCAACTACCTGGAGCGGATGCTCGGCTTCTTCCGCGACCCGGACGTCGGCTTCGTCATCGGCCCGCAGGTCTACGGCAACTACGACAACCCCATCACCAAGGCCGCCGAGTCCCAGCAGTTCCTCTTCCACGCGCTGATCCAGCGCGCCGGCAACCGCTACGGCTCCCCGATGTTCGTCGGCACCTCCAACGCGGTGCGCATCAAGGCGCTGAAGCAGATCGGCGGTCTGTACGACTCGATCACCGAGGACATGGCGACCGGCTTCGAGATGCACCGCCACAAGAACCCGGCGACGGGGAAGAAGTGGCGCTCGGTGTACACGCCGGACGTGCTCGCCGTCGGTGAGGGCCCGAGCGCCTGGACGGACTTCTTCACCCAGCAGATGCGCTGGTCGCGAGGGACGTACGAGACGATCATCGGGCAGTACTGGAAGGGCTGGTACTCGCTGCCGCCGAGCAAGCTCTTCAACTACACGATGATGATCATCTTCTACCCGATGTCGGCCCTCAACTGGATCCTGGCGGCGCTGAGTTGCGCGCTGTTCCTGGGCCTGGGCGCCTCGGGTGTGAACATCGACCCGGCCGTGTGGCTGATGCTCTACGGCAACGCCTCCGCGCTGCAGATCGGCCTGTACGTCTGGAACCGCCGGCACAACGTCTCGCCGCACGAGCCGGAGGGCTCCGGCGGTGTGGCCGGCATGGTGATGTCCGCGCTGTCGGCGCCGCTGTACGCGAAGGCGCTGATCGACTCCGTGCTGCGGCGCAAGAGCAAGTTCGTGGTGACGCCCAAGGGCGACTCGGCGAGCCCGGACCGCTGGTTCGGCACGTTCCGCTACCACTGGTACTTCGTCGCGATCTTCGGTGGCTCGATCGCCGCCGGCTTCGCCTTCGGCCACTCCCACCCCGCGATGATCATCTGGGCCACGTTCGCGCTGCTGATCACCGCCTCGCCGGTGTTCGCCTGGCGCTGGCAGCTGCGGCAGGACGCGAAGAAGCCCGCCACCCCCGCCGGGGGACAGCCGCAGGACCCTGCGGGTCCGAACCGGACGCAGCCGCTGCCCATCCCGCAGCAGCCGTCGGCTCACACCCCGCAGCAGAAGCCCACTTGGGCCGCCGCCCCGGGCGCACACGGGGAGGTCGGGGGATCCGACCAGACCATGCAGATCGCCCTTGGTGGACTTGGGGGACGTAAGGAATGAACGACCGTGCAGGCCGCCGCCGGGCCCGTCGACTCGCGATCGGCACGGCGGTGGTACTCGCGCTGGCCGGGATGAACGGGCCGTGGCTCTACCGCTTCAGCACCGAGAAATACCACCAGTACACGATCAACAAGCCGGAGTACAAGGCCGCGAACGGCAAGTGGGAGATCGTCGATTTCCCCGAGGAGTACCGGCAGAACACCATCCACGCGGCGCTGCTGCGCACCGGCAAGGTGCTGCTCGTCGCAGGGTCGGGCAACAACCAGGACAACTTCGACGCGAAGAAGTTCGACACCCGGATATGGGACCCGGTCAAGGGCACCATCAAGAAGGTGCCCACCCCGGCCGACCTGTTCTGCACCGGCCACACGCAGCTCGCCAACGGCAATCTGCTGATCGCCGGCGGCACCAAGCGCTACGAGAAGCTCCAGGGTGACGTCACCAAGGCCGGTGGCCTGATGATCGTCCACAACGAGAACCCGGACGAGCCGATCACCCTGCCCGCGGGCACCACGTTCACCGGCAAGAAGAACGGCAAGACCTTCGTCTCGAAGGACCCGGTCCTCGTGCCGCGGGCCAAGAAGGTCTTCGACAAGGCGACCGGCAGGTTCCTGCGCAACGACCCCGGTCTCGGCCGGATCTACGTCGAGGCGCAGAAGCGCGGCAAGAAGTACGAGACGGGCACGCAGGACAACTACCGCGTGCACGGCCTGAAGGGCGCCGCCGCCAAGAACACCTACGGCATCGCGCAGAAGCTCGCCCTCGACAAGAAGGACTTCCAGGGCATCCGGGACGCCTTCGAGTTCGACCCCGTGGCCGAGAAGTACATCAAGGTCGACCCGATGAAGGAGGCCCGCTGGTACCCGACGCTCACCACCCTGAGCGACGGGAAGATCCTCAGCGTCTCCGGCCTCGACGACATCGGCCAGCTGGTCCCGGGCAAGAACGAGGTCTTCGACCCGAAGACCAAGAAGTGGGCCTACACCGGCAAGGTCCGGCAGTTCCCCACGTACCCGGCGCTGTTCCTCATGCAGAACGGCAAGGTCTTCTACTCCGGGTCCAACGCGGGCTACGGACCGGACAACGTGGGCCGTGAGCCGGGCGTGTGGGACGTCGGCACCAACAAGTTCTCGAAGGTCCCGGGCCTGAGCGACCCCACCCTGATGGAGACGTCGGGCACGGTGCTGCTGCCGCCGGCGCAGGACGAGAAGTACATGGTGGTCGGCGGCGGGGGCGTCGGCGAGTCCGAGAAGTCCAGCGAGAAGACCCGGATCGTCGACCTGAAGAAGCCGAACCCGCGCTTCGTGGACGGACCGTCCCTGGACAAGGGCACCCGCTACCCGAACGCCTCGATCCTGCCCGACGACAGTGTGCTGATCTCGGGCGGCTCGGAGGACTACCGCGGCCGCGGCGACTCCAACATCTTCGAGGCGCGGCTCTACGACACGGAGAAGAACGACCTCAGGCGCGTCGCCGACCCGCTGGTCGGCCGTAACTACCACTCCGGTTCGATCCTGCTGCCCGACGGACGCGTGATGTTCTTCGGGTCCGACTCGCTCTACGCCGACAAGGCCAACACCAAGCCGGGCGAGTTCGAACAGCGCATCGAGATCTACACGCCGCCCTACCTGTACGGCGACCGGGAGCAGCCCGCGCTGTCGGGCGGTCCGCAGACCATCGAGCGGGGCGGGACGGGGACGTTCACCTCGTCGGACGCGGCGAAGGTGAAGAAGGTCCGGCTCATCCGGCCGAGCGCCGCCACGCACGTCACGGACGTCGACCAGCGGTCGATCGCCCTGGACTTCAAGGCGTCCGGCGACAAGCTGACGGTGACCGTGCCGGAGAACCGCAACCTGGTCCAGGCGGGCTGGTACATGCTCTTCGTGACGGACGCCGACGGCACGCCCAGCAAGGCGCAGTGGGTGAAGGTGCCCTAGCGGCCCGGGAACCGGACGACGACGAGGGGCGCTCTCCCATCAGGGAGAGCGCCCCTTTCGTGTCGGCGCCCCGGGCCGGCCGGGGGGCGACGCGTGGGTCAGCCGGTGGCCTTGGCCAGCTTCAGCGCGTAGTCCGCCCACCACTCGCCCGCCTTGGGGCCGCCCTTGCACTCGCCGTCCGACTCGCCGGGCCGCTTCACCCACAGGTAGGCGTCGACCAGCGGGTCCGCCGTCTGCGTCGTCGGGGTCTCGCCCAGTGAGCGGCCGGGCGGGTTGCACCAGCGCTCGTCGGGCTTGCCGGCGCTGTAGGGGCCCTTGCCGTTGCGGCTGGTGTCGATGACGAAGTGCTTGCCGCCGACCTTGGCCGAGAGCTGCTTGCCGTAGGCGATCGAGTCCTCGGTGGAGTAGAAGTTCGAGACGTTGACCGAGAAGCCGTCGGCCTGGGCGATGCCCGCGCGGTTCAGCGGCTCGAAGATCTTCTCCGGGTCCTGCCATCCGGCGTTGCCCGCGTCCAGGTAGACCTTCGTGTTCTTGAGGGACTTCAGCTTGGTGACGGCGCCCTTGAGGAGGTCGTAGCGCTCCTCGTGGAACTGCTCCGGGGTGCAGCCGTCGACCAGGTGCAGCAGGGCGTCCGGTTCCAGGACGACCGTGGCGGGGCGGTCGCCGATGCCCGCGGCGACGCCGTCGAGCCACTCGCGGTAGGCGTTGCCGTCGGCGGCGCCGCCCTGCGAGTACTGGCCGCAGTCGCGGTGCGGGATGTTGTAGAGCACGAGCAGGGCCGTGCGGCCGGCCTTGTCGGCGGCCTCGGTGAAGCCCCGGGTCTGTTCCTCCGGGTCGTCCGGGCCGACCCATTCGGCGACCGGCTGCTCGGCGATCTTGCGGATCTGCTCGGCGTCCTGCTTCTTGCCGGACTTCTCCAGCGCGACGACCTCCCGGGCCGCCGTGCCGTCCGGGTTGACCCAGAAGGGCGCTTTGTCCTTGGGCTGTTGGGTGATCCCGGCGCCCGCGTCACCGCGGTCGTCCGAGCCGTCTCCTCCGTCGGAGGAGGAACACCCCGTCACCAGCAGTGCCGCCCCCAGCACCACTGCGGACATCCGCCTCCCGGCGAACGTCCGAACCCCCCTGCTGCCGTACATCCAACTCCCCCTTGGGTGCACCGTTCCAAGTCTCAATCCTGACATACGTCCCGCGACGCCCCTGTGGCGAGGCCCACCCCTCGATGACGCAGCGCCACCGTACCGGGACTTGGCGTTATCCAACCCCTAGGCCTGGGCGGCGCTTTGGTTCTAAAGTCTTCCCAGCACATGCCCGGCCTTCGGCCAGAGATTCACCCACCGTGGCTCCCGTGGCCTCCCGCGCGGCTCGCCGGGTCACTCCCGCAGCCCGGCGCGCGCGGTGAGGACCGGCCCGGTCGGCGGCCTCAGGGGGAGCGGGCCGCCGACCGGGTCGGGTGGGCACACCGGGCACATCGGGCCCCGCCGCACACGGGCTGCGGCTGCGGTGACCCGCGGCGGTGTCGGCGCGGGCCGACCACCGCGGGTCGGTGCCTCCAGCGGATCGGACCACCCAGCGTGTCGGACCATCTGACGGAGTGGACCTTCCAGCGTGTCGGACTATCCAACGGAGCGGACCCTCCAACGGAGCGGCCCCTCCAGTGGATCGGACCATCCAGTGGAGGGGACCCTCCAGCGGATCGGACCCTCCAGCGGATCGGACCATCTAGCGGCCGGTTCCCGTCAGGTACGCCGAGACGACCACGTTCGCCGTGTAGCTCCGGGTCGTGCGGTCGAAGCTGCCGCCGCAGGTGACCAGCCGCAGTTCCGCCCGCCCCGACTCGCGGGGTCCGTACGCCTGGTGGGCGTCGAAGTGGTCGCGGGTGAGGACCTGGACGGACTCGACGGTGAACTCGGCGATCTTGGCGTCCGCCCTGACCACCCGGATCGTCTGGCCCGGCCGCATGGCACTGACCCGGTAGAAGACGGCGGGCCGGGTCTCGGTGTCGACGTGGCCGACCATCAGCGCGGTGCCGGGCGCCCCGGGCGCGACGCCGCCGGCGTACCAGCCGACCACGCCCGGCTGGTCGTACGGCGGCGGGTCGGGGGCCCCGCGCGCGTCGAGGCCGCGTGCCACCACGGGGGCCTGCACGTCGAGCCCGGGGATGTCGATCCGCTGCGGCAGCGCGTCGCGCAGCGGGCGGTGCTCGGGCGGCAGCTTGATGTCCGGGGGCCGCCCGGCCGCCGCCATGTCACCCGTGGCGGGCGCCGCGATGCCGTGCCGCATCTCGGTGACCTCGCGTCCCCACAGCCACAGCCCGAGCAGCAGCACGACCCAGGCCATGCCGGTGAGCAGGCGTCCGGTGCCCGAGAAGCGTCCCGGCGCGTGATCGCGATCGTGCATGGTCAGTCCGTCCCGCGGCCCCGGCGGGCACCGCGCAGCGCGACGACCACCACCGCGGCCACCCCCGCGAGCACCAGCCCGGTCACGCCCTGCGCGGTGCCGGGGCCCTCGCCGTGTTCCTCGGCGGCGACGGCGGCACCGCCACCGCCCGCCGCGACGGGGGCGACGGGTGAGGCGGGCGCCCCGGGCGGGCGGGAGGGGAACGCCGCGTCGTCGGCGCCGGGTGTCGCGGTCGGCCGGCCGCCCTTCCCGGGCACGGGCGGCTGACCGCCCATCCCGGGCGCCGGCGGCTGTCCACCGGGCCCTGCCACGGGCGGCTGTCCACCGCGCTCGGCCACGGGCGGCTGTCCGTCCGTTCCCGGCGCGGGCGGCTGTCCGCCCGCTCCCGGTGCGGGCCGCTGCCCGGCGGCCCCGGGCGCGGACGCCCGAGGGGACCCGGACGGCCCGGCCTCGGCGTCCCGGACGGTGAGTGTGCCGTTCCGCCGGACGGCGCCGCAGGTGACCCGCACGGCGTACGAACCCGCTTTGAGCGTGGAGCGCACGCGGCTGTCGCCGGTGACCTCGTCCGGGCCGGCGGCGGTGAGGCGCGCGTCCGCGACGAACGCCGACGAGGCGGCCACGGCCGTGCGCCGGTCGCAGCCGGTCACGCGCAGCGTGACGTCACTGCCGGGTACGGGGGTCGCCGGGCTCACCGACACGCTCCCCGCGTCCGCCGCGTACGCCACCGGTGCGAGGGCGACGACGGCCAAGGCGGTCGTACAGACAGTGACTCTCAGGGAACCCATCGTGAACCTCCAGACGCCTGGAGCCTCCCCCGGCCGGTGGGCCACCGCATCCTCAGCGACGCGACGGCTGCTCCGTACGGGTGAGCGAGGGTTTGGCCCTTCCCGCCCCCTGCCCGGGGCTCAGACCCGGTCGACGAGGTCCGCGATCGAGTCCACGACCTGCGACGGCCGGTACGGGAAGTCCTCGACCTGCTCGGGCCTGGTCAGGCCGGTGAGCACCAGGAACGTCTGCATCCCGGCCTCCATGCCGGCCAGCACGTCGGTGTCCATGCGGTCGCCGATCATCGCGCTGGTCTCGGAGTGCGCCCCGATGGCGTTCAGCCCGGTCCGCATCATCAGGGGGTTCGGCTTGCCCGCGAAGTACGGCTTCTTGCCGGTCGCCTGGGTGATCAGCGCGGCCACCGCGCCGGTCGCGGGCAGCGGGCCCTCGGTGGACGGGCCGGTCTCGTCGGGGTTGGTGCAGATGAACCGGGCGCCGCCGAGGATGAGCCGCACCGCCTTCGTCAGCGCCGTGAAGGAGTACGTACGGGTCTCGCCGAGGACGACGTAGTCCGGCTCATGGTCGGTCAGGATGTAGCCGATGTCGTGCAGCGCGGTGGTCAGCCCGGCCTCGCCGATGACGTACGCCGAGCCGCCCGGCCGCTGGTCGTCCAGGAACTTGGCGGTGGCCAGGGCCGAGGTCCAGATGGACTCGATCGGCACCTCCAGGCCCATGCGGCGCAGCCGGGCGTGCAGGTCGCGCGGGGTGTACATCGAGTTGTTGGTGAGGACCAGGAAGGGCTTCCCCGACTCGCGCAGCTTCTTCAGGAAGGCGTCGGCGCCGGGGATCGGTACGCCCTCGTGGATGAGCACACCGTCCATGTCGGTGAGCCACGACTCGATGGGCTTGCGGTCTGCCATGTTCGGGATCTCCTGCCGTACGCGGTCCAGCGTGCGATCCAGCCTAAACAGTGCCGGGATCTTGCGGAACGCCCCGCGTACGCCGTCCCGACTGGCGGGACGGCCGGTCAGGGGTGCCGGCGTCGGCGGCGTGCGACGAGCAGGGTCACTCCGCCGGCCAGCAGCAGGACCGCGGCGACCGCGGTGACCTGGGTGCCGGTACCGGTCCGGGCCAGTTCCTCCGCGAACGGGAAGCGGTCCTGGCGGGGCGGGACGGAGGGATCGGAGTCGGGGCGGGATTCCGTGCCCGTGTCGGTGCGGGGGTCGTCACCGGTGCCGGTGCCGGTGTCGTTGCCGGTGCCCGTTTCCTTTCCGGTGCCCGTTTCCTTGCCGGTTCCCGGCTCTCCGCCCTCGATCCGGAAGCGGTAGTCGTTCGACTGCCCGACCCAGTCGCCGTCGTCGTCGTGCCGCTGCACCACCGCGGCGTTGGCCGTGACCTCGTTGGGCTCGGCGTCGGAGGTGAGGCTGAGGCGCACCTTCACGGTGACGGTGTCACCGGGCGCGACGGTGAACCCGGCGAAGCCGCCCTCCTCGTCGGCGAACGCCGCGACGAGCTCGTCCTCACCGGTCTTCTCGAACCGCACATGGTGGGCGTTCTCCCCCTCGAAGAACTCGAGTTGGGGCTGGAACGGCTCCAGGGCCCGCTTGTCGTCCACGAGCACGACGACGGGATGGATCCCGGAGCAGGTCCGGTCGGTCGTGTTGGTCAGGTCGACGGACCAGGTCCCGAACCCGCCGCCGGCCGTGTAGGCCGCCGGCCCGCCGTGGATGCGGGTGGTCAGCGGGAAGGTGTGGTCGTCGGGCGCGGCACAGGCGGGCGCGGGGGCGTCCGCGAGCGCCGGATGCGCGCCGGGAAGCAGGACGGCGGCCGCCGCTGCCGTCGCCAGGCAGAGGTGAGCGGGCGTGCAGATTCGCATGATGATGTGACATTCCGAGCGGAAGGCCTCGCGAGACGCCACCACCGTGAACCGGCCCCGAACGGCGGCGCGGATCCGCCCGGTCGGCGGACACTCCCCGACGCAATGCGGGGGGCCGGACCTGCGGGCCCGAGGACCATGCGCGTACGGGGGCAGGCGCGTACGGGGGCAGGCGCATACGAGGGGCAGGCGCATACGAGGGGCATGGCAGGCGCGAGTCGGCCGGCTCAGCCCCCGCCGCGTCCGAACACCGGCCCCAGCACCAGCTGAGCGGCACCCACCGCCACAGTTCCGTCTCCCCCGGCCGCGACCCGTACCGGGACGGCGTCCTGGCCCGTGCGGCGGGCCCGGGCGAGCAGCACCGCGCCGACCCCGTCCGTGAACGCGCTGGGCGCCGCCGCCACCGTACGGCCGCCGAGCAGGACGACGTCGATGTCGAGCAGCCCGACGAGGTTCGCCGCCCCGGCCCCGAGCACCCGTGCCGCCTCGTCCAGGTCGCCGCGCGCCACCGCACCGAGGCACAGGGCCTCGACACAGCCGCGGTTCCCGCAGGTGCACGGCGGGCCGTCGAGCTGGATCACCTGGTGGCCGAACTCCCCCGCTCCGGTCCTGGCCCCCCGGTGCACGCCGCCGCCGATGACCAACCCGGCGCCCAGCCCCGTGCCGAGGTGCAGGTACGCGAAGGAGCCGCGTTCGCCCCCGGCGGCGAGGCCCAGCGCCGCCGCGTTGGTGTCCTTGTCGACCACGACCGGCACCCCGAGCCGCTCCGCCAGCGCATCACGCAGCGGGAAGCCGTCCCACTCGGGGAACCCGGTCACCCGGTGCAGCACGCCCCGACCGTGATCGAGCGGCCCGGGCAAGGCGACACCGACGCCGAGAAGGGTGGGATCGACACCGGCGAGCCCCGCCCCGGAGGACCGGTCACGCGCGGCCGGTCCGTACCGGGAGACCAGATCACCAGCACCGAGCCCTTGCCGGGAGGCCAGATCACCACCGAGCCCTTGCCGGGAGGCCAGATCACCCCCACCGGGCCCCTCCCGGGAAACCAGGCCACCCCCACCGGGCCCCTCCCGGGAAACCAGGCCACCCCCACCGAGCCCCTCCCGGGAGGCCAGATCACCCCCACCGGGCCCTGGTCGCGTGCCCCCCAGCACCCCCGCCACCGCGTCCCGCACCGCCCCCAGCACGGCCTCCGACCCCGCGCCCAGGTCCAGTGCGGCGCGCCGCTCCGCCACCACGGCCCCCCGCAGATCCACCAGCACGACCCGTACCTCGTCCCGGTCGAGATGGACCCCGACCGCGTGTCCCGCCTCGGGTACCAGCCGCAGCACCGTGCGCGGCTTGCCCCCGGTCGACGCCCGGCGTCCGGCCTCCGCCGCGAGCCCGTCCTCCCGGAGCCGGGCCGTGATCTTGCTGACGGCCTGCGGGGTGAGCCCGGTCCGCTCGGCGAGTTCGAGCCGGCTGATGCCCTCGTCCCCGGCGCTCCGCAGCAGGTCGAGCACGAGCGCGGCGTTGTGGCTGCGCAGGGCGAGCAGATTCACCCCGCCGCCCCCGACCGCAGTCCCACTCGGCCCTGCCCCACTCGCCCGTGCCCCGCCCGCACCGACCCCAACCGGCCCTGCCCCACTCGCCCGTGCCCCGCCCGCACCGACCCCGCCCGCTCCTGCCGGGCGCCTGTCGACCCCACTCACGTCGCCCACTCCGCCCGTACGGTCGTCCGCCCTGTCCACGCCTCCATTGTCCCCGGCGCTTGCACTTTGGCAACAGCGTTGCGAAAGTGGGTGGCATGACTGGCACACCCCTCGGCACTGCCCCCGGCTCGCCCCTCCGCGTCGGCCTCGTCGGCTACGGCCTCGCCGGCTCCGTCTTCCACGCCCCGCTGATCGCCGCCACGGAGGGCCTCGCCCTCGACACGGTGGTCACCTCGAACCCGGAACGGCAGCAGCAGGCCCGTGCCGAGTTCCCTGACGTGCGCCTCGCCGCCACACCGGACGAGCTGTTCGCCCGGGCCGCCGAGCTGGACCTGATCGTCGTCGCGTCCCCGAACAAGACGCACGTGCCGCTCGCGAGGACCGCGCTGGAGGCCGGTCTGCCGGTCGTCGTCGACAAGCCCGTCGCGGGTACGGCCGCCGAGGCCCGCGCGCTCGCCGCCCTCGCCGAGGAGCGCGGCCTGCTCCTCTCCGTCTTCCAGAACCGCCGCTGGGACAACGACTTCCTCACCTTGCGCAAGCTGCTGGCCGAGGGCGAGTTGGGCGACGTGTGGCGGTTCGAGTCCCGCTTCGAGCGCTGGCGCCCGAAGCCGAAGGGCGGCTGGCGGGAGTCCGGCGACCCCGCAGAGATCGGAGGTCTGCTCTACGACCTGGGCAGCCACGTCGTCGACCAGGCCCTGGTCCTCTTCGGCCCGGCGGCCTCCGTGTACGCGGAGACGGACATCCGCCGCCCCGGCGCCGAGACGGACGACGACACCTTCATCGCGATCACACACGCCGGGGGCGTCCGCTCGCACCTCCACGTCTCCGCGACGACGGCTCAACTCGGCCCCCGCTTCCGGGTCCTGGGCTCCGCCGCCGGTTACGTCAAGTACGGCCTCGACCCTCAGGAGGCGGCCCTCCGGGACGGTCTGCGCCCCGGCCCCGGCTGGGGCGAGGAGCCCGAGTCGCTGTGGGGCCGCGTCGGCTCCGGCGAGTCCCCGGTGACCGGCGGCGGCCGCGCCGAACCCACCCTCCCCGGCGACTACCCCGCTTACTATGCGGCCGTGGC
The DNA here is from genome assembly GCF_042733745.1 of Streptomyces sp. NPDC059696. Lineage (NCBI taxonomy): Bacteria > Bacillati > Actinomycetota > Actinomycetes > Kitasatosporales > Streptomycetaceae > Streptomyces > Streptomyces sp. NPDC059696. The sequence goes on from NZ_JBHWFG010000009.1 coordinate 186,792, forward strand.
GAAGGCCCTGCTGGAGGGCGCTCCGAACCCGGTGACCGCACGGGAGGCGGCCGCCGCCCTGGACGTCCTGGAGGCCGCTCGTCGTTCGGCCCTCGAGAAGGTGACGGTGACGCTGTGACCCACAAGAGCAACCCCTCCCACAGCCAGGGGCTCACCCCCAAGTTCCACCCGGAGCTCACGCCGAGCCTGGAGGAGCTGGAGAAGCAGGAACGCCGGCTGGTGTTCAGCCGGTTCACCTATGACGACGCCTGGGCGCTGGGCTCGCTCCTGGTCGAACTGGCCCGGGAGCGGCAGGCCCCGGTCGCCATCGACATCCACCGCGCCGGCCAGCAGCTCTTCCACGCGGCGCTGCCCGGCTCGACGCCCGACAACGACGCCTGGATCGCCCGCAAGCGCCGGGTGGTGGAACGCTACGGCTCCGCCTCCTACCTGGTCGGCGCCCGCTTCCGCGCCAAGGGCAGCACGTTCGAGGAGTCCTCCCGCCTGGACCCCGGCACCTACGCGGCCCACGGCGGCTCGTTCCCGATCACCGTGGAGGGCGTGGGCGTGATCGGCGCGGTGACGGTCTCGGGACTGCCCCAACTCCAGGACCACCGGCTCGTGGTGGAGGCACTGGAGCGCTTCCTGGGCGCCCAGGGGGCTTTGACGGAATGAGCGGAGACTCCCTCCGGTTGGCACCTGCGTACGCGTGATCACGTGATCGGGCACAGCGCCCCGACCGGAGGGATCCCCCTTGATGACCAGCACCCTGAAGGAGACCGTCGGCCGGTACGGCATCTGGAGCGTAGGCCTGCGCTCGGAGGACGCCGACCGGCGCGGTGAACTCGCCGAGGCCGCCGCCGAACTGGAGGAACTCGGCTACGGCGCCGTATGGCTGGGCGGCAACAGCTCCGCCGCCCACGCCGCCCCGCTCATCGAGGCGACCTCGAAGCTCACGTTCGGCACCAGCATCCAGAGCATCTGGCAGCACGAGCCGGACGCCGCCGCCGCGGCCTTCGCCGCACTGGAGTCGACCCACCCGGGGCGTTTCGTGCTGGGACTCGGGGTGAGTCATGCCAAGCGGGTGGAGCAGTACGCCCGCCCCTATTCGGCCCTGGTCGAGCATCTGGACGGCCTGGACGCCGCGGGGGTGCCCGCGGACCGCCGTCTCCTGGCCGCGCTGGGCCCCAAGTCGTTGCGGCTGGCGCGGGACCGGGCGGCGGGCTCGATCCCGTACCTGGTCACCCCGGAACACACCGCGCACGCCCGCGAGATCCTCGGCGAGGCCCCGCTGCTGGCCCCGGAGCTGGGTGTCATCCCGGAGACCGACCCGGTCCGCGCGCGTGCCCTGGCCCGCGAGTTCCTGGAGCTCTACCTCCCCCTGCCGAACTACACCAACAACTTCCTGCGGCACGGCTTCACCGAGGACGACCTGCGGGACGGCGGCAGCGACCGCCTGGTCGACGCCCTGTTCGCCTGGGGCGACGACCAGGCGATCCGCGCCAGGATCGACGCGTTCCTCGATGCGGGCGCCGACCACGTCGCCCTCCAGGTCCTGGACGGCGAACCGCGCGACGGCCTCCCGAGGAAGGCGTGGCGCCGGGTCGCGGCGCTGCTCGGCTGACCTTCTTCTCTCATTCGGCGACGACGAACCGGAGCCGGCGGCGGGGCCGACGCGGGCCCGCGCCGTGCTTGCGGCCGCGCAGTTCCTGGACGGCGGCCACGAGCGCGGCCAGGGTCCAGGCCGGGCAGAACACGGTCAGCTGTTCATCGGTTCCGAGGGCCAGCCAGCCGACTCCCAGCCCGGCCAGCGTGATGCCGCAGGCCGCGAGAAGCGCCGAGTGCCGCCCGGTGCGCAGGGTGCTGACCAGGCACAGGACGGCGAGGGCGAGGACCGGAACGGCGAGGACGGCCATCGTCTCGTGCCCCGTGTACTCCGTGGAGACCATGGCCGACGCCGGTTCGTACCCTCCGTCGTACCCCCGCTCGAACAGGGTGTGCCCGGAGGGGTCCTCGGACATCTGGTAGTAGTCCTTGTAGTAGGTGGCGTAGTAGTAGAGGGTGCTGGTGAAGTTCTCGTCGGAGACGTAGGTGTAGTCGCTCTCGTCGACCGGTGCCCCGGCGGTGATGCCGGCGATGACCAGGGCACCGGCGCCCCACCACAGGAAAGCGGACGTCAGGGGCAGCCAGCGGAACGCGGCCACACCGAGGATCCCGGCCAGTGCCAGCCACCCCAGGTAGTCGGGATCGAGGTCCTCGTGACCGAGGACGACCAGGGCCGAGACCACGATCCCCAGCAGTGCCGTCGCACGGTCCCCGGCCGGAAGGCGTCGCCCTCCGCGCGCGGGCCGCACCGAGGCGGGCTCGGGTTCCTCCGTTCCGGTGGCCGGCGCTTCGGAGGGGGCGGCGGGTTTCCCGTCGCCGGTATCGGTCGTCGCCTCGTCCGGGCCGGTTTGAGGCGGCGGTGGGGGTGGGGAAGCCGCCTGCTTCGGCAACGCCGCGGCCTGGGTCTGCTGTTCGGCCAGCAGCGTCCGCCCGGGCCCGGCTCCCGAGGGCGGCGGCACCGGGGGCACCGGGGGCATGGCCGGCAGGGCGGGGACCACGGTGCCCGCGCGAGTCAGGGCCTGCCGCAACTCGGCCATGTCGGCGAATCGTTGCTCCCGGTCCTTCGACAGCGCCCGCAGGACGACCTCGTCGACCGCCGCCGGGATCAGCGGCCGCAGTGCGGACGGGGCGACGGGATCCTTGCTGATGTGCTGGTGCATCACGGCGAACGGGGAGTCCCCGGCGAAAGGCGGTCGTCCCGTGAGCAGTTCGTACAGCAGGCAGCCCGTGGAGTACTGGTCGGAGCGGCCGTCGACCGCTCCGCCGGTCAGCTGCTCCGGTGACAGATAGGCCGGGGTCCCGACCGTCATTCCGGTCGCGGTCAGGCGGGTGGTGGTCTCGGCCACCACCTTGGATATCCCGAAGTCCAGGTCCTTGACCCCGCCTTCGGAGGTGAGCATCACGTTGGAGGGTTTGATGTCCCGGTGGACCAGCCCCTGCCGGTGGCTGTGGGCGAGAGCCTCCGCGATGCCCCGGCCGGTGTCGAGGGCCCGCTCGACCGTGAACGGCCCCTCGGCCAGCGCGTCCGCCACGGTACGGCCGTCGATGAACTCCATGACCAGGAAAGGGGTCGTCTCCCCCTCCCGGACGTCCTCACCGACGTCGTGCAGCACGGCGATGTTGCGGTGGCTGAGCGAGGCGATGGTGCGGGCCTCCCGGCGGAACCGGACCCGGAACTCCTCGTGCCGGGTCAGCTCCGGCGGCAGCGTCTTCACGGCGACGACCCGACCGAGTTCCCGGTCCGTGGCGCGCCAGACCTGGCCCATGCCGCCCCGTCCCGCCTCCTCGATCAGCTCGTACCGCTCCGCAAGTACCCGCATGGTGCCCCCCGTTCGGTGTCAGGGTGCGAGACCGGCGCAGGAGCCGCCGCTTGGGAGTGCGCGGTCGATCAGTCCACCCGGTCGCCAACCGTACTGGCTGATTTCCGCACATCGAGCGCTATGAGAGGCCGAACAGGAGCACGCACACCGCACGCGCTCCTGTCGCGCTCAACTACGCCGGGGGCGCTTTTCACCGACCCGTACGAGCGCCACTGCTCAGGCGTCCTGGAACTCCTGCCGCTGCCGCCCGAGCCCCTCGATCTCCAGCTCGACGACGTCCCCGGCCCGCAGGAACGGCTTCGGGTCGGGCGCTCCCATCGCCACCCCCGCCGGCGTCCCCGTGTTGATCACATCGCCCGGGTAGAGCGTCATGACCTGGCTGAGGTACCGCACGACCTCCCCCACCGGGAAGATCTGCTCGGCCGTGGTCCCGTCCTGCTTCAGCTCGCCGTTGACCCAGAGTTTCAGGGCCAGGTCCTGCGGGTCCCGTACCTCGTCCGCCGTCACCAGCCAGGGCCCGAGCGGGTTGAACGTCTCGCAGTTCTTCCCCTTGTCCCAGGTCCCGCCCCGCTCGATCTGGAACTCCCGCTCGGACACGTCGTGCGCCACGGCGTACCCGGCGACGTGCCCGAGCGCCTCCTGCGCGGACTCCAGATACCTGGCCGTACGGCCGATGACGACGGCCAGCTCGACCTCCCAGTCGGTCTTGACGGACCGGCGCGGCACGAGGACGGTGTCGTTCGGGCCGACCACGGTGTCCGGAGCCTTCATGAAGACGACCGGCTCGGCGGGCGGCTCCGCGCCGGTCTCGCGCGCGTGGTCGTGGTAGTTCAGCCCGATGCAGACGATCTTGCCGATCCGGTCCAGCGGCGGCCCGATCCGCAGCCCGGTGGAGTCCAGAACGGGCAGCTCCCCGGAGTCCGCGGCGGCCCGGACCCGGTCGAGTGCCTCCTCGTCCGCCAGCAGCGCGCCGTCGATGTCTGCCACGACGCCCGACAGGTCCCGCAGGGCACCGCCGGTGTCGAGCAGCGCCGGCCGCTCGGCCCCCGCCGTACCGACTCGCAGCAGCTTCATGATCAGTCTCCCTCAGTCGCGGGCGCCCGACCGATGAGCGCGACCCGGATGCGGCGGGGCAGCCATCGGAGGACTGGTCGATCCTCCAAGCTGGGCGTGCACTCCGCAATACCCCGTTCACGTACTGGACCGGGCCACCGCTCTCACCGGTACAGCACGGCCCGCTCGACGGCACTCCACGTCGTGCTGGTGACGACGTACAGCGCGGCGGCCAGCGGCACGACGGCCACGGTGACGAGCGTGAAGAACGACATGAACGGCATCACCTTCGCCACCGCGCCCAGCCCGGGCAGCTGCTCCCCGTCAGCGGCCCGGGCCGCCGGGTTCGCGGCCATCATGCGCGCGCTGGTCCGGTAGCTGAACGCGGAGACGCACGCCACGACCACGAACAGTCCGGCGTAGACGAGCCCGGCGCCGCTGAGAACACCCCCGTGGAGCGCGTCCGCCCACCGCTGGCCGAGCGGCGCCGCGAACAGCCGGTGCCCGAGCAGCCCGTTGGCCTCGCCGCCGATCGTGTCGCTGGAGAACAGGTGGTAGAGCAGGAAGAACGCGGGGACCTGGAGCATCCCCGGCAGGCAGCCGGCCAGCGGCGACACCTTCTCCCGGGCGTGCAGCTCCAGCACGGCCCGCTGAAGCTTCTCGGGATCCTTGCCGTGCTTCTTGCGCAGCTCGGCGATCTTCGGCTGGAGCGCGGTCCTGGCCTTCTGGCCGCGCGCGGCGGCCCGGGACAGGGGGTGGACGAGGAGCCGTACGAGTGCGGTGAACAGGACGATCGCCGCGGCGGCGGCCGAGGCGCCGAACAGCGGCTGGAGCAGGTCGGCAAGGTGCTCGACCAGGGTGGCGAAGACGGACATGGGTGAGCCCTCCGGGGGTCTCGTCGTGCCGGAAACGAGTCATGGCGGCATGACGACCCGCGCGGGGTCACTCACGGGTGTGACAGGTGTGGAGGTGCCCCTACGCGACGGTCGCCCGGAGGGCGTGACCGGGTGCCCGGGGCCGGGTGCGCCCCCGGGCGTCGGGATCGCGCTGGGGCAGGAAGGCCGTACGCCGGTCCCGGTCGCGGATGGCCGTGCGCACGCGGGTGCGCGGCACGGCGGGCGCGCAGCGGGAGGCGACGACGGCGCACAGCGCGAGGGCGGACGAGGCCGCGGCGGTGGCGGCGAGGGCGACGGTGGCGGAGAGGCTGCCGGTGTCGAGCAGCAACACCTCGACGAGCAGGAAGAGCAGCGCGAGGGCGGGACGCAGCGTGGCCCAGCTCCGGTTCACGGCAGCCCCCCTCCCCTGTTCCGTGCGCATGTCCTGGCGTCCGTTATACAGGACCGCTCGGCCGCCCGGACCCGCGACTTCGTACACGGGTTTGAGAAAGGCCCGTCGAAACCCTCGACAACCCACCCGCCACGCCCGATGCTTCTCGTCACCCGACAACGGGCCCCCTCGCGACGCCGGGCCGGGGACCGGCGTGCGCCCTCAACTCCCCTACGGAGAAGCCGTGATACGACGCAGAAGTCTGCTGGCCGCAGCAGGCGGAACGGTCCTCGGCAGCGCCCTGGCGACGGGCACCGCGCGCGCGGACGCCACGATCGCCGTCAACCCGTCGACGACGTACGGCACCTGGGAGGGCTGGGGCACCTCCCTCGCCTGGTGGGCCAACGTCTTCGGCGCCCGGGACGACTTCGCCGACCTGTTCTTCACCACCAAGTCCGTCACGTACAACGGTCGTTCTCTCCCCGGCCTGGGCCTCAACATCGCCCGCTACAACCTCGGCGCGTGCAGCTGGAACAGCGTCGGCGGCGAGACGATGGTCACGTCGCCCAACATCCCCGCCTTCAAGCAGATCGAGGGCTTCTGGCAGGACTGGACCAACGAGGACCCCGCCTCCTCGGCCTGGAAGTGGACGGCGGACGCCAACCAGCGCGCGATGCTGGTGAAGGCCACGCAGCGCGGCGCGATCACCGAACTCTTCGCCAACTCCCCCATGTGGTGGATGTGTTCCAACCACAACCCCTCGGGCGCGGCGGGCGGCGGCAACAACCTCCAGACCTGGAACCACCGCCAGCACGCCGGCCACCTGGCGGCGACGGCCCTGTACGCCAAGTCGCACTGGGGCGTGACCTTCTCGACGGTCGACCCCTTCAACGAGCCGGCCTCGACCTGGTGGACCGCGACCGGCACCCAGGAGGGCTGCCACATGGACCCGGCGGTCCAGGCGGCCGTCCTCCCGTACCTGCGCAGCGAACTGGACAAGCGCGGCCTGACGAGCCTGCGCATCGCGGCCTCGGACGAGACGAACTACGACACGGCCCGCTCCACCTGGGGCTCCTTCGGTACGTCGACGAAGGCCCTGGTCTCCCAGGTCAACGTGCACGGCTACCAGGGCTCGGGCGGCCGCCGCGACCTCCTCTACACGGACGTGGTCACCACCTCCCGCAAGAAGCTGTGGAACTCCGAGACGGGCGACAGCGACGGCACGGGCCTGACGATGGCCTCGAACCTCTGCCTCGACTTCCGCTGGCTGCACCCGACGGCCTGGTGCTACTGGCAGGTCATGGACCCGTCCACGGGCTGGGCGATGATCGCCTACGACGCGAACACCCTGCAGCCCACCACCGTCCAGCCCAAGCACTACGTGATGGCCCAGTTCAGCCGCCACATCCGCCCGGGCATGACGATCCTGGACACGGGTGCGGACCACGCGGTGGCGGCGTACGACGCGACGGCCCGCCGCCTGGTGATCGTCGCGGTGAACACCTCGCCCTCGGCCCAGACCCTCACGTTCGACCTCTCCCGCTTCGCGACGGTGACGGGCGGATCAAGAGGCGTGGTCCCGCGCTGGAACACGGTCACGACGGGCGGCGGCGACCTCTACACGGCCCGCTCGGACACCCATCTGTCCGGTAAATCCGTAAGCGTCCCGTTCGCGGCGAAAGCAGTCCAGACCCTGCAGATCGACGGCGTGACCCCGTAGTCCCGGGGTGGTCCGGCGGCGGCGGTTCGGGACGAGCCGTGAAGCCGGGGTGGCGAGCGAGGAGAAGTCGGCAGGCCGAGTGGTCTGGCCTGCGCATCTCTCACGCTCGTCACCTCCCGGCAGTACGGTGTCCCCCATGCGCCCCGACACGCCTGCCGAAAACGTCGACCACACCGCCGAGGCGGCACGCCTGGAGCGGACCGCCGGCCTGTATCCCGAGGACGCCGAGGCCCTGCTGCTGCGGGCGGCGGCCCACCTGGAGCTCGCCGGCGACCGCCCCACCGCGACCACCCTCTACGACCGCCTGCTGTCCTCCCCCGACGGCCTGGAGAACCCCCACCTGGTACGGGCGCTCAAGGCCTCGAACCTCTGGGAGTACGGCCACGAGGCCGAGGCCCGCGCGATCATCGAGGGCGTCCGGGCGGCGTCCCCGAAGGACCCGGCCCCCTGGGTGATCGTCGCGGAGGCCTTGGAGAACCACGACGAGCTGGAAGCGGCGCACGACACCTTCACGGAGGCCGTACGCCACCTGCTGACCGACGTTCCGCAGCCCCCGCAGCCGACCCACCCCCTCCTCTTCGGCCGCCACCGGGTCCGCCGCATGCTGGGCCGCTCCCACGACGAGTGGGACGCGCTGGCGGACTCGGTCCACTCCCTCCCGGTCTCCCTGGACGAACTCCACGACCCGAAGCGCGTGTGGTCCCTGGGCTCGGAGAACCCCGCGGAACTGGAGGCGGAGATCCTCCGCCTCCGAGCGGAACTGGGCGCGTACCGGGAGGCCCTCTCCCGCCCGTTCCCGGTGGCGATCCTGCACTGGCCGGCGGGGGAACTCACGGAACTCCTGGAGGCGTACCCGACCCTCACGTCGGAGTACCCCTCCCACGCCGACCACCTGTCCTCGATAGAGCAGTCCCTGCGCGAACTGTCCGCCTCCGGCACCCCGAACCTGGGCATCGTCACGGGCACGGTCCCTTCCTACGAGGCCTTCGCGGCGTCGGAACTCTCGTCCCCGACGGACGCGACGCTGCTGCCCCAGTACGCGACGATCCTCGCGGCCCGGGGCCGCGCCGTGGCGTGGCCGCCGCAGCAGGGGGCGGCTTGCTGGTGCGGATCGGGGCGGACGTACGGGGAGTGCCACGGCGGCGCGTCCTGAGAAACGACGCGGGCATGGCGGCAAACCGACCACCGACCCCTGCCCCGCCACACCGCAACCCACGAGCGACACCGGGCCCACCGGCAGACAGCCGCTGAGCCAACCCGGCGTGCGCGGAGCCGCTGACGCGCCTGCCACGCCGGGCACCACACAACGAACGGCGCCGCCACCGTCCGGGCCCCCACTTCCCCGGGCCGCCCGCTCGCTTCTCTCCCGTGCCGGAGCGGCCCGGGTCAAGGGTGGCCCGCAGGGCCATCGGCGCCAGCCGACGCGGAACGCAGCGCAGCGGAGTGGGAGCGCCCTTGATGCGGGGCGCGGAGGCACGACACTGACAGGGAAGCGGGCGGCCCCTACGGCAACCCCGTGTCGCCGGGGGCGTACGCGACCTGCATCAGGCTCCTGCCAGATCCCACGAGACGGCTGTGGGAGAGCCCGCCCAGTCCGCGCCTTCAACCCTCCAGACCGACGCGATGCCGTGTTCCTCTAGGTACTCGGCGTAGTGCCCTATGTCTTCCGTGAAGAGCGCTACGAGGTGCGGCTTGGGCTCGCCCCGCTTCTGGTGCCAGTAGTAGCTGTACTCGAAAAGTTGCGCGACTGCCTCACGGACGGCCTGGGTCGCGTTGCCCTTCTTGACGGCCTTGCCCTCCACAAGCCAGGAACGCTGCTGATCCATGGCAGGGCGACGCAGGACTAGATCCCTGGGATACATGCCTAGCGTGATCGGCTGATACCCGCGCATGACAACGTGGAGGCCAAAGTCCTTGATGAGCTCTTCGTGAGGCCGTTCCCTGCGTCGGCGACCGCCCTTGATGTGGACGTAGTAGTCGCTGCTGTCGTTCGGGCGAAAGCCGTCGAGGGGGTCATCGCCGGAGAGCGGGAGATGGCCCGCACCCTCGTAGACAAGGGGCTCGTTTTCCGACGGTTGTTGGAGCCAGACTCGATGGCTTGCGGCAGCGTCGCGGAGAAGCAGGGACGCCACACGGAGTTCCTCAGCGAGTGCTTCCTCCGTTGGCATGCTGGCAATCTCGTACCGTCGCGCTGCCACGCTCGCGGCCTCGTACGCACGGGGACGCTCTAGCTTGGAGGCAAAGACCGGCGTATGAGCCCAATGTGCGGCCAGCTCGGGCTCCAAACCGGCCCTGAGATGTCTTGCCCTCCTCTTCAGCTCCCTCAGCCGATCGCCCAGCTTGGGATAGGTGTCCGAAAGCCTCGTCACGCCCTGCTGCAAGGTGAGCGTCACGGAGGCGCGGGTGGCGTCGAAGATGTAGGCGAGGTACAGGCCCTCTTGGGCCTGGACATTGATCGATTTAGCAAAGACGCCAATCCATGGAGTGCTGCTCGCACCTCCCTTCCCGCCGTACCCCGAGGCGACGAAGCCATGAGGTAACGGCAGATCGGTCATCCTCTCGACCTCTCGAAGGAGGTCCTGCGCTGGCACGCCATGAGACGTACCGGACTTGGGGTCGTAGGTCTCCGCTATACGTATGAGCAGGTCACGTAAGTGCACGCTCAAAACGTAGCCTGTTGTGATCAGTTATGGCGCTTTAGAGATCGATCTCGTGGGCGTGGGGGTCTCATCCTGTCCAACCTGAACTGGCTTTTGACCGTAGCCGGGTCCCTGTCAGCGCCTCTTGATAGAACAGCCTCATCATCGACCGTCGTGATCAATCGGGGGATCCTGCCAGTGCCTGAGAGCCGCCGCACCGAAGCACCTGCCCCAGCCGATGGACTGTACGAGCAGCTGATCACGCTCCGCTTCGAACAGCAGTTGACGGAGCTGGCCGGCCTCGGATGGCATCCCATCAGCGCGGCGGTGGGGCCCGAGTCCGTGCCACACGTCGTTGCTCGGCACATCGGGGGCACGGTTCGGCAGGTGTTGCAGAACCTCCCTCCAGAGGAGCGGGTCCACGCAGCGAACCACATCTTGGAGAGCCTCAGCACGCTGCATGGCGCCAAGGAGTGGGTCGACTTGATTGCCGACGGACCACGCCAGCTCCTCGCGATCACCCGACAGGAAGCACCAGGTGTCTTCGCTGTACGCCCGGGCATCCCGCTGTCCGATGCCGCTCTGCTCACCAACTCTCCCGAGGACCCGAGCCTCGGCTTCGAACTACGCGCGGAACTCGCCACCGCCGACCGCGTGGACCTGCTGTGCGCCTTCGTAAAGTGGCATGGGCTTCGCATCATTGAGCAGTCGCTGAAGGCCGCCCATGAACGCGGGGTGCCGATACGGGTCATCACAACGACCTACATAGGTGCCACCGAGCGGCGCGCGCTAGATCGACTCGTGGAAGAGTTCAACGCGCAGGTCAAGGTCAACTACGAGACCCGCTCGACGCGGTTGCACGCCAAGGCGTGGCTGTTTCGCCGTAAGAGCGGATACGACACGGCGTATGTCGGCAGCTCCAACCTGTCCAAGGCAGCCCTTCTCGACGGCCTGGAGTGGAACGTCCGACTCTCCTCGGTCGCCACGCCTGACGTGATGCGCAAGTTTGAGGCCACCTTCGACGCCTACTGGAACGATCCGGCCTTCGAGGCATACGACCCCAAGGCGGACGGTGAGCGTCTGCGCGAGGCCCTGGCGATTGCGGGCGGTACATCCTCGACGTCCGCGGCGCAGCGTGGGATCTCCTTGTCAGGGCTAGAGGTACGCCCGTACCCGCACCAGCGCGACATGCTGGAGCGGCTCGAAGTTGAGCGGGAGGTGCATGACAGGCATCACAACCTGCTAGTGGCAGCCACAGGCACGGGCAAGACCGTGATGGCAGCGCTCGACTACAAGCAGCTGCGTAAGAAGCATGGCCGTGACCTGCGCCTCCTCTTCGTCGCACACCGCAAGGAGATCCTCGAGCAGTCGATGAGGACGTACCAAGACGTCTTGGTTGACGCGAACTTGGGCGAGTCACTCCACAGCGGCGAGATCCCCGAGCGTTGGTCGCACGTCTTCGCCAGTGTGCAGTCGCTGAGCGCCAAGGGCCTGGACCGTCTCGCCCCCGATCACTTCGACGTGATCGTCATCGACGAGTTCCATCACGGGACATCACCGACGTACCGCAAGATCCTCGATCACTTCCAGCCGTTGGAACTCTTGGGGCTCACCGCCACGCCGGAGCGCATGGACGGCAAGAACATCCAGGACGAGTTCTTCGAGGGCCGGATCGCAGCCGAAATGCGCCTGTGGGAGGCGCTCGAAAACGATCTGCTCAGCCCCTTCCACTACTTCGGCATCAGCGACTCCACAGACCTCAGCACGGTGGAGTGGAAGCGCGGGACGTATGACCCAACTGCGCTGAGCAATGTGTTGTCGAGCAACGCCAGGCGGGCCCGGCTGGTCGTGAAGGCCGTCCGAGGAAAGCTCGCCGATCCCAGCACCATGCGAGCGTTGGGCTTCTGTGCATCAGTTGCCCATGCCCACTTCATGGCGGAGGTCTTCCGGACAGCCGGTCTCGAGGCCGTCGCCCTGTCTGGGGAGACGCCGGCCGAGCAGCGCAAGCAGGCTCTGAACGACCTGGCGTCGGGCAGGCTCCAGGTGATCTTTTCGGTCGACCTCTTCAACGAAGGCCTCGACATCCCAGACGTAGACACACTGCTGCTCTTGCGCCCCACGTCCAGCGCCACGGTGTTCTTGCAGCAACTCGGCCGCGGACTCCGCCGATCCGAAGGCAAGGCGGTACTCACCGTGCTCGACTTCATCGGTCAGCATCGCAAGGAGTTCCGGTTCGAGAATCAGTTCCGAGCTCTCACCAACCTGACGCGCAAGAGGCTGCTCGACCACATCGAGCACGACTTTCCCCAGCTCCCCTCCGGCTGCCAGATCATCCTTGAAGAGAAAGCGAAGAAGGCGATCATCGCCAACATCAAGGATCAGATCGGTGTCAACGTCACTGCACTAGCGCGCGAGGTTGCGGACTATGCAGAGCCGACGCTCAGTCGCTACCTAGAAGAGAGCAGCCGTGAACTGAAGGAGCTCTACCGAGGAAACGGAAACTCCTGGACCGGCCTCCTGCGGCGAGCAGGACTCCTCAAGGGCGACCCGCCGGAAGGCGAAGCAGCGCTCCTCAAACGTATCCCGGCATTTCTGCACGTGGATGATCCGCTGCGTGTAGCGGCATACACCCGAATGCTGGAAGATGACGCGCCTGCCTACAGCGAGCTCGACCAGCAAGGGCAGGCGTATGCCCGCATGCTCTTCTTCCAGCTCTGGCCCCTCGGCGGCGTGACCCGCAAGAGCTTCGCCAGCTACGACTCCGGCTTCGCGGCGCTCCGCAAACATGAGGCTGTGCGGAGTGAAATCCGCCAGCTGCTGGCATACAACCTCGCGCACACGGAGCACGTCCCCATTCCTCTCCTCGGGATGGGAGACACCGCAGGGATCCCCCCGACCGTCCACGCCTCGTACAGCCGTGAGGAGATCTTGCCTGCCCTGGGTGCGTCCGACATCGGGGGCTTCATGCCCGGCGACTTCCGCGAGGGCGTGAAGTGGTGCGAGTCCATAAGGACCGACGCCCTCCTCATCACGCTGGAGAAGGATGAGAAGGACTTCTCCCCTCAGACCCGCTACCGCGACTATGCCCTCAGCGAGACTCGCTTCCACTGGGAGTCTCAACACCAGATCTCGGAGACATCTCCCACCGGTTTGCGATACCAACGCCACGCCACTGACGGCAGCCATGTCCTGCTCTTCGTCCGTCGCTACAAGAGCACCGACATAGGCGGTGCCCAGCCATGGATGCTGCTGGGCCCTGCTGATTATGTGGAGCACACGGGCAGCAAGCCGATGGCCATCACGTGGCAGTTGCAGCACCCGATTCCGGCCGATGTATGGACGTACTCAGCAATCGCTGGCTGATGCCTCATAACACCCGGCGTGGGCGGCGGTTTCGACCTCAAAGCGCATCTGAGCCCGGTCGAGCATGTCGTCCGCGTCTCGGCCATGGGCCCGGAACCAGTGGAGGAAGTCGGTGATCGCTGCGATCACCGTCTCTTCCCTGACGGTCGACGTCAGTCTGCTCACACCTGCTCCGCCGTGGGGCCGTTCAGCGACGGCATAGTGGGCCGGCAAAGTTTCGGCCCGCATCACGCTAGAGGCTTGAGCATGCCCATCGGCCTTGTCGAGGCGGGTTGCCAGCTCGCACCAGGTGATCTTGCGATCCGGGCATAGCAACACGCCCCAGCGGTCGGTGACGGCATCCACGAGAGCCATTCCCCGGCCCTCCTCGGCATCCGTGTCCGCGTCACGGAGAGTGGGAAGGGCGCGCGTGTCAGGGTCGTGCACTTCGATACGCAGGTGCTTGTTCTCCAGGGAGACGGCCAGGGTTGCAGGGGTGCCGGATCCCACGTGGGTGATGACGTTGGAGACCAGCTCACTGACGCACAGTTGGGCTTCGTCGACCAGGTGGTGCAACCCCCAGACCCCCAGATGCAGCCGCATGATCCGGCGCAGGGCCGCCACTTCCGCTGGTTCGGCCGTGAAGTCGATGTCCCATGGCTTGCGCGGCATGCACGGTTCCTGGCTCACGTAGGCCCCTTTCCTCGCGTTCGCACCGCATTGACAGCGCAACGTCACGGTTGCTCACGTTGAGTTGCGTCGATGACAAGAGTGCGGGGAGCGCATCCCTTTCTGCAATGTGCAGGAAGGGATTCCCACTTCCGAGTGATTGGCAAGCACACCCCTTGGCGCGAGACTGAACGCTCGCTAGCGAAAAGAGAGTTGAGATGGCCGGATCACCCACGGCACGCCGACGGCGCCTCTCGATCGAACTGAAGAAGCTCCGGGAGAGGAGCGCTCTGACCTGCGCTCAGGTCGGCGAGGCTTTGGATTGGAGCGGCTCCAAGGTCAACCGGATGGAGACGGGCAGCGGACGCGTCCAGCCCTCGGACATCGATGCCCTGTGCCGCTTCTACGACACGAGCGACGAGCTACGTGAATTCCTCAAGTCCCTCGCCCGTCAGGCAAAGATGCGCGGTTGGTGGCAGGTCCACGGCGCCGGCGTGCCCGAGTGGTTCAACATCTACATCGGCCTGGAGCAGGACGCTTCGACCTTCCGCCAGTATCAGTGCGAGGTGGTGCCCGGCCTCATGCAGACCGAGGTGTACGCGTCCGAACTCCACAAGGCTGGGGCACACATGTCCGCAGAGGACATCGCGAAGGCGGTGCGCGTACGCATGGAACGCCAAGCCATGCTGCGGCAGGCGGAAGCTCCGGACGCCTGGTTCATCGTGAACGAGGGTGCGTTGCGCCACGTCATCGGTGATCGCGCTTTGATGCGGGAGCAGTTGGAACGAGTGCTTGAGACGGCCGACCTGCCGACCGTGACGGTGCAGGTCCTTCCCTTCGACTGTGGGACCCGTCCGACTACCGGTTCATTCACCATGCTGGGCTTTCCGGCCCCCGAGGATCCGGACATCGTGTACCGCGACGGAATCACGGATGCCGTGTACCTGGAGGGCGAGCATCATGTACGTGAGTACACGAGGGCGTTCGACGGCCTGCGAGCGGCAGCCCTGAGTCCTCAGCGCTCGGCCCAGTTGATCGAGTCGATCTTGAAGGATTACACGTAGTGATATCGCCTGAGTCCGACGCCAGCAGCCGTCTCGTGTGGTTCCGGTCGTCCTACAGCAATGGTGCCGGAGGTGAGTGCGTCGAGTGCGCACTCAAGGATGGTGGCGCTCTCGTTCGCGACTCGAAGGCGGCAGAAGCGCACGTGATCGCTGTGAGCGGGGACGCGTGGGGCTGCTTCATCCGGACCGTGCAGCGGGCGAGCACGATGCCCTGACCAGGGCCGTGGAGGCAGCGCTGCATCATTACCGCCGCTACCCTGCCCCCATGATTCGGGCGGTGGTCTTCGACGTCGGTGAGTGTCTCGTGGACGAGACCCGGGAGTACGGGGCCTGGGCCGACTGGCTCGGCGCGCCGAGGCACACCTTCCATGCGATGTTCGGGGCTGTGATCGCGCAGGGTCGTGACTACCGGGAGACCTTCCAGGAGTTCCGGCCCGGGTTCGATCTGGGCGCGGAGCGAGAGAAACGGGCTGCGGCCGGGAAGCCGGAGAAGTTCGGTGAGGACGACCTGTACCCGGACGTCCGGCCTGCCCTCCATCGGCTCCGGGCTGACGGGCTCTGGCTCGGTAGCGCCGGCAACCAGACCGTACGGGCCGGGGAGATCCTGCGTGCGCTGTTCTCCGACGACGTGGACCTGATCGGTACGTCCGACGACTGGGGTGCGAGCAAGCCGGATCCCGAGTTCTTCAGGCGCGTGACAGCAGCCGTGCCCTTCGGGGCCGACGAGATTCTGTACGTCGGTGATCGGTGCGACAACGACATCAAGCCTGCCGGGCAGGCCGGTATGCACACCGCGCTGGTGCATCGCGGTCCGTGGGCCCGCATTCAGTGGAACTACACGGAAGCCAGGGAGCTGCCGACCTTCCGTGTCGAGGGCCTGAACGAACTCTCAGCATGCGTGGCCGGGTTCAACCTGTCCTCGGCCGTTCCGACCTGACGGCAGTCCCCTCTCGAACAGATACTGCTCCACCAGCTCCTCCCACTCCCCGGCATCGCCCTCGCTCACGGCAACGGTGCGCGTCTCGCCCACGAGCGTGCGTACCCGGTCCGTCACCTGTGCGGCCTGGGCGCTGGACGTATACACGCCCAGGACAAGGGTGGTCAGGGTGTCGTCGTCCCTTCCGGCGACGGTGAAGCTCCAGGGGACCTCGCACGGTGGGGCGTGGTCGGGGTCCGGGCACAGGAGGTGTTCAATCGGGGCCTGGAGTGCGAGGGCCTCTTGCAGGGTCGGGCAGCCCTGGATCCGGATCTCGTACACCGTCGGTTCGTCGTCGCCCATGGGCACTCGCTCTTCTGGTTCAGGCTCAGCCGCGCCTCCGGTCACCCCAGTTCTCCCCGCTCGATGCAGAACTCGTTGCCCTCCGGGTCCGCCAGCACGACCCAGCCCCGGCCGTTCGGGAGGGTGCAGTCCGTAAGAATGTGAGCGCCCAGGGAGACGGCTCGTTCGACCTCCTCAGCGCGGGTGCGGCCGGTGGGGCCCAGGTCGAAGTGAAGGCGGTTCTTCGCCGTCTTGGCCTCCTCGACCCGGACGAAGAGGAGGCCAGGCGCGCCGTCCGCGAGTTCGATCAGGACCTCGTCGTCCCCGGGTTGGTCGAGGTCGGAGATGGGGCGGCCCAGGAACTCCGCCCAGAAGCGTGCCAGTTCGTAGGGCTCGTTCGTGCAGTCGAAGGTGATGTGGCGGATGGTGGGGTTGGCGGTGTGATTGGGGTGCAACGGTCGTCTCCCTCACGTCGTCCGGCGCGCCGGTGGCGCTTCGCAGGATGCGGGGGGAGGCCGGGACCTGTCGAACCATTTGGCCGTCTCGGCCCCCCGCGCTCCCCGCCCACCCCGCACCGCCTCAGCCGGGCAGGACGGAGACGACCCACCTCAGCCGGGCAGGACCGTCGGCGATCGCCTCGTAGAGGCGTTCCGTCCCGGTTCAAAGGGCCCTCCGTCGTCGTCGTTCGGCCGGCGTCCGCGCGGCGGCCACCCTTGTGCCACGAGGGGAGGCCGGCCACCCCTTGCGCCACGAGGGGCGGTCGGCCACCCCTGGTCCTGCGAGGGGCGGCCGTCGTACACCTGGTCCTACAAGGGGCAGTCGGCCACCCCTGGTCCTAGAAGGGACGGCCTGCCACCCCTGGTCCTGCGAGGGGCGGCCGTCGTACGCCTGGTGCCGGAGCCTACGACGTCGGCGCCAGCTCCGCCCGGCCGAACAGGAGGGCGTAGCCGGCGGGGAGTTGGGCCAGGATGCGGGTGACCAGGTCGTCGCCGACGAGCGGCGGGAGGGCGCTCAGGACCGAGCTGACGTCCCAGCGGGCGGTGGCGGACGTCGCTCCCGGTGTGCGGGACGCGACCTCGTCGACGAACCGTGCGGCCGTCAGACGCCGCATGGCCGGGATCTGGGAGGCGATCAGCCGGGCGGCCTCCGGGGGCAGGGCCCGGGCCAGGTCGACCCGTTCGTCGCCGGTGACGTGCGTGCCGAGGGCGGCCAGGACGGTACGGGTGACCTGTTCCGCCTGCGACCGGGTGGGGTAGAGGCCCGACTCGCGGACGGTTTCGACCAGTTGGGGCCAGCCGTTGTCGTCGGCGGCGTGCGGGGCGCGTCTCGTCGTCACACGGGGCACCGTCGTCGTGCTCATGTGTGGGGTTTTCCTCCGAGTGGCTGAAGGGGGCGGGTGCTGGCAGAAGGCGAGCCCGGTCGCGCCGCCGGGAGCTCGTTCCGGCGGCGCGACGTGCCTGTGGTGGTGCGGGGGTGGGGTCAGCTGCTGAGCTGCTTGCGCGTGTCGCCGCCCGAGATCTGGATGCGGCGGGGCTTGGCCTGCTCGGCCACCGGGATGCGCAGGGTCAGGACGCCGGACTCGTAGGAGGCGTCGATGCGCTCCGTGTCCAGCGTGTCGCCCAGGAACAGCTGGCGGGTGAAGGTGCCGGTGGGGCGCTCGGCGACGAGGGGTTCCGCGCCCTCGGGGGCGGGGGACCTGCGCTCGGCCCGGACGTTCAGGACGTTGCGCTCCACGTCCAGCTCGATCGTCTCCGGGTCGATGCCGGGGAGGTCGAAGTGGACGAAGAAGTCGTCCCCGGAACGGTAGGCGTCCATCGCCATCGCCGTCGGGCGGTTGGTGGCGGGGCCGAACACCTGCTGGGTCAGTCGGTCGAGCTCACGGAAGGGGTCCGTGCGCATGAGCATCACTGGTCACTCCTCTCTTCGGATGCAGTGGGTGCGATGCCCTACGGTCTGCGTCTTCTTATATAGCTCGGAGGAGGAAACTTGACAAGCGCAGACTCAGGTTCGGGTTTCCGTGGCGTGCGGGCTAGCCTCAAGATCCCGACCAGGGGGTAGGACGCAGGAGGCACGTATGGCGAAGGTTCCCAGCGCGGTGGTCGCCGCGAGCGGGCTCGTGGGCGGGTACGGAGTGGCCCGCTGGACCCGGCAGCGGCCGCTCGGCGGGGTCGTACTGGCTGCGGCCGGGGTGGCCGCGGCGCGGCAGTGGCGGCAGCAGGCCGGTGGGGTGAGCGCGGGGGCGTTGTCGGCCGCGTATGTCGCCGCCTTCGCCGGGTCGCATCCGCTGGCGAAGAAGGTCGGCGCCTGGCCTGCCGTGTTCGGCGTGGCGGGGGCCGTGGCGCTGGCGTCGTGGGCGGTCGCGGACCGGCGTTCCGGCGCGTAGGCGACAGAAAAGAACCCGGCCCTGAATCCCAGGGCCGGGTTCTTGATCGGAGCGCCGGGCAGGCCTTGCACCTGCATCTCCCCACAGGAAGTGGGGCGTCTTTCCTTGGACCACCAACGCATCGTCCCGCTACCGGAGTCCGGCGACTGGACGCAGATCAACTATAGCGCAGTTTCTGTTGTCACCTCACCGCCCGGCCGTCTCCTCGCCGCGCCTCGGCGGGGGCGAGGAGCGGGGTCGGAGCATGTGGGCCGGCCCGCCCTTGTTTCCCTGGCCGGTGCCCGCCCGCCCTTGTTTCCCTGGCCGGTGCCCGCCCGCCCTTGTTTCCCTGGCCGTTCGTGGTGCCCCGTGCTGCTCCGATCGCGCCCGGGCGGCAGGCCTACGCCGTCGTCGGGCGGGCTGGCTCCTGCCCGGGGCCGCCCTTGGACGTGCCGTCCGTGCCCGTGCCGTCCGCCGCCGTGAGCGGCGTGGCGATGTCCTCCAGGGAGCGGCGTTCGGCCTTCACCGCGAGGAGGGCCGCCACCAGGCCGGCCAGGCACATCAGCGTCGCGCCGATCGAGAAGGCGAGGACCGTGTCGCCGACGACGCCGGATTCCGTGAGCTTGGCGAACAGCAGCGGGCCGCTGATGCCGCCGGCCGCGGTGCCGAGGGCGTAGAAGAACGCGATCGACATCGCCCTGGTCTCCATGGGGAAGACCTCGGAGACCGTCAGGTAGGCGCTGGACGCGCCGGCCGAGGCGAAGAACAGCACCGCGCACCAGCAGGCCGTCATCGTGGTCGCGCTCAGGGCGCCCTGGTCGAAGAGCCAGGCGGTGCCGAAGAGGAGCAGGCCGGACACGATGTACGTGCCGGAGATCATGATGCGGCGGCCGACCGTGTCGAAGAGCTTGCCGAGGAGCAGCGGGCCGAAGAAGTTGCCGATGGCGATGACGGCGAAGTAGTAGCCGGTGTTGCCGCTCGGGACGTCGAAGAACGTCGTCAGGATCGCGCCGAAGCCGAAGGTGATCGCGTTGTAGAGGAAGGCCTGGCCGATGAAGAGGGAGAAGCCGAGGATCGCGCGCTTGCGGTAGGCGGAGAAGACCGTGCGGCCGATCTCCACGAAGGAGACGCTGCGGCGCTGGTGGATGGTGATCTCGCCCTCGGCGCGGGGCAGCGGCTCGCCCCGCTCCTCCTCGATCCTGCTCTCGATGGAGGAGACGATGCGTTCCGCTTCGTCGTCGCGGCCGTGGATCAGCAGCCAGCGCGGGCTTTCGGGGACGTGCCGGCGGACGAGGAGGATCACCAGGGCGAGGACGGCGCCGAGGGCGAAGGTGAGCCGCCAGCCGACGTTCGCCGCGAAGATGTCCGTGTCCAGGGCGACGATCGACAGCAGCGAGCCGAAGACGGCGCCCAGCCAGAAGCTGCCGTTGATCATCAGGTCGGTGCGGCCGCGGTACTCCTTGGGGATCAGTTCGTCGATCGCGGAGTTGATGGCCGCGTACTCGCCGCCGATGCCGAAGCCGGTGAGGAACCGGAAGAGGAAGAACCACCAGGTGTCGAAGGAGATCGCGGTGAGGGCCGTGGCGGCCAGATAGACCGCCAGGGTGATCATGAAGAGCTTCTTGCGGCCCCATTTGTCGGTCAGGCGGCCCCAGAAGAGGGCTCCCAGGCAGGCGCCCGCCACGTACAGGGCGGCTGCCATGCCGGTGACCTCGCCGGACGTGATGGGCAGGCCGCTGCCGGGCTCCGACAGGCGGCTGGCGATGTTGCCCACGACGGTGACTTCGAGTCCGTCGAGGATCCACACGGTGCCGAGACCGATGACGATCGTCCAGTGCCAGCGTGACCACGGGAGGCGGTCGAGGCGAGCCGGAATGTCGGTGGTGACGGTGCGGCCGGTGTCGGCCTGGGCGGTGGTCATGGGCCCCCTCCTCTTCGAGCGGAACCCGGTTCGAGTGCCCTGACCGGCTTCTCTTACGCCTGAAGCCTCATGCCCCGAACGCGCGCGACACCGTGTAGATCAGCAGACCGGCCAGGGAGCCGACGACCGTGCCGTTGATGCGGATGAACTGCAGGTCGCGGCCGATGTTCGCCTCGATCTTCTTCGTGGTGTGCTCGGCGTCCCAGCTCGCCACCGTGTCGGTGATCAGGGAGGTGATCTCCTTGCGGTAGGTGGTGACGACGTAGACGGCCGCGTCCTCCACCCACCGGTCGACCTTGTCCTGCACCTTGCGCTCGCCCGCCATCCGGGAGCCCAGCGACAGCAGGGACGCCCGCACGCGCAGCCGCAGCTCGCTGCGCTCGTCCTCGGCGGCCGAGACGATCATGGACCGTACGGCCGTCCAGGCGCTGGCGATGAGGTCCTGGACCTCGCCGCGGCCCAGCACCTCGCCCTTGAGCCGCTCGACGCGGGCGCGGGTGTCGGTGTCGGACTGGAGGTCGCCCGCGAAGTCGGTGAGGAAGCGGTCCAGGGCGCTGCGCGCCGGGTGGCCGGGCATGTCGCGCATCTCGGTGGCGAACCGCAGCAGCTCCCGGTAAACCCGCTCGCCGACCTTGCGGTCGACGAACTTCGGCGTCCAGCCGGGGGCGCCGCCCTCCACGGCGTCCATCACCTCGTCGCGGTGCAGCACGAGCCAGTCGTGCGCCCGGTTGACGACGAGGTCGACGACGCGTTTGTGGCCGCCGTCGGCGACGACCTTCTCCAGCATCTTGCCGATGCCGGGCCCGATCTCCTGGGCGTTCGCACGGCGGGTGATGGCCTCGCCGACCACGGCCTGGACGTCGGAGTCGCGCAGCACGGTCAGGGCGCCGCGCAGGGCGGTGGACAGCTCGGCGGTGACCCGGTCGGCGTGTTCGGGGACGGCGAGCCAGGCGCCGAGGCGGCTGCCGATGCCGACGGCGCGCAGCCGCTGCCGTACGACGTCCTCGGAGAGGAAGTTCTCCCCGACGAACTCGCCCAGGGAGACGCCCAGCTGGTCCTTCTTGGTGGGGATGATCGCGGTGTGCGGGATGGGGATGCCGAGGGGGTGGCGGAAGAGGGCGGTGACGGCGAACCAGTCGGCGAGCGCGCCGACCATGCCGGCCTCGGAGGCGGCGGCGACATAGGCCGCCCAGGCCCCGGCGCCGGAGTGGTGCGCCCAGGTGGACAGGACGTAGACCAGCGCCACGAACACCAGGAGTCCGGTGGCGGTGAGCTTCATCTGGCGTACGCCGCGCTGTTTCTCCTGGTCCGCCGGGCTGAAGGTCGTCATCGCACGGTTCACCGCGGGGCCGGGGCGGGCATGCTGCCCCTCGGCACCGGCACCCTTTTCCGCTGCTTTCGTCTGTTCCATCCGCTCCACCCGCTCGGTGATCCCGCACACACATTGTCCCTTCCTGACCGACTCCTGGAACGGAACAGGAGTTCCCGGCGTCTGTCGGAAGGGGTATTGCCACGGGGTGCTGTGAGCTTCCCCCGGCCCATGCCGCATCATGGGCACATCAGATCGGAGCCTTGGGCTCCCATCGCCCGAGGAGAACTGAACAGCATGACCCGAGGACGTGGCTACGCCCTCCTGGCTCTGGTCGTCGCAGCGATCGTGGGCCTTTCCACCGCCCTATACGTCGGCGTGGCGGCCGATGACAGCCCGCGTGTCCGCAACGCCCTCGGCGACGGCCGCGCCCCTCACAACTCCGCCGCTCCGGCCTCCACCGGCACCTGGGTCGGCACCTGGTCCGCATCTCCCTCCGCCGCCGAACCCGGCACCGAGACCGCGGGCATGGCGGACCGTTCGGTACGCAACGTCGTCCACACCAGCGTCGGTGGTACGAGTGCCCGCGTCACGCTGTCCAATCTCTACGGCCAGTCGCCGCTCAGCATCACGCGGGCGACGGTCGCCGTCTCCGCGGGCAGCGGCACGCCGGCCGCGCTCCCCGACACCATGCGCCAGCTGACCTTCGGCGGCGGCCCCACGGTCGTCATCCCGCCCGGCCGGCAGGTCATGAGCGACGCGGTACGCATCGTCGTCCCGCACGACTCCGACGTCCTGATCACCACCTACACGCCCACCAGCTCCGGCCCGGTGACCTACCACCGGCACGCCCGGCAGGTCTCCTACGTCGCCCGGGGCGACCACGCGCAGGACGCCACGGGCACGCCGTACACCGAGCGGATCGGGTCCTGGCGGTACCTGACCGCGCTGGACGTGCTGAGCAACGAGTCCGACGGCACGGTCGTCGTCCTCGGTGACTCCCTGACCGACGGCATCACCTCCACGCCGGACACCAACAGCCGCTGGACCGACGTGCTGTCGGACCGGCTGCGCTCCGAGATCGCCTCCGGGCGGGACCTGCCCCGCTACAGCGTCGTCAACCAGGGCATCAGCGGCAACCGGGTCCTCACCGACGGCCTGGGCCGCCCCGCGGACAACCCCAGCGGCCTGAACCGCTTCCAGCGGGACGTCCTGGAGCGGACGAACGTCAAGGTCGTCGTCATCGACCTCGGCGTCAACGACATCCTGCGCAACCCGCGCCTGGCCGACCCGAACGCGATCCTCACCGGGCTGCGCACGCTGGTGGGACAGGCCCACGCGCGCGGCGTGAAGGTCGTCGGCGCGACGCTGATGCCGTTCCAGGGGCACCGCGGGTACACCGAGGCCCGTGAGCAGGTCCGCCAGACGATCAACGCGCAGATCCGCGCCGGGCGGGTGTACGACGCCGTGGCCGACTTCGACCAGGCGCTGCGCGACCCGTACAACCCGCGGCGGCTGCGGCCCGAGTACGACTCCGGTGACCATCTGCACCCCAGCGACGCGGGGTACGCGCGGATGGCGGAGTCCTTCGACCTGTCGACGCTGAAGGGATCGGCGCCGGCGAAGCTGTAGGCCCGTCACCGTCTCCCCCCGTGCCCGTCGCCCGACCACAGGCGGCGGGCACGCGGCTGCCGGGGCACGGTGCCTGCGGAGCTCAGTGCCCGCGGGGTCAGTGCCCGCGGAGCTCAGTGCCCGCAGGGTCAGTGTCCACGGGGCTCAGTGCCCGCGGGGTCAGTGCCCGCGGGGTCAGTGCCCCCCGTCCAACTCCCGTCGCCCCGCCCTGCGCTCCAGCTTCTCCTGGCGGCGTTCCTCACGGATCCGCAGCTTCTCCGCCCGGGTCAGCTTCCGCTGGACCCCGACGCCGCCCCACAGCGCGAACCCGGTCACGATCACCCGCGGCGCGCCCGGCTCCCCCGGCACGCCCTCCTCGCGGTGGTCGAAGCCGCCCATGATGCCGATGCCGCGGACCACGACCTCGACCCCGGGCGGCACGATCACATCCACGCCGCCCATGATCGCGAAGGCGTTGATCTCGACCTCGCGGTCCGCGAAGTTCGCCTCGCGCAGATCGATCTCCCCGCCGCCCCAGAAGGCGAGGCAGGTGAACCGCCGGGGCATCGTCCAGCGCCCCTTGCGCTGGAAGCCGGACATCACGGCGACGGCCCACGTGGAGGACCCCTCGCCGCCGGTGATCCGCCCCGACCACTCCGGGCCGGCGGCCGGTTCCTTCGTCAGGGACACCGAGGGCGCCGTGACGCCCGCGGCCGGCAGGTCCCGGGTGATCGGCGCCAGCTCCCCGTAGGTGCGCGCCTTGTACGTCGCGTCCAGCCGCTCCTCGAACTCCTCCATGTCGAGGCGCCCTTCCGCGAGGGCGTCGCGCAGGATGCCGGCGACCTGTTCACGGTCGGCGTCGGAGGCACGGAGGTCCGGGACGGCGTCGTCGGTCATACACAGCAGACTACGAGTTCACCCCGCCGGGGGCTACGAGATCGCCCGCTCGGCCTGCTCCCCGTACATGGTGGCGATGACCGACTCGATGTCCGGCTCCCGTACCGACAGGTCCACCAGCGGGTACGCGGCGGCGATCCGCGCCACGAGCGGAGCCGCCGACTCCCCCGCCGGGAACGCCAGCCACTGCCGCGGACCCTCCACGCGCACCACCCGCGCGGGCGGCGGCGCGTCGATCGGCGGCAGCTCCCGCTCCAGGTCCACCACCAGGGTCCGCTCGCTCTCCCCGACCTCGTGCAGCCCGGCGAGCGGGCCGTCGTACATCAGGCGCCCGTGGTCGATGACCATCACCCGCTTGCACAACTGCTCGATGTCCTGCAGATCGTGCGTCGTCAGCAGCACCGTCGTGCCGCGCTCGGCGTTCAACTCCCGCAGGAACTCCCGCACCTTCGCCTTGGAGACCACGTCCAGGCCGATGGTCGGCTCGTCCAGGTACAGCACCTCCGGGTCGTGCAGCAGCGCCGCCACGATGTCGCCGCGCATCCGCTGGCCGAGGGAGAGCTGCCGCACCGGCACGTCCAGCAGGTCGCCCAGGTCGAGGAGTTCGACCAGACGGTCGAGGTTCTCCCGGTAACGGGCGTCGGGGATGCGGTACATGCGGTGCATCAGCCGGTAGGAGTCCAGCAGCGGCAGGTCCCACCACAGCGTCGTGCGCTGCCCGAACACCACGCCGATGCGGTGGGCGAGGCGCCGGCGCTCCGCGGAGGGGTCGATGCCCGCCACCCGCAGCCGGCCCGCACTGGGCGTGAGGATGCCGGTCAGCATCTTGATCGTGGTGGACTTGCCGGCGCCGTTCGGCCCGATGTAGCCGACCATCTCGCCGCGCCCCACCCGGAAGGAGATCGCGTCGACGGCCCGCACCGGCCGCCGCTCCCGCTTCAGGAAACCGGTCTTCCTGCGCACCTCGAAAACCTTCTCGACACCGTCGAGTTCGATGAAGGCGCTCTCCGCCCGGACGTCCCCGCTCTGCGACCCGGTCAACTCAACTCCCTGTACTCCGGTACGAACGGAGCCCCGTCCGCCACGCCAGCCCGGCCAGGACACAGCACCCCACCGCCACCAGCGGCGAGACGAACGCCGTCCACCCGGGCAGCCCGACCGGATACGGCCGCCCCAGCACGTGGGCGGCGGGCACCCAGTTGACGAAGGCCAGCGGCAGCACGAAGGTCACGCCCCGCACCAGCTCCTTGCCGAACACCGTCGGCGGATACTGCAACAGCGTCGTCCCGCCGTACGTGAACGCGTTCTGCACCTCGGCGGCGTCCTGCGCGTAGATCTGGAACGCCGCGCCCGCCACGAACACCGCCGAGAAGATCGCCGCGCCGCTGACCACCGTCACCGGCACCAGCAGCACCCTGGACACGCTCCAGTCGACGTCCACCGACACCAGCGCCCAGCCCAGCACCACCGCACCCTGCGTGATCCGGCCCAGCCGCCGCAGCGCGAACCGGTCGGCCCCGACCTGCGCCAGCACCGGCCACGGCCGCACCAGCAGCGTGTCGAACGAACCGTCACGCATCCGGGCGCCCAGCACGTCCATCGAGCCGAGCAGCAGATCGGCGATCCCGAACGACGTCACCGACAGCCCGTACAGGAACGCCACCTCCGGCAGCGACCAGCCGCCCAGCGAGTCCACCTGCGAGAACATCAGCAGGATCCCCACGAAGTCCAGACCGGTCACCGTCAGGTTCCCGCACACCGTGACCACGAACGAGGTGCGGTAGGCCATGCTGGAGCGCACCCACATCCCGGCGATCAGCCGGTAGGCCCGCAGGCCCTCCCGCAGGACACCCGGCTCAGCCACCCTGCACCACCACCCGCCGTGTCGCGGCCGACTGCAGCAGCCGCCCCGCCGCCAGCAGCGCCACCGCCCACCCCGCCTGGAAGGCGAACGCCCGCAGCGGATCCGTCTCCCCCATCAGCACATCCGCCGGCATCTGGATCTGCGCCGCCCACGGCAGCACCCGCACCACCTCGCCGAGCAGCCCCGGGAAGGCGTTCAGCGGCAGCACCATGCCCGAGAAGAAGATCCCCGTGATCACCAGCACCTGGTTGACGCCCGCGCCGTCCAGCAGCCAGAACACGCTCAGCGCCGCCAGATAGCGCAGCGCGAAGCTCACCACCGCCGCCAGCAGCAGCGTCACCGCGAACGCCGCCCACGGCGTCACCGCAGTCGGCAGCGCCATCGGGAAGAAGAGCGCACCGAACAGGAACGGGACCACGCCCCGCCCCAGTACCTGGAACAACGCCCGCCCCAGGTCCCCCGCCAGCCACCACAGTTGAAGGTCGGCCGGCCGGTACAGGTCGACGGCGATCTCCCCGGTGCGGATGCGCTGCATCAGGTCCTTCTCCGCGCCCCCGCCCTGGATCGCCAGCGTCGCGTAGAGGCACTGCCCCAGCCAGACGTACGTCACCGCCTGCGCCTGGTCGTACCCCCCGAGCTGCGGCCTCTGGTCCCACAGAGCCATATAGGTGGAGACGAGGATGACGCCGAAGACCGTATTGGTGAACACCCCGGCCACCGTGGCCGCCCGATACGTCGCGTACCGCCTGAACCCGCCCGCCGCGACGGCCGCGTACAACCGCCCCGAGCCCACGTCCACAGCCCTCCTCGCCGCCCGGCACCGAAGCGCAGGATCCTAGTGCTCCGACGAACGGGCGTGCCACGCAATTTCGGGGAGCGGCGAGGGCGCCGCGGTGCGGGCGCGCACCGGCCCAGACGGTACGATCCGTTGCGTCCGCGTGGGCCGAGGCGCCCGTGGCCAGGGCGAGCAACGGGACGGCGGTGCCGGCCGGGCGGAGCGTACGAGCCGTCGCGATCCACGGTCGTAGCCCCCTTTCGGGCGAATGTCGCGCAGGGCGAGATCACGATTCGTGCAGACGTGCGCACCAGCACGTTTCACCCGGGCCCGCCCGCGCACCCGCCCGCACACGACCCGCCTCACCACACGGCCCACAGCCCGGCCCTCGATCAGGGAACTGATCAACGGATGGGACAGTCTTCATCACAGGGGCGCAAGAGCGAGCAGAGACGTACGGAACGACGTACGACGCGAAACAGGAGTCCGTGCACGACATGAGTGACGAGCCTCAGCCGCAGCAGCCGAATCCGGGCTGGGCATCGAGAGAGCCGCAGGCGGACGCCGACGGCGACCCGGGCACACCCGCGGCCACGGCCACGGCGGCCGGGAAACCGAAGCGGACCGGCTGGCGCCGGATCATCCCGACCTGGCGCATGACGCTCGGCGGCTTCATCATCGTCGTACTGCTCCTGGCCGGCGGCTTCTTCCTGGGCTACTCGCTCGTGAAGATCCCGCCCGCCAACGCGCTCGCCACCAAGCAGGCCAACGTCTACCTCTACGCGGACGGTTCCGTGATCGCCCGCGACGGCGAGGTCAACCGGGAGAACGTCACCCTCCCGCAGATCAGCAAGGACGCCCAGCACGCGATCCTGGCCGCCGAGGACCGCGACTTCTACACCGAGTCCGCCGTCGACCCCAAGGCCATGGTCCGCGCCGCCTGGAACACCGCCCTCGGCAAGGGCAAGCAGTCCGGCTCCACGATCACCCAGCAGTACGTGAAGAACTACTACCTGCGCCAGGAACAGACCGTCACGCGCAAGGCCAAGGAGTTCTTCATCGCGATCAAGCTGGACCGCGAGGTCAGCAAGGACCACATCCTCGAGGGCTACCTCAACACCAGCTACTTCGGCCGCAACGCCTACGGCATCCAGGCCGCCGCCCAGGCCTACTACGGCATGGACGCCAAGGAACTCGACCCGGCCCGCGCCGCCTACCTCGCCGCGCTCGTCAACGCACCCAGCCAGTACGACGTCGTCGCCCACCCCGAGAACCGCAGGGCCGCCGAGGCCCGCTGGAACTACGTCCTGGACGGCATGGTCACCAAGGGCTGGCTCAGCGAGTCGGAGCGCGCCGGCATGAAGTTCCCCGTGCCGAAGGAGTCCACCCTCTCCACCGGCATGTCCGGCCAGCGCGGCTACATCGTCCGGATCGTCAAGGACTACCTCGTCCAGAACAAGATCATCGACGAGGGCAAGCTCGACGCGGGCGGCTACCGCATCACGACGACCCTGCAGAAGAGCAGGCAGGACGCGTTCGTGAAGGCCGTCAACGACAAGCTGATGTCCAAGCTCGACAAGAAGAACCGCAAGGTCGACACCTACGTCCGCGCCGGCGGCGCCTCCGTCGACCCCAAGACCGGCAAGGTCGTGGCGATGTACAACGGCGTCGACTACGTCAAGCAGTACACCCCCAACGCCACCCGCAGGGACTTCCAGGTCGGTTCCACCTTCAAGCCGTTCGTGTTCACCGCCGCCGTCGAGAACCACTCCGAGACGCAGGACGGCCGCGTCATCACCCCGAACACCCTCTACGACGGCACCAACAAGCGCCCCGTCCAGGGCTGGGCCGGCGACCCCTACGCCCCCGAGAACGAGGACCAGCGCTCCTACGGCGACATCACCGTCACCGAGGCCACCGACAGCTCCGTGAACTCGGTGTACGCCCAGATGGCCGCCGACATCGGCCCCGCCAAGGTCAAGCAGACCGCCATCGACCTCGGCGTCCCCGAGACCACCCCCGACCTCGCCGACGGCCCCGCCATCGCGCTCGGCACCGCCACCGCCAGCGTCCTCGACATGGCCGAGGCCTACGCCACCCTCGCCAACCACGGCCGGCACGGCACCTACACGATCGTCGAGAAGGTCACCAAGGGGGGCACGCCGATCGACCTGCCCGAGCGGCGCACCCGGCAGGCCGTCAGCCGCGAGGCCGCCGACACCACCACCTCCATGCTGAAGAGCGTCGTCCAGAACGGCACCGCCTCCGCCGCGCAGGCCGCCGGCCGCCCCGTCGCCGGCAAGACCGGCACCGCCGAGGAGGACACGGCGGCCTGGTTCGCGGGCTACACCCCCGACCTCGCCACCGTCGTCTCCGTCATGGGCCAGGACCCGGTCACCGCCGCCCACAAGTCGCTGTACCGCGCCATGGGCCTGCCCCGCATCAACGGCGGCGGCGCACCCGCCGAGATCTGGACGCAGTACACCCAGGCCGCCCTCAAGGGCAAGCCGGCCAAGGAGTTCGACCTCAGGCTCCAGCCCGGCGCCGACGTCTCGCAGGCCCCCAGCAGCGACGCCCCGGCCGACCCGAGCGCCGGCGCCACCACCGACGGCGGCACGACCACCGGCGGCGAGGAGACCGGCACCCAGACGCCCGAGCAGAGCCCCAGCGCCCCCGAGGGGCAGACCGAGGGCCAGACCGACGGCGGCACCACCGACGGTGGCACCGGCGGCGAGTCCCCCACGGGCGGCGGCACCGCGGACGGCGGCACGACGGACGGCGGCACCACCGACGGCGGCGCGGCGGACGGCGGTACGACGGAGGGCGGCGGCGACGCGAGCGACGGCGGCGCCACCGGCGGCCCGACCGGCCCCGGCTGGGGCGTGGTCCCCCAGGGCGCCCGCCGCGAATAGCGCACCCACGCCACTACGGCCCTCAGTGCCCGCTGGTCGCCTTCAGCCCCACCACGGCCCAGCGGCCGCCGGTCGGCACGGCACGATGACGGCTCAGTGCCCGCTGGTCGCCTTCAGCCCCACCACGGCGACCAGCAGCAGGCACACGAAGAAGATCCGGGCGGCGGTCGCCGGCTCACCCAGCACCGCCATGCCGAACACCGCCGCCCCGGCCGCACCGATCCCCACCCACACGCCGTAGGCGGTACCGATGGGCAGGGTCTTGGCCGCCTGCGACAGCAGCAGCATGCTCGCGACGATGCCCGCGCCCGTGAGCACACTGGGCAGCGGACGCGTGAACCCGTCGGTGTACTTCATGCCGACGGACCACCCCACCTCGAGCAGACCGGCGACGACGAGCAGAACCCAGGCCATGACGGGCACCTCCGGGAAACGGGCTGACGGTGTCGGTGCGTCGTCTTTGCCTTGATCCCGGTACGGCGCGTCTCGTCGGGGGTGCCTCCAACGTAGCAAAGCTCATGACGAAAGGGGCCGGTGACAACCGTCACCGGCCCCTTCGTCATGGGTTCTGGAGGTACCTCCTCGCGGGCCCTGCAGCGCGGGCCCTACAGGTACAGACCCGTCGAGTCCTCGGCGCCCTCGAACCGGTCCGCGGCCACCGCGTGCAGATCGCGCTCGCGCATCAGCACGTACGCGATCCCCCGCACCTCGACCTCGGCACGGTCCTCCGGGTCGAACAGCACCCGGTCGCCCGCCTCCACCGTCCGCACGTTCTGCCCCACCGCGACGACCTCGGCCCACGCCAGACGCCGGCCCACCGCCGCCGTGGCGGGAATCAGGATGCCGCCGCCGGAACGCCGCTCGCCCTCACTGGTGTCCTGCCGCACGAGTACGCGGTCGTGCAGCATCCGGATGGGCAGCTTGTCCGGGTGGGTGCTCTGCTCGTTTCTCTTGGCGCTCACGCCCTGAAACCTACCTGTCTTCCCCGGATCCGTACGCAGTCGGGTCAGCCCTTGCGCCGCCGCGTGCTGAACGCGAGCAGCCCTACCACCCCGACGACGACGAGAGCGACCGGCACGACCCGCTCCAGCCGCGGCGCGCCCTCCTCGTCCACGAACCGGGACCGCACATCGGTGACGGCCCGGTTCACCCCCACGTAGGCACGCCCCAGGGTGTGGTCGATGTTGGAAGCGACCTTGGCCTTGGCATCCCCGACGATCGTCTTCGGGTGCACGCGCACCCCGATCTCGTCGAGGGTCTCGGCCAGGGTCGCGCGGCGGCGCCTGATGTCCGCCTCGATCTGCGCCGGGGTCCTGGTGTCCGCCGTGTCCGCCACCGTGTCGCCTCCGAAGTCGGTGTGAAGCCTGTGCTGGACAGTCTGTCAGCTCCACGGCTCATAGCACTGCCTCGACCCCCGGTTAGGCTGGTCCGATGAGCGAGCGACTCCAGCCGGGGGACGTGGCCCCCGCCTTCACCCTGCCCGACGCCGACGGCACCGAGGTGTCCCTGGCGGACCACAAGGGCCGCAAGGTCATCGTGTACTTCTACCCGGCCGCCCTCACCCCCGGGTGCACCAAGCAGGCCTGCGACTTCACGGACAACCTGGAGCTGCTGGCGGGCGCGGGCTACGACGTCATCGGCATCTCCCCCGACAAGCCGGAGAAGCTGGCCAAGTTCCGCGAGAAGGAGTCCCTGAAGGTCACCCTGCTGGCCGACCCGGACAAGCAGGTCCTGGAGTCCTACGGCGCCTTCGGCGAGAAGAAGCTGTACGGCAAGACGGTCGTCGGCGTCATCCGCTCCACGATCGTCGTGGACGAGGAGGGCAAGGTCGAACGCGCCCTGTACAACGTCAAGGCGACCGGTCACGTCGCCAAGATCATCAAGGACCTGGGGGTCTGAGACCCCACGGATCGCGTCGCGAGCGGCTCGTACCGGTGACCCCGGTACGAGCCGCTCCGCATTCCCCCCGCATGCCGTGCGTGACGGTCCGATAAACGGTTCGTTACTCCGTACGAGACCACGAACGGGTGGTCGGGGACGGAGGGGCGTTTCATGGGGGTCAGGTACACCCGCGAGCTACTGGAAGAAGCAGCCCGGGTGACAACAAACTGGGACGACGCCGTTCGGTGGTGCGGAGGCACACCCACGCCCGGCAGCAGACGCTATCTGCGGCAGAAGATGTCCGAAGCGGGCGTGGATGTCTCACACTTCCCGGCGCGGTGGGCGCGGCACACCGAGGAAAGACTCCGAGAGGCGGCGGCGGCGTCGACCAGCATCAAGGAAGTGCTTCACTTCCTCGACGTCAGCCCTGTCGGAGGTAATTACGCGCATATCAGCCGCCGCATCACCACACTGGGCATCGACACATCTCACTTCGAGACATCCGCACCAGGGTCGAGACGCTCTCGCGGTGACCTCCTCAGCCTCGGCACACCTGAAGCCGGCAGAATCCCAGGAAGTCGACTGCTTCGGCATCTGCTGCGCCTCGGGGTCCCGCAAGAAATCACCCGAGCCGTCGCCGCATCACACAGCTTGGCAGGGGTGATGCGCATGCTCGGTCTCTCCCCCGTCGGCGGTTCCGGGAGAGCGCGGGTCCGACACAGCATCGAGTCCTACGGCCTGTCGACCGCCCATTTCACAGGGCAAGCTCATCTCCGTGGCACGGCGTCCCCACATCGCAAATCCGCGACCCAGGTCCTGGTGAAGCTTGCTCCCGGCTCCCCACGCACCAGGACAATCCTTCTCAGGCGGGCACTCGACGACCTCGGCGTGCCCCACGTGTGCAACGAGTGCGGTACCGGTGCGAGCTGGCAGGGCAGAAGACTCGTCCTGGAAGTCGATCACATCAACGGCGATCGGCTTGATAACCGGATCGGGAACCTGCGGTACCTCTGCCCCTCCTGTCACAGTCAGACGAAGACCCACTCCCGACCTCGCCGCACCGCCACCGCTTGCGGCCCAGTACAGTAACCGCGACGGGTCCGTACCCCAGCTGGCCAAGAGGGCGCCGGTTTAGGTCCGGTGTGTCGTGGGTTCGAGTCCCACCGGGCCCACCAGCCACAGGGGCGCAACACCATCATGGTGTTGCGCCCCTCGGCGTAAGTGGGCCGGCCCCTCAGCCCAACAGCTCCCGCACCACCGGCACCAACCCCCGGAACGCCTTCCCCCGGTGGCTGATCGCGTTCTTCTCCTGGGGGGTCAACTCCGCGCAGGTCCGCGTCTCACCATCCGGCTGGAGGATCGGGTCGTAGCCGAAGCCGCCCGTGCCCGTCGGTTCGTGGCGGAGGATGCCGGGGAGCCGGCCCTCCACCACCCGTTCCGTGCCGTCCGGCAGAGCCAGGGCCGCCGCGCAGGCGAAGTAGGCTCCGCGGTGTTCCTCGGCGATGTCCGACAGCTGGGCGAGGAGGAGGTCCAGGTTGGCCTTGTCGTCGCCGTGGCGGCCGGACCAGCGGGCGGAGAAGATGCCGGGCGCGCCGCCCAGGACGTCGACGCAGAGGCCCGAGTCGTCGGCGACGGCGGGGAGTCCCGTGGCCCGGGCCAGCGCGTGGGCCTTGAGGAGGGCGTTCTCGGCGAACGTCACGCCCGTTTCCTTGACGTCGGGGATCTCCGGGTAGGCGTCGGCGCCGACGAGTTCGTGGGGCAGCCCGGCTTCGGCGAGGATCGTGCGAAGTTCGGTGATCTTCCCGGCGTTACGGGTGGCGAGGATCAGGCGACTCATGGCCCCAAGGGTATGGGGCCCCGTCAGGGGCCCGGGAACTGCGCGAGCGACCACGACGGACCGGCAGCCATCCGACGACAGAAACCCGGCACACGAGAAGCCCGGCCCCGCCGGCGCAGCGTTACGGCGTGCAGACCTTCGTCAGTTCGCCCGCCGCGTCCGTCACCGGGCTGATGTCGGGCGTCTCGTCGCCGTTCTTGATCGACGTGCGGACGTTGTCGACGGCCTTGTTCAGGTCGTCCACGGCCTTGCCGACATCCGCGTTGTCGGTCTTGTCACCGATCTCGACGAGGTTCTGGTCGATGGAGTCGAGGGACTCGTCGAGCTGCGTCGGGTCGTTCGAGGCGCTGTCGACCGCCTGCTGGAGTTCCGTGACGCTGTCGGCGATGGCGTCGGCGGTCTGGACGCAGTCCAGCGCCTTGTCGACGGCGGCGCAGCCGGTGGTGAGTCCGGCGGTCAGTGCGACGGCCGCCAGGGTGGCGGCGACGGCTGCGGTGCGGCGTCGGCGGCTCGCGGCCATGGAGCGGTCCCTCTCGTTCGGTCGGGCCGGTCGGGCCCGCGCGGCTGGCCGGGCGCACAGGGATGAGCCGTGCGCCCGTACTCCTTCAGACGCGCGTGTGCTCGGTGCGGTTGCCCGCGCCGGGCACCGTTCTTGGTGTGCGCTTTACTTTCGGGGTCACTTCTCGAGGAGCTTGTCGAGTGCGGCGCGCTGGTGGGCGGCGAGTTCGTCGCAGCCGGTGACGGCGAGGTCGAGGAGGGCGTTGAGTTCGTCGCGGGCGAAGGGTTCGGCTTCGGCGGTGCCCTGGACCTCGACGAAGCGGCCGTCTCCGGTGCAGACGACGTTCATGTCGGTGTCGGCCTTGACGTCTTCCTCGTAGCAGAGGTCGAGGAGGGGGACGCCGCCGACGATGCCGACGGAGACGGCGGAGACGGTGCCGGTGAGGGGCTTGCGGCCGGCCTTGACGAGTTTCCTGCGCTGGGCCCAGGCGACGGCGTCGGCCAGCGCCACGTACGCGCCGGTGATGGCGGCGGTGCGGGTGCCGCCGTCGGCCTGGAGGACGTCGCAGTCGAGGACGATGGTGTTCTCGCCGAGGGCCTTGTAGTCGATGACGGCGCGCAGGGAGCGGCCGATGAGGCGGCTGATCTCGTGGGTGCGGCCGCCGATCTTGCCGCGGACGGATTCGCGGTCGCCGCGGGTGTTGGTGGCGCGGGGGAGCATGGAGTATTCGGCGGTGACCCAGCCTTCGCCGCTGCCCTTGCGCCAGCGGGGGACGCCTTCGGTGACGGAGGCGGTGCAGAAGACCTTGGTGTCGCCGAAGGAGACGAGGACGGAGCCTTCGGCGTGCTTGCTCCAGCCGCGCTCGATGGTGATGGGGCGGAGCTGCTGGGGGGTGCGGCCGTCGATTCGAGACATGCGGCTGAGCCTATCCGTACGTGCGGAAGGGGCCCCTCCCGGTGGGGAGGGGCCGTGCGCGCAGGTGACCTCGGGGGTCTGTCAGGGGGTGAAGCCCGGGATGATCCCGGTCCTTCACATCATGTCTTCGATGTCCGCCGCGATGGGGTCGGCGTCGGTGCCGATGACGACCTGGATGGCGGTGCCCATCTTGACGACGCCGTGGGCTCCGGCGGCCTTCAGGGCGGCTTCGTCGACCTTGGCGGGGTCCACGACCTCGGTGCGCAGGCGGGTGATGCAGCCTTCGACTTCTTCGATGTTGTCGATGCCGCCGAGCCCGGCAACGATCTTCTCAGCCTTGGTGGCCATGTTCGTTCTCCCTGATCCGAACCGCTTTGTCGCAGTAACCCACAGTTGGCCCCTCTTCGCGAGCGGCTCTGTCGTGTGTGCCGAAGGATGGCGTCACGTTCGTGCGACCGTCGAACGACTGGTCTACACCACAAGCCTGCCTCTCGACAAAGTCTCTGGCGAAAGGGGTCGGGATGAGTGCCGACAGTCCCGCCGGTGCCGCGCCGGCCGTGAGCCCCGGGCGGGCTCGCCTGCACCGGTTGTTCCAGGGGTTGCAGAAGATGGGCCGCAGTTTGCAGTTGCCGATCGCGGTGCTGCCGGCGGCGGGGATCCTGACCCGGGGCAGCCGGACGTGTTCGGGGACGACGGGCTGGGGTGGACGAACGTCTCGAAGGTGATGGTGGGGGCGGGGGGTGCGCTGCTGGACAGCGCGCTGGGGTTGCCGCTGCTGTTCTGTGTGGGCGTGGCGATCGGGATGGCGAGGAAGGCGGACGGTTCGACGGCGCTGGCGGCGGTGGCGGGGTTCCTCGTGTACTTCTCGGTGCTGCGGCAGTTTCCGGAGGATTGTCCCGAGGGGTCGGTGGCGGTGCCGAACGTCGGGTGTCAGGTGACCGACGGGGACCGGGAGGTGACGGCGTTCGCGTTCCAGAATCCGGGGGTGTTCGGCGGGATCGTGATGGGGCTGCTGGCGGCGTTCTTCTGGGCGCGGTTCCACCGGACGCGGCTGGTGGACTGGCTGGGGTTCTTCAACGGGCGGCGGCTGGTGCCGATCATCATGGCGTTCGTCGCGATCGCGTTCGCGGCGCTGTGTCTGTGGGTGTGGCCGCCGATCGGTGACGCGCTGGAGAGCTTCAGCGACTGGATGGACGGTCTGGGCGCGTGGGGCGCGGGTGTGTTCGGGGTGGCGAACCGGGCGTTGCTGGTGGTGGGGCTGCACCAGTTCCTGAACGTGCCCGTCTGGTTCCAGTTCGGTTCGTTCACGAAGCCGGACGGGACGGTGGTGCACGGTGACATCAACATGTTCCTGGCGGGCGATCCGGACGCGGGGCAGTTCACGTCGGGGTTCTTCCCGATCATGATGTTCGCGTTGCCGGCGGCGGCGCTGGCGATCACGCACTGTGCGCGGCCGGCGCGGCGCAAGGAGGTCGGGGGGCTGATGCTGTCGGTGGCGCTGACGTCGTTCGTCACGGGCATCACGGAGCCGATCGAGTACTCGTTCCTGTTCGTGGCGCCGGTGCTGTACGGGGTGCACGCGCTGTTGACGGGGGTGTCGATGGCGGTGACGTGGGGGCTGGGGGTGCATGACGGGTTCAGCTTCTCGGCGGGGCTGATCGACTACGTCATCAACTGGAATCTGGCCACGCGGCCGTGGCTGATCGTTCCGATCGGGCTGGGGTTCGCGCTCCTCTATTACGTGATCTTCCGGTTCGCGATCAGCAGGTTCGATCTGCGGACTCCGGGGCGGGAGCCCGAGGAGGACGTGGAGGACAGCGCGAGGGCGTGATCGTCTGCGGCGAGCGGAATTGGCGGGTTCCACTCGTTCGGCCCAGCGTGCTACAACTGGTCTACACCACTCAGTGGTGGAGGTCGCGCGGTGGTCACCGCGTTCCCCTTTCTTTGAGACGCCGCCGTCCCCTTCGCATGCTTCCTGGGCGGCGCCGTGCCCCCTGGAGGAAGTTCATGTCCACAGACACAGCCGCGCCCGCGAGCCCGAGCAAGGGCTCGGCCGTGATGGCCGTGATGCAGCGCATCGGCCGCAGCCTGATGCTGCCGGTCGCCGTGCTCCCCGCCGCCGCCCTGCTGGTCCGCCTCGGCAACACCGACATGCTCGGACGCGAGTCGTTCCCCGCCTTCATCACCAAGATCGCCGGTTTCATGGCGGCGGGCGGCAACGCGATCCTCGACAACATGGCGCTGCTGTTCGCCGTGGGCATCGCGATCGGCTTCGCCAAGAAGTCGGACGGCTCCACGGCCCTGGCCGCCGTGGTGGGTTACCTGGTCTTCAAGAACGTGCTGGCCACGTTCACCGACAAGAACCTGCCGAAGGTCGCCACGGTCGTCGACGGCAAGGTCGTCATGGTCGACGCCCCCGTGGACGCCAAGGTCCTCGGCGGTGTGGTCATGGGCATCGTGGTGGCGCTGCTCTACCAGAAGTTCTACCGGACCAAGCTGCCGGACTGGGCGGGCTTCTTCGGCGGCCGTCGCCTGGTGCCGATCCTGTCGGCCTTCGCGGGCCTGGTCATCGGCATCGTCTTCGGTTACATCTGGCCGGTCCTCGGCACGGCGCTGCACAACTTCGGCGAGTGGCTGGTCGGCTCCGGGGCGGTCGGCGCGGGCATCTTCGGTGTCGCCAACCGTGCGCTGATCCCGATCGGCATGCACCACCTGCTGAACTCCTTCCCGTGGTTCCAGGCCGGCACCTACGAGGGCAAGAGCGGTGACATCGCCCGGTTCCTCGCCGGCGACCCGACCGCCGGGCAGTTCATGACCGGCTTCTTCCCGATCATGATGTTCGCCCTGCCGGCCGCCTGCCTCGCGATCGTGCACTGCGCCCGGCCCGAGCGCCGCAAGGTCGTCGGCGGCATGATGTTCTCCCTGGCGCTGACCTCGTTCGTCACGGGCGTCACCGAGCCGATCGAGTTCACCTTCATGTTCATCGCGCCGGTGCTGTACGCGATCCACGCGGTGCTGACCGGTGTGTCGATGGCGCTGACGTGGGCGCTGGGGATGAAGGACGGCTTCGGCTTCTCGGCCGGCGCGGTGGACTTCGGTCTGAACCTCGGCATCGCGACCAACCCGTGGGGCCTGGCCCTGGTGGGTCTGTGCTTCGCGGCGGTCTACTACGTGGTCTTCCGCTTCGCGATCACCAAGTTCAACCTGCCGACGCCGGGCCGCGAGTCCGACGAGGAGCTCGCCGAGCTGCAGAAGGCGGAGGCGAAGTAGCCCGCTGACGGCTGAAGGCCCCGGAACCCGTGCGGGTTCCGGGGCCTTCGGCATGAGGTCGAACGTTCAGACCTCGTACGTCTGCCCGGGCGCGGCGAGGCTCACCGGGCCGTCGTACACCTCGCGGGCGTCGACCAGGTTGACCTGGGGGTCCGTCCACGGCGGGATGTGGGTGAGGACCAGGCGGCGGGCACCGGCCCGGGCCGCCGTCTCACCCGCCTCGCGGCCGTTGAGATGCAGGTCGGGGATGCTCTCCTTGCCGTGCGTGAAGGCCGCCTCGCACAGGAACAGGTCGGCGTCCCGGGCCAGTTCGTCGAGCGCGGGGCTCACACCGGTGTCGCCGGAGTACGTCAGTGTCCGGCCGCCGTGCTCGATCCGGATGCCGTACGCCTCCACGGGGTGGGCCACCCGCTCGGTGTGCACCGTGAAGGGGCCGAGTTCGAACGTGGACGGCTTGACCGTGTGGAAGTCGAAGACCTCGCTCATGGAGGAGGCGGAGGGGGTGTCCGCGTAGGCGGTGGTCAGCCGGTGTTCCGTGCCTTCGGGGCCGAAGACGGGCATCGGAGCGCAGCGGCCGCCGTCGTGGCGGTAGTAGCGCGCGACGAAATAGACGCACATGTCGATGCAGTGGTCGGCGTGCAGATGGCTGAGGAAGATCGCGTCGAGGTCGTAGAGACCGCAGTGGCGCTGCAGCTCGCCCAGGGCACCGTTGCCCATGTCGAGAAGCAGCCGGAAGCCGTCGGCCTCGACGAGGTAGCTCGAACAGGCCGATTCCGCGGACGGGAACGACCCCGAGCAGCCGACGACGGTGAGCTTCATGAAGCAGAAACCTCCGCTGGCGGGATAAGTCTGAGAGGGGCGTCGGGGGTCGTGCGGTCCGTCGAGCGTAAGGCGCAAAACCTCCGGTAGCTCCTCCGCCAAGGCCTGTTGTGGGCGAACTCACCTGTGGTGTCACCGGTTCGGCTGGCAGGGCCGGGAGGTGATCCGCGTGAGGGGGGCGCGTGGCAGGGGTGGCGCCGGTAACGTCTCAGTATGGACACGTCCTGGTGGCTGGCGCTCGCCGCGGTGGTGCTGCTCGCGCTCATCGCCACGCTCGTCGACGGCTGGGGCCGGGGGCGCCGGCCGTCGGCCCGGCGGCTGCGGAGCGCGGCACCGGCCGCGACGTTGGAGGCCCGGCCGCAGCCGGCGGAGATCTGGTGGGCCGACGTGCCCTACGAGGACGAGGACCGTACGAAGGACCGGCCCTGTCTGGTGCTGGCGGTGCGCGGGGAGCGGGCGACGGTCGCGAAGATCACCACACGGTTCCGTGACGAGCGCAGCGGGGTGATCCCGCTGCCGCCGGGTTCGGTCGGTGACGCCCGGGGCCGCGCGAGTTTCCTGGAGACGGACGAGTTGCGGGAGGTCCCGGTGTGGGGCTTCCGGCGGCGGGTCGGCGTGGTGGATCCGACGCTGTGGGACCGGGTGCGGTACCTGGCGGGGTGAGCAGGCGCGAAGGGCCGACGCATTGGCCGCACGCGAAGGGCCGACGCATTGGCCCCGCGCGAAGGACCGAAGTCCTGGGCTCCGCGCGAAGGACCGAAGTCCTGCGCCCTGGCCAAGGACTGAGGCCGTGACTCCGCACGAGGGACCGACGGACCGACGTCGTGACTGCGCCCCCTGGAGAGCGCCCGAAGGGCCGGAGTCGTCGTGACTCCGGCCCTTCGTCGTGTCGCCGTCCGGCGTCGGCTACGCCCAGAGCTGGCCCTGGAGCGTGTCGATGGCCTCCTCCGTCGTGGCGGCCGTGTAGACGCCGGTCGAGAGGTACTTCCAGCCGCCGTCGGCGACGACGAAGACGATGTCGGCGGACTCCCCCGCCTTGACGGCCTTCTTGCCCACGCCGATCGCGGCGTGCAGCGCGGCGCCCGTGGAGACGCCGGCGAAGATGCCCTCCTGCTGGAGCAGCTCGCGGGTGCGGGTGACGGCGTCCGCGGAGCCGACGGAGAAGCGGCTGGTGAGGACGGAGGCGTCGTACAGCTCGGGGACGAAGCCCTCGTCGAGGTTGCGCAGGCCGTAGACCAGGTCGTCGTAGCGCGGTTCGGCGGCGATGATCTGGACGTCCGGCTTGTGCTCGCGCAGGAAGCGGCCGACGCC
The DNA here is from genome assembly GCF_042733745.1 of Streptomyces sp. NPDC059696. Lineage (NCBI taxonomy): Bacteria > Bacillati > Actinomycetota > Actinomycetes > Kitasatosporales > Streptomycetaceae > Streptomyces > Streptomyces sp. NPDC059696. The sequence continues at coordinate 227,390 of NZ_JBHWFG010000009.1, forward strand.
CATGAGGGTGCCGGTGGTGCCGAGGCCGGCCACGAAGTGCGTGACGGACGGCAGGTCCGCGAGGATCTCGGGGCCGGTCGTGGCGTAGTGGGCGCCCGCGTTGTCGGGGTTGCCGTACTGGTAGAGCATCACCCAGTCGGGGTGCTCGGCCGAGAGCTCCTTGGCGACGCGCACGGCGGTGTTGGAGCCGCCCGCCGCCGGGGAGGAGATGATCTCCGCGCCCCACATGCCCAGCAGGTCCCGGCGTTCCTGCGAGGTGTTCTCGGGCATCACGCACACGATGCGGTAGCCCTTGAGCTTCGCCGCCATCGCCAGGGAGATGCCGGTGTTGCCCGACGTCGGCTCGAGGATGGTGCAGCCCGGGGTGAGGCGGCCGTCCTTCTCCGCCTGCTCGATCATGTGCAGGGCCGGACGGTCCTTGACCGATCCCGTGGGGTTGCGGTCCTCCAGCTTCGCCCAGATGCGGACGTCGGCGGACGGCGACAGCCGCGGCAGGCGCACCAGGGGGGTGTTGCCGACCGCGGCCAGGGGGGAGTCGTAGCGCATCGGTGATCAGACCATGCCGCCGGCCACTGCCGGCAGGATCGTGACGTTGTCGCCGTCGGACAGCTTGGTGTTGATGCCGTCGAGGAAGCGGACGTCCTCGTCGTTCAGGTAGACGTTGACGAAGCGGCGCAGGCTGTCGCCGTCGACGATGCGGGCCTGGATGCCGGCGTGCCGGGTCTCGAGGTCGGTGAAGAGCTCGGCGAGGGTGTCCCCCTTGCCCTCCACCGCCTTCTGACCGTCGGTGTAGGTGCGGAGGATGGTCGGGATGCGGACCTCGATGGCCATGGCTTCAGGGCTCCTGTCGGGAGTAGTCGGTCGGGGCGCGCGGCAGCGCAGGAACAGCGGGTGGTGCGTGAGTGCGGCGCCGCGGCTCACGGCCGTACGGCGGCAGGGACCGGCGTCAACAGATGGCGCTGGCGAGCCTGCACAGGTCGACGTGCAGCCGCGCCACGAGCAGATCGCCCGGCGTCTTTTCGCTCACGTCGTGGAAAACCATGGGCTCATCGTATCGATTCCCGGTCCGGGTCCTGGAATGTGATCCCACATGGCGGACGTTTTCGGGCCGGGGAGTGAGACCGTCCTGTTCAGACACCCTCAGCGGGCCGTTCAGACGCCTTCAGTAGGCCTCGACGACCTGGACTTCCTCCTCCGTGACCTCGCCCTCGACGATCCGGAAGGAGCGGAACTGGAACTCGCCGGCCCCGTCGGTGTCGGCGGTGGAGACCAGGACGTAGTGGGCGCCGGGCTCGTTGGCGTAGGAGATGTCGGTGCGCGAGGGGTAGGCCTCGGTGGCGGTGTGGGAGTGGTAGATGACCACCGGCTCCTCGTCGCGGTCGTCCATCTCCCGGTAGAGCTTGAGCAGGTCCCCGGAGTCGAACTCGTAGAACGTGGGTGACATGGCCGCGTTCAGCATGGGGATGAAGCGCTCGGGGCGGTCCGAGCCGGCCGGTCCGGCGACGACGCCGCACGCCTCGTCGGGGTGGTCCTTGCGCGCGTGGGCGACGATCTGGTCGACGAGGGCCTGGGTGATGGTCAGCATGCTCGCCAGGATAAGCAGAAGGGCCGTTCCGTACCGAGGGTTGGTACGGAACGGCCCATATGCCGGACGCCCTGAGCGGCGGCCGCAGGGAGTGCCACGAGTACTCCCTGCGGCGGGCGTCCCGCGGGTTGGTCAGCCGACCTGCTCGAACTGCGGGTCGCGGCGCTCGGTGAGCTGCGGGTTGCGGCGCTTGAGGACCGCCCAGCCGATACCGAGGGCGACGGCCCAGCCGGCGGCGACGTACAGGCAGACCCGGGCGTCCTTGTCGTAGGCGATCATGCCGGTCACGCCGATGAGGAAGACGAGCGCGACCCAGCTGAAGAGCGCTCCGCCGGGGGCGGGGAAGGACGAGGCGCGCAGCCGGCCCGCGTCGACCGCGGCGCGGTAGCGGATGTGGCTGACGAGGATCATCATCCAGGTCCAGATGCCGGCCGCGGTGGCGACGGAGGTGACGTAGAGGAACGCCTTCTCCGGGACGACGTAGTTCAGGACGACGCCGATGCCCATGAGCGCCACGGAGACGGTGATGCCGACGGCGGGCGTCTTGCGGGCGTTGAGCTTGCCGAACGCCTGCGGGGCCTCGCTGTTGGCGGCCAGGTCGCGCAGCATGCGGCCGGTGGAGTACATGCCGGAGTTGCAGGACGACAGGGCCGCGGTGAGCACGACGAAGTTGACGATGCCCGCGGCGAGCGGGATGCCGATCTTGCCGAAGGCGTGCACGAAGGGGCTCTCGCCGGCGGTGAACTCGGTCCACTTGACGACGGAGAGGATCACCAGCAGGGCGCCGACGTAGAAGACGATGATGCGCCAGGGCAGGGTGTTGATGGCTTTGGGCAGGGTCTTCTCGGGGTTCTCGGACTCGCCCGCGGTGACGCCGACGAGCTCGACGGCGAGGTAGGCGAACATGACGCCCTGGAGGGTCATCAGGCTGGAGCCGATGCCGTTGGGGAAGAAGCCGTCGTGCGCCCAGAGGTTGGAGACGGTGGCGGTGTCACCGGCGTCGGAGAAGCCGAGGGTGAGCACGCCGAGACCGATGACGATCATGCCGATGATGGCCGTGACCTTGATCATCGAGAACCAGAACTCGACCTCGCCGAAGATCTTGACGGAGATCAGGTTGACGCCGAAGAGCACCACCAGGAAGACCAGGGCGCTGACCCACTGCGGGATCTCGGGGAACCAGAAGTGGATGTAGATCGCGGCGGCCGTGAGTTCGGCCATGCCGGTGACCACCCACATGAGCCAGTACGTCCAGCCCGTGACGAACCCGAAGAACGGGCCGAGGAACTCGCGCGCGTACTCGGCGAAGGAGCCGGAGACCGGACGGTAGAGCAGCAGCTCGCCCAGGGCTCGCATGATGAAGAAGATGATCACGCCCGCGAGGGCGTACATGAGGATGATGCTGGGCCCGGCCTTGGCGATGTTCGCCCCGGCGCCCATGAAGAGGCCGACGCCGATGGCGCCGCCGATCGCGATCATCTGTACCTGACGGCTGCCGAGTCCGCGCTCGTAGCCCTCTTCAGGTGCTTTCTCCGTGTCGACCTGCGCAGAGGTCATGTGTGGTGCGCCTTTCTCCATGCCGACCCGGGCCTCTCGTCGGCCTCGGATCGGGTTTCGATCCCCCCGGAATGATGGAGCTGAGCGGGCTCGCGAGCCCGCTCGTGCCTGGCCGGCGGTCGCCGGCTCGGTGGCGCACCCGGCCGAACATTCGGGTGGTGTTCTGCCGGGCGGTCGTGAAGATTTATCACGCCCGCAACACTGATCACGCGGGCGCGATGTGGCGCACGACACAGGGAAAAGCAGACAAAACGCACCCGAAGCGGCCATAGAAGGCGGGCGCGGTGATGCGATCGTTACCCGGATTTGAGTGTCCTCTGAGCGAACACCATTCGGTCACCCGCCGGGCACAGAACCTGCACCGATCAGGGCATAAGGGTTCCGACCAGGGTTTCCTGGAGTCCACCCAGCCACAGGTAGGCCATCACCATCGGCTTGCGCGGGTCGTCGTCCGGAAGGCGGTAGAGGAGGTCGGTGTCCTCGTCGTCGGTGATCTCCAGCCGGGAGCCGATCGCGAGCCGCAGGTCGTTCAGGGCCCCGAGCCACTGCTGGGACTCCTCGGGCGACAGCTTCAGCACCGCGCCGCCCTCACCGGCCGAGGCCGAGGAGAGGGCGTCCAGCGAGCGGATCACCGCGAGGGCGCTGTCGCGCTTGCCGGCCCGCAGGTCGTTCTCGGTGTAGCGGCGGAACTCCGCGGAGAGCTCCCGCTGCTCCTCGGCGTCCCGCGGCGAGGCGGGCTGCCCGGGGTCGCTGTAGGCGTCCGGGAAGAGCCGCCTGAGCACCGGATCGGCGGGCGGCTCGCTCGGCCCCTCGGCGAACAGCTCGGCGAGCGGGTCGTCGGGTGCGTCCTCGGCGGGGCCTGGGCCGATGAGCTCCAGGAGCTGCACGGCCAGCGACCGGATGATGGAGATCTCGACGTCGTCGAGGGCGACGGCCGCGCCGCCGCCGGGGAGCGGTTCGAAGGTTCCGGGCATGAACGCCTTTTCGCTGCTGGGCGGGATGCTGGCTACTTGCGGTCCTGCTGGAGGGTGGCCCACAGGCCGTAGCCGTGCATGGCCTGCACGTCGCGCTCCATCTCCTCGCGGCTGCCGCTGGAGACGACCGCCCGGCCCTTGTGGTGGACGTCGAGCATGAGCTTGGTGGCCTTGTCCTTGGAGTAGCCGAAGTACGTCTGGAAGACGTACGTCACGTAGCTCATGAGGTTGACCGGGTCGTTGTGGACGATCGTGACCCACGGGAGGTCCGGCTCGGGTACGGCGAAGACCTCCTCCGCCGACTCGGTGCGTTCGATCTCCAGGGGCGCGGGTGACGTCACACAGCCCATGCTGCCACCCGAGGGGGGTAGTCGCACAAACGGGCCTGGCCGCAAGGGGATCGCGGGTACGCGAGCCGCAATCGTCAGATTGACGAAATGGGGGTACGCTCATCATCATGAACACAGCGGACCTTGGGCTGCCGGATGAAGGGCGCGAAGCGCATCCGCAGAAGGGCGGTGGTGGGCGACGGGTGGGTGTTCCCTCGACGGCGCTCTTCACGGACCAGTACGAGCTGACGATGCTGCGGGCCGCCCTGGAGGCGGGCACGGCCGAGCGGCGGAGCGTGTTCGAGGTCTTCACCCGGCGGCTGCCGAACGGGCGCCGCTACGGCGTCGTGGGCGGCACCGGACGGGTGCTGGACGCGGTGGAGAACTTCCGCTTCGACCCGGACGTGCTGGCCTTCCTGCGCGAGCGGGAGATCGTCGACGAGGCGACCCTGGAGTGGCTGGCCGGCTACCGGTTCAGCGGCGACATCTGGGGCTACCCCGAGGGCGAGGTGTATTTCCCGGGCTCGCCGATCATGCGGGTCGAGGGCACCTTCGCCGAGTGCGTCCTGCTGGAGACGGTGATCCTGTCGATCCTCAACCACGACTCGGCGATCGCCGCGGCCGCCTCGCGCATGTCGGCCGCCGCGGGTGAGCGGCCGCTGATCGAGATGGGCGCCCGGCGCACCCACGAACTGGCGGCGGTGGCGGCCTCCCGGGCCGCCTACGTCGGTGGTTTCGCGACCACCTCCGACCTGGCGGCCGGCTTCCGCTACGACATCCCCACCGTCGGCACCTCCGCGCACGCCTTCACCCTGCTGCACGACAGCGAGCGGGACGCCTTCCAGGCCCAGGTGGACACGCTGGGCCGCGGCACCACGCTGCTGGTGGACACCTACGACGTCGCCGAGGCGGTCCGCACGGCCGTCGAGGTCGCCGGGACCGAGCTGGGCGCGGTGCGGATCGACTCCGGCGACCTGCTGCTGGTCGCCCACCGGGTGCGGCAGCAGCTGGACGAGCTGGGCGCGACCGACACGAAGATCGTCGTCACCTCCGACCTGGACGAGTACGCGATCGCCTCCCTCGCGGCGGCGCCGGTGGACGCCTACGGCGTCGGCACCCAGCTGGTGACCGGCTCCGGCCATCCCACGTCCTCGATGGTCTACAAGCTGGTCGCGCGGGCGGAGTCCACCGACCCGAAGGCACCACTGGTGGCCGTGGCGAAGAAGTCCACCGGCGGCAAGACCTCCGTCGGCGGACGCAAGTGGGCGGCGCGGCGGCTGGACTCCCACGGGGTCGCCGAGGCCGAGGTGATCGGCACCGGACCGGTGCCGGGCGACCTCGCGGACCGCCAGCTCCTGGTCGAGCTGGTCAAGGGGGGCGAGGTGGTGGCGCGCGAGCCCCTGGACGCGGCGCGCGAGCGGCACACGAGGGCGCGCGCGGCGCTGCCGATGTCGGCCACCCAGCTCTCACGCGGGGAGCCCGTCCTGCCCACGGAGTACCTGCACGACAGCTCGGGTAGCTAGGTGGGGTGTGCCGTGACGCGCCGAGCCGCGACCCCTCCCGCCCGCTCCCCGTTCTCCCTAGGCTCGGTGGTTCACCGGCCGGGCTTGCCGACCTCACCGACCTCATAGCCGAAGGACACCGACCATGCGCCGCGCCTTGATCGTCGTCGATGTGCAGAACGACTTCTGCGAGGGGGGCAGCCTCGCGGTGTCCGGCGGTGCCGACGTGGCCGCCGCCGTCACGGAACTGATCGGGCAGGCCGCCGGGTCCGGCTACCAGCACGTCGTGGCCACCCGCGACCACCACATCGCCCCCGGCGGCCACTTCTCCACCAACCCGGACTACGCCCGCTCCTGGCCCGCGCACTGCGTCGCCGGCACGGAGGGCGTCGGCTTCCACCCCAATTTCGCCCCCGCGGTCGCCTCCGGCTCGATCGACGCCGTGTTCGACAAGGGGGCGTACTCGGCGGCGTACAGCGGATTCGAGGGCACCGACGAGAACGGCACGCCCCTGGCCGACTGGCTGCGCTCCCGTGACGTCACCGAGGTCGACGTGGTCGGCATCGCCACGGACCACTGCGTACGGGCCACGGCCCTGGACGCCGCCCGCGAGGGCTTCCGTACGCACGTCCTGCTGGACCTGACGGCCGGAGTGGCCCAGGAGAGCACCGAGCGGGCCCTGGAGGAGCTGCGCGGGGCGGGTGTGGAGCTGTCGGGCAAGCCGGTCGTGCAGTAGCCGAGCGGCTCCCGGCGGGTACCGGGGTCAGGTCTGGGCCGTCGGGCGCCGCAGCAGGGCCCTGATCGGGCGCCACAGCTCCTGGACCAGCTCCGGGCCGGCCGCGACACCGTTGTCAGGGGCGGTGCGCCATATGAGGCCGTCGGGGTGGTGCAGGACCGCGGTGATCTCGTCGGGGGTCGGCGGGGCCGCGTTGCCGCGCAGGTAGACCGACCGCAGACCGAGATTGCGGAGCCTGGTCAGGGCCCGGGCCCGGTTCACGGAGTGGACGAGGACACGGACGGCGCCGGGGCCGTCGGCGGCGGGGCTGGGCAGGTTCAGTGCCACCACCACCATGCCGTTCGGCAACTTGCAGAAGCCTCCTGCGGCCATGCGCTCATCCCCCCGTGTCGGTCGGTGTCAATAAGAGAGCCACAGGACGCACCTAAACACGGATCGGCGGTGACCCGCCAGTGGGTCACCGCCGAACACGTTCTGACCTGCAAGGATGCGGATTACCTACCCGCTGCGCCGACCTCCAGCTCGATCGTCGAGCCGTCCTTGGCTTCCTTGAGGATCTTGATCTTCGTGTTGGTGTCAGTGATCTTGACACCCGCGGTCGGGTTCGACTCGTCGTAGTAGTCGTTCTTCCGGTCGTTGAAGACCGAGACGCCCTTCGAGCCCGGGATGTACTTCGCCACGTCCGCCTTGTGCAGCGTCATGCCGTCGGTGCGGTAGAGGCTGAACGGCGAGTCGTAGGCCTGGACGCGGTTGCGCATCAGCGTGCCGTCGGCCCACTTCAGCGCGTCCGGGTGGGAGTCGATCGGCAGGACCAGACCGGTGCCCTGGTGCTGGCTGGTGTTGTTGTCCGCCTGGGAGGTGTCCCACTTCCAGATCAGCAGGCCGTTCTGGTACGCGTAGTGCTCCACCCAGTCCGGGCGCGCCGTGAAGCCGAAGTTGTACGGGCCTGTCTTCAGCGTCTTGTCGTACGACACGTACTGCCGGTTCTCGGCGATGTAGTACTGCGCGTAGTCCTTGGTGAAGGACGCGCCGATGCGGGAGAAGCCGGTGGCCTTCCACGCGGCGTCCGCGCTCTCGGCGTTGTCGGAGAAGACCGGCGTGCCGTCGGCGGTCACCGTGATCGAGTCGGCCGCGAAGCCCTTCTGGGCCACGCCGCCGTCGGTCTGGTAGCGGAAGCGCAGGTCGATCTTCTTGCCGGCGTAGGCGTCGAGCGGGAAGGCGAGCTTCTTGTAGCCGTCGACCGTGCCGGTCAGGACCGGCTTGTCGCTGCCGTCGCGCGGGATCGGCTGGCCGTCCACCGTGCCGTCGAGAGCGGTCCAGTTGGCGCCGCCGTCGGTCGAGACCTCGGTGTAGAGGTAGTCGTAGTTGGCCTCGATGTCGTACCAGCCGTCGAGGGTCAGCTGCGCCTTGGACTTGCCGGTGAGGTCGACCGAACGCGTCAGGGTGTTCTTGAGGTTGTCGCCGCTGCCGCTCCACCACTGGGTCTTGCCCTCGGCGGGGGCGACGATCTCGGTGGTGACCGCCTTCTTGGGCAGGTCGACGACCAGGGCCTGCTTGTGCTTGGTGTTGTACTCGGCCACGCCCAGCTTGTGCCAGGAGTTGACGCCGGCCTTGGCCTTGTCGTAGTTCAGCCAGCCGAGCTGCAGCTTGTCCCAGGCGGTCATGTCGCCGGGCAGGTTGCCGATCTCGTTCTTGCCGGTGCCGAGCCAGGAACCGGACGACATCAGCGTCCAGAAGCCGGTGGAGTTCTCGCCGCCCGAGGTGTCGTAGTGGTCCGGCAGACCGAGGTCGTGGCCGTACTCGTGGGCGTAGACGCCGAGTCCGCCGTTCTCCGGCTGGACGGTGTAGTCGCCGACCCAGATGCCGGTGTCGCCGATCTTCGCGCCACCGAGCTTGTTGTTCGCGGGGCCGGTGGCGCCGGCGTCGGTGCCGAAGGCGTACCAGCGGTGCGCCCAGATCGCGTCGGTGCCCTGGGCGCCGCCGCCCGCGGACTCGTCCTCGCCCGCGTGCACGATCTGGAAGTGGTCGATGTAGCCGTCGGGCTCGTTGAAGTCGCCGTCACCGTCGAAGTCGTAACGGTCCCACTCGTCGAACCGGGCGACGTCCGCCTTGATCTGGGCGTCGGTGCGGCCCGCGGCCTTCTGCTGCGCGACCCAGGCGTTCAGACCGTCGCTGACGACGTTCCACACGCTGGGGCAGTTGGTGTCACCGCAGGCGTTGTTGCCGTAACGGGCCTCGTTGTAGGGGACCTTGACCCAGTCGGAGACCTCGCCGTCGACGGAGTAGCGGCCCGAGGACTGCTTCTCGTAGTAGGTCTTGACCGAGTCGACGCCCTTGCCGTGACCGAAGTACAGATCCTGGAAGTAGTCCTGGTCGTAGTCGGACCTCCACGCCGTGGAGTTGTCCTTCTTGCGGTCGGGCTTGGGTATCGCGTTGTGCAGCGGGCCCGCGGTGCCGCCGTAGCGGCTGTCGACCTTGTCCCCGAACTCGACCAGGATCGTGAAGATCTTGTCGGTCTTCTCGCGGCCGAGCTCGACGTACTTGTCGTCGCCCTTCTTGCCCTTGAGCTGGACGACCTTCGAACCCTCGCGGTTCTTGACCTTGCTCTTGCCCGATATGACCTGCTTCAAGGCCTCCTGGCGCTGAGCGTCCTGCGTCTTGCTCAGCGGGCCTTCGAGGTCGTGCTCGTCGTGGTGACGATCCGCCGGGTCGTGCCGGTCCACGGTGGTGGACCGGGGGGCCGAGGCGTCGTCGGCCACCGCGTACGTCGAGGCGGTGGCGGTGGCCGCCGCGAGCGCCACGCTTATGGCGGCCGCTCTGAACGTCCAGGGTCTACTGGTCACTTGAGATCCTCCCCCGCGTTCGGGCGCGCGGCAGGCAGGGTCCCGGTCGTGGAATCCGCGCGCACGTGATCAACGCGTGTAGTCAAGTGACGACATTTGACTAGAGGTTTAGAAGAAAAGACAGACCTTGACTTGGACAGGTCAAGTGCACTATGCGGAGGCAACGTTCGTTTTACGGACAACCAAACGGTTGTCCCACGGCCCTCCCCACGGGCCTCCCCGGACCTGCCCACCGGCCGTGCGGGCGCGTGCACCTGTCCACTGGATGGACATCATGACTCCGTGCGCCCCCCGTGCACCGCCCTTGTTGGTTAGGTCACGCTTACCGCCGGTTCCGGTCGGGCACCCTGCCCGAGAGAATGTCGTTCGGCAGACGCCCGGAAGCCGGCGGAATGCCAGGCCGACACCCCCGTGGACCCCCACTTTCGAGGACATGATGGCCATGCCCCGTCCGACTGCCGCACAGCTCGCCTACGGCTCGTGCACCGTGATCCTCTCGACCTTCGCCATGCTGCTGCTGTCCCGGACGAGTTCGGGTCCGGGGATCGCGGTCATCGCCCTCGCGGCGCTCGCCCTGGGACTGCTGGTCGCCATGACGGTCCCCCTGCCCGGGAAGCGCCCGGCCGCGGTGGAGCAGCCCGCGCCCGCCGAGCCCCACCGTGCCTCGGTACCGGAGCCGGTGCGGGAACGGGCGGCCTCCTGACCGCCCGCTGACCGTTCCTCACCGCTTCTCGCTCACCCCCTGCTTTCTCTGGTGCTGACCACGACCGTCTTGGCCGCCTTGTCGTGCAGGCCCTGCTTGTAGGGCCGGTCGAAGTAACTCCAGCCGCCGCAGACGGCGATCCAGAAGCAGAAGCAGCAGAAGGCGAACGGGATCCACAGCACCGCGGCCCGCAGCAGCGCGCTCTGCACGGAGGGCGTCGCGCCGTTGTCCAGGTTGGCCACGCGCATGCGCAGCAGCTGCTTGCCGAGGGTCTGGCCGTTCCTCGCGGTCATGGCGGTGTCGTAGGCGATGTAGAGGACCGCGGCGACCGTCGCCTGCCAGAGCGACTTGCCGACCTCGACGCTGTTGCTGTCCACGTCGTACTCGTCGATGTTGAGGGCCCACGTGAGCAGCCAGACGACGGCACCCACGAGGATCATGTCGATGATGCGCGCGAGCGTGCGCAGGACGCTGTCGGCGAGCGGGGGCATGCCGGCGAGGGGGTCGGCGGCGTAGGGGCCACCGCCGTACGGATCACCGCCGTAGGGGCCGCCCCCCGGGGGAACGCCACCGCCCGGCGGACCCCCCGGGGGAACTCCACCGCCCGGGGGGCCGTCACCGCCCGGGGGAACTCCACCGCCCGTGGGACCGTCACCGCCTGGGGCGCCGCCGCCGAAGCCGCCGCCCGGGCCGCCGCCCCCGTACGGCGGGGGTTCGCTGCCGTGGGGTGCTCCCGCGCCCTCGGCCGGAGGCCCGTTCGGGGGGCGCTTCCTGAACGGGTCGTCTTCCGGCGGTTCCTGACCGGGACCGGGGGGCGGTTCACTGCTCATGGCCCGAGTCGACCGCGAACCCCCGGGCTTCGCATCCGGCGGACGGCTGTCCGAGGGAGCCTCAGCCCGCCACGAACGTGTGCGCCGCCTTGTCGTGCCAGCACTGGCGCCAGGGCCGGTCGAAGAGGCACCAGGCAACCCCGACGATCCCGACGACGAGGAGCCCGGGCACGCAACAGACCAGCCAGCGGCGCAGGGCCGCGCCGAACTCCGGGGAGTCGTGCGCCTCGATGTCCCGCACATCGAGGCCCATCAGCTTCTTGCCGAGCGTGCGGCCCCACTTGGCGGTCGGCAGCACCTCGTACAGGACACCGGCGACCAGCAGGACGGCCAGGATGATGCCGAGGTAGACGGAGGTGGTGCCGTCGAGCAGCCAGACCGTGACGGTCTCGCCGGAGAGTCTGGCCGCGTCGATCTTCTCGTTGACGTGGTCGATCGCCGCGCTTCCGAGCGGTACGGCGGCCGTGGCGGTGAGGGCCGCGAGGACGACGGTGTCCAGCAGCCGGGCGGCCAGGCGCTTGCCGAGTCCGGCGGGGCGGGCCTCCGCCTGGCGCCGGGCGGCCGCCTGGAACACGTCCTCGACCGGCGGTTTCCAGGGCGCGACGGGCTGTTCGTCCCCGCCGCCGGCTCCGGCCAGCCGGTGGACCTGCTGCGCCCAGGAGGACTGGCCGCCGCCGGGGCCCGGGCTGAGCGGGGCGCCGGACGGGGAGGCCGCGGCGGCGGGCTGGGCGGCGCCGGGTCCGCCGGACTGCGGAGGGACGACGGGGGCCGCCTGGGGCCCGGACAGCGCGGTCGGGGCGACCCCGGCGGCCGGTGCGCCGGCCCCTGCCTGTGCGGCGGAGACCCGGGCGGCGGCCGCCTTGCCGGCGCCGAAACCGGGCCCCGCGGAACCGTTCCCGGAGCCGGTCGGCCCGGCCTGCGGGCCGAACGCGGGTCCCGACGGGCTCGCGCCGGAGCCCGCCGCACCGGACGGCCCGCCGAAGGCGGACGCCCCGCCGCCCGAACCGGCCGGCCCGAAGCCACCACCGGGCACCCCGCCCTGCGCGCCGACGCCGGACGCCGCCGAACCGGCCCCCGGCCCGCCCGCACCCGCCGGACCGAAACCCGGGCTGGGAGAACCGCCCCCCGCACCACCGGCACCACCCTGCGCGCCGACGCCGGACGCCGCCGAACCGGCCCCCGGCCCGCCCGCACCCGCCGGACCGAAATGCGGCCCCGGAGCGCTGCCGCCGGGTCCGGACCCGGCGGCGCCCTGGTCGCCCCCTCCCGGTCCCCCCGCCTGACTC
>NZ_JBHWFG010000009.1:239744-275753 GCF_042733745.1 Streptomyces sp. NPDC059696
CGCCCGCGCCCGGTCCCCCGGCCGGTGCCGTACCGCCGGCCGAGCCCGGGCGTGGGGACACCGCGCGGAACGTCATCGTGCCGTCGTCGGGCGTGTCGGCCGGTGCCCCTGCCCCGGCCTTCCCCGTCGGGCGGCGGAACACGAACGTGCTGCCCCCCGCCGCCGCGCTCGCCTCCCGGTCGGCCGGAGCGGCGTCCGCCGTACCGTCGGCGCGTGCTGACTCCCCGTCGGGCCGCCGGTCGGCGTGCGGCAGCCTCGGGTCGGCGCCCTGGGCGCCGTGAGCGCCCTGCGGGGCCGCACCCTGTGCGCCCTGCGGCGCGCCCCACGAGACACGGCGGTCCTGGTCGCCGCCGAAGCCGGACTGCCGGGAACGGTCGGCGCCCCAGGCGGAGGCCGGTTCGGGGCGGCTGCCGTGCTGGGCGTCGGCGGCGGACGGTGACCCGGACGGCTCCTCCACCGGATCCTCGTCGAAGAAGTGCGGCCCGGTCTCCTCGACCGAGGCGGGCTGCGCCGCACCCGCTCCGGGCGGTGGCGCGAGCGACTCGCCCTCGCCGGGCGCCGGACGGCTGGTGCCCGGCACCCAGGAAGCACCGTTCCAGTACCGGACATATCCAGGAATGGAAGGGTCCGGGTAATACCCTTCGCGGGGCCTGTCGTCACCGGGGGCCGGGGTTGGGGCGCTCATGTCCGTCGTCCCGTATCTGCTCGGGGGCCAAATGGGGGCCTCCACATCTATCAGACGAGCGGGGGCCCCACCGCCGCTCCCACCGGACCCGCCCCTTTCGAGCACCGATGTGCTACGCACCGCGCCGCCGCGAGGATCAGCAGGGGAAAAAACTTCCGGGAAGGCGCGTAATGCCACGGCCCGGGCCCGCTCTCTCCTCCTGACCGGCCCGCAACAGGCAGCCGTCAGGAGAAGGGAAGACCGCCATGCACACCGTCGTGGAGCGGGAACTGGAGCTGGAGCTCATCCTGTCGCCCGAGCGCAGGGTCCCGGTGCCCGCCCGGCTCGGGTACCTCAGCGACGACCCCTACGCCGTCCATGTCACCTTCCACATCGACACCCGCAACCCGGTGTACTGGACGTTCGCCCGGGACCTCCTGGTGGAAGGCGTGTTCCGGCCCTGCGGGCAGGGGGACGTGCGGGTGTGGCCGACGAAGACGCAGGGGCGCGGCGTGGTGCTGATGGCGCTGAGTTCACCCGACGGGGACGCCCTCCTGGAGGCTCCGGCGGCGGCGGTGTCGGCCTGGCTGGAGCGCACGCTGCGGGTGGTGCCGCCGGGGACGGAGAGCGAGCAGCTCGGGCTGGACGACGAGCTGGCCCAGTTGCTCGCCCAGTGAGCGCGGGGGCCTCAGAAGAGCTTGCCCGGGTTCAGGATGTTCAGCGGGTCGAAGGCCTGCTTGACGGCCCGTTGCATCTCCATGCCCACGGGGCCGATCTCGCGCGCCAGCCACTCCTTCTTCAGGACGCCCACGCCGTGTTCACCGGTGATGGTGCCGCCGAGTTCCAGGCCGAGGGCCATGATCTCGTCGAAGGAGTCGCGGGCGCGCCGGGACTCGTCGGGGTCCGCCGGGTCGAAGCAGACCGTCGGGTGGGTGTTGCCGTCGCCCGCGTGGGCGACGACGCCGATGGTGAGCCGGTACTTCTCGGCGATCCGGTCGACCCCTTCGAGCATGTCGCCGAGCCGGGAGCGCGGCACGCACACATCGTCGATCATCGTCACGCCCTTGACCGCCTCCAGCGCGGTGAGCGACAACCGCCGCGCCTGGAGCAGCAGTTCGGACTCGGCCACGTCGTCGGCGGGCACGACCTGGGTGGCGCCGGCCGCTTCGCACAGGGCGCCGACGGCGGCGAGGTCGGCGGCCGGGGCGGTGGTGTCGAACGCGGCCAGCAGCAGGGCCTCGGTGCTCTCGGGGAGGCCCATCTGCGCCATCGCGTTGACGGCCTTGACCGTCGTACGGTCCATGAGTTCGAGGAGTGACGGGACGTGGCCGCCCTCCATGATGCGGCAGACGGCGTCGCAGGCCGCGGCGGCGGAGGCGAACTCGGCGGCCAGCACCAGCTGCTCGGGCGGCTTGGGGCGCAGCGCGAGGACGGCCCGTACGACGATGCCGAGCGAGCCCTCGGAGCCGACGAACAGCCGGGTCAGGTCGTAGCCGGCGACACCCTTGGCGGTGCGGCGGCCGGTGGACATGAGCCGCCCGTCGGCGAGCACCACGTCCAGTCCGAGGACGTACTCGGCGGTGACGCCGTACTTCACGCAGCACAGGCCGCCGGAGGCCGTGCCGATGTTGCCGCCGATGGTGCACATCTCCCAGCTGGAGGGATCCGGAGGGTAGTACAGGCCGTGCTCGCCGACGGCCCGGGACAGAGCGGCGTTGATCACGCCCGGTTCGACGACGGCGACGCGGTCGACCGGGTTGATCTCCAGGATCCGGTCCATCTTCGTCAGGGAGAGCACGATGCAGCCGTCGGAGGCGTTGGCGGCGCCGGACAGTCCGGTGCGGGCGCCCTGCGGGACGACGGGGACGCGCAGGGCGGTGGCGGTGCGCATCACGTGCTGGACCTGTTCGGCCGTGCGGGGCAGCACGACGACGGCCGGGGTGCCGGCCGGGCAGAAGCTCGCCATGTCGTTGGCGTAGGAGGCCGTGACGTCCGGGTCGGTGAGGACCGCTTCGGCGGGCAGGCCGCCGAGCAGCAGGTTCACGAGTTCCCCGGTCGCCGTGGTGTCCTCGGAGCGGGGCGCTTCGATACGGCTCATGATCACAGGTTCGCACCCGGGGCCATCGGTGTGAACCCCGTCGGCGGCACCCTTCGGCTGCCCGGGTGGGGTCGGCGTGCTGACGCACAGTGAGCGCCATGGAGAACCAGCTGGAGGGCCCGGTGGGGCCGGAGAGCGGCCGGACGCGCCGTGTGCGCTCGCGGCCGGTGCTGATCGCCGCTGTCGTGGGGTGTGCCGTGCTGGGCGGGGTGCTGGTGCTGGTGCCGTGGGAGCGGCCGGCCGGGCCCGCCGCGCCGTCTCCGGGGGCGCCGGCCGGGGCGGCGCTCGACAGCGGGGTGCCGGCCGCGCTGCCGGACCTGGCGGAGCTGATCGACGAGCGGGCGCGGGCCGTGCGCGAGCGTCCGGGGGACGCGGCGTCCTGGGCGGTGCTCGGGACGGCCTATACGGAGCGGGGGCGGCGCCTCGCGGACCCGGCGTACTACCCGCGGGCCGAGAAGGCGCTGCGGACGTCGCTGAAGGTGCGGCCGCGGCGCAACACCCGGGCCCTGGCGGGTCTCGCCGCGCTGTCGCTCGCCCGCCGGGACTTTCCCGCCGCGCGCCGGTGGGGTGAGGCGGCGCTGGAGCTGGAGCCGCGGCGGTGGACGACGTATCCGCTGCTCATCGAGGCGTACACCGGGCTCGGTGACCAGAAGGCGGCCAAGCGGGCGCTGGACCGGCTGACCCGGTTACGCTCGGGTCCGGCCGTGCTGGCGCGGGCGGCGGCCGTCTACCGGGACCGGGGCTGGCGGGAGGACGCGGCGGCCTCGCTGACGGACGCGGTGGCGGGTGCGCGGGCTCCCGCCGAGCGGGCCGCCTATCTGGAGCAGGCGGGTCGGCTGGCGTTCGAACGGGGGGAACCCGGCATCGCGCTGCGGCACTTCCGGGAGGCGGTCCGTCTCGACGCCGACCAGTCGGCCGCGCGGGCCGGGCAGGGGCGTGCCCTGGCCGCCCTCGGCCGGCCGGAGCAGGCCCTGGGCGTCTACCGGGCGGCCCTCGCCCGGCAGCCGTGTCCGCGGTACGCCCTGGAGCTGGGCGAGTTGTACGAGTCGCTGGGCCGGCCGGACGCGGCCCGGGCGCGGTACGGCCTGCTGCGCGAGCGGGTGCGGGTCGCTGCCGCGGGCGGGGCCGACGAGGAGCTGCTGCTGGGGCGGTTCGAGGCCGACCACGGTGATCCGGGGGCGGCGGTACGGCGGTTGCGGGCGGAGTGGGGGCGCCGGCCCACGACGGAGGTCGCCGACGCGCTGGGGTGGGCGCTGCACCGGGCCGGGCGGTCCCGTCAGGCACTGCGGTTCGCGCTGGTGGCGACGGATCCCGTGCGCGGGGGCGGGATGCAGGACGCGGTGGCGATGTACCACCGGGGCATGATCGAGCGGGAGCTGGGGCGCGACGGCGCGGCCCGCCGCCACCTCACGGAGGCCCTGCGGATCAACCCGCACTTCTCCCCGCTGGGGGCGCCCGCGGCCCGGGCGGCACTGGAGGCACTGGGCGAACCGCCGGACGAAGGGGTGCCGGAGATGGACGGCGCAGCGGGATAGCCGGTCCCGGCCGGCACACCGCCGGGACCGCCCTCGCACCCCGCCGCAGCCGGGCCGCCCGCGCCCGCGGGTGCGGGTCGCCCGGCACGGCGAAGGCGCGGCACGACACGGGTGCGGGTCGCGGCACGGCGCGAGGGCGAGTCGCGGCACGGCGCGAGGGCGAGTCGCGGCACGGCGCGAGGGCGAGTCGCGGCACGGCGCGAGGGCGAGTCGCGGCACGGCGCGAGGGCGAGTCGCGGCACGGCGCGAGGGCGGGTCGTGCGGGTGCCCCGTGACACCCGCACGGCCCGGGGGCGCGGCGGCTACAGGTTGCCGCGGCGGTCCTGCTCGCGCTCGATCGCCTCGAACAGGGCCTTGAAGTTGCCCTTGCCGAAGCCCATCGAGCCGTGGCGTTCGATGATCTCGAAGAAGACGGTCGGACGGTCCTGGACCGGCTTGGTGAAGATCTGCAGCAGGTAGCCGTCCTCGTCGCGGTCGGCGAGGATCTTCAGTTCGCGCAGGGTGTCGATCGGCACGCGCGTCTCGCCGACCCACTCCCCCAGCGTGTCGTAGTAGGAGTCGGGCGTGTTGAGGAACTCGACACCGGCCGCGCGCATGGTGCGGACCGTCTGCACGATGTCGTTCGTGTTGAGCGCGATGTGCTGCACGCCCGCGCCGCCGTAGAACTCCAGGTACTCGTCGATCTGGGACTTCTTCTTGGCGACGGCCGGCTCGTTGATCGGGAACTTGACCTTGAGCGTGCCGTCGGCGACGACCTTCGACATCAGGGCGCTGTACTCGGTGGCGATGTCGTCGCCCACGAACTCCTTCATGTTCGTGAAGCCCATCACCTTGTTGTAGAAGCCGACCCATTCGTTCATACGGCCGAGTTCGACGTTGCCGACGCAGTGGTCGATCGCCTGGAAGGTGCGCTGCGCGGGCGGCTCCACGATCGGCGCGGCGGCGACGTAGCCGGGCAGGTAGGGGCCGTCGTAGCCGGAGCGCTCGACCAGGGTGTGGCGGGTCTCGCCGTAGGTGGCGATGGCGGCCAGGACGACCGTGCCGTGCTCGTCCTTCAGCTCGTACGGCTCGGCGACCGAGCGCGCGCCGTGCTCCAGGGCGTAGGCGTACGCGGCGCGCGCGTCCGGGACCTCGATGGCGAGGTCGACCACACCGTCGCCGTGCTCGGCCACGTGCCGCGCGAGGAAGTGGCCCCAGTCGGTGGTGGGCTTGATGACCGAGGTGAGGACGAAGCGGGCGGAGCCGTTCTCCAGGACGTACGCGGCGGTCTCGCGGCTGCCGTTCTCCGGTCCGGAGTAGGCGACCAGCTTCATGCCGAAGGCGGTGGAGTAGTAGTGCGCGGCCTGCTTGGCGTTGCCCACGGCGAAGACGACCGCGTCCATTCCCTTGACCGGGAAGGGGTCGGCCTGCCGGGCGGTGTCGGGAGTGTGGTCTGTGGTCTGCGTCATAGCCGCAGGGTCTCCCTGCCCGGCAAGGTGCGCAATAGTTTGTGTTCCCGCTGGGCAATCTGTTCAGCGATACGGCCGTATCCGCAGTCTTTCTGTACAGGATGACCATGCCGGGAGGCAGCTGTGGCGATCGATCGTCTGGACGGCCGGATCATTCTGCTGCTGGCCCGGGAGCCGCGGATCGGGGTGCTGGAGATGTCCCGGCGGCTGGGGGTGGCCCGGGGCACCGCGCAGGCGCGGCTGGACCGGCTTCAGTCGAACGGAGTCATCCGCGGATTCGGTCCGCAGGTGGATCCGGCGGCGCTCGGCTACCCGGTCACGGCGTTCGCCACGCTGCAGATCCGGCAGGGGCAAGGGCCCGACGTACGCGCCCACTTGGCGACCGTGCCGGAGGTGCTGGAGCTGCACACGACCACCGGCACCGGGGACATGCTGTGCCGTCTCGTGGCCCGCTCCAACGCCGATCTCCAGCGTGTGATCGACCGGGTCGTCGGTTTTGATGGCATCGTCCGGGCCTCCACGGCGATCGTCATGGAGAACCCCGTTCCGCTGCGGATCATCCCGCTCGTGGAGCAGGCCGCGGAGGAGACCTGACGTGTAGGGGTGAGCGCGTGTGAACTTCTGGGAGTACCTGGTCAACCGGCACCAGCAGCTGCTCACGGACGCCTATCAGCACGCGAGCGTGGTCTTCCAGTGCATGGTCGTGGCGACCGCGCTCGGGGTGCTGATCGGTGTGGTCACCTACCGCAGCGAGTGGGCCGGGAACCTCGCGACCACGACCACCGCCACCATCCTGACCGTGCCGGCGCTCGCCCTGATCGGTCTGCTCATCCCCCTCGTGGGCCTCGGCGTGCCGCCCACGGTGATCGCGCTGACGCTGTACGGGCTGCTGCCGGTGGTGCGCAACGCCATCGTCGGGCTGCGCGGCGTCGATCCCGCCCTGGTGGACGCGGCCACGGGCATCGGGATGTCCCGGCCGGCCCGGCTGCTGCGGATCGAGCTGCCGCTGGCCTGGCCGCCCATCCTGACCGGGATCCGCGTCTCCACCCAGATGCTGATGGGCATCGCGGCCATCGCGGCGTACGCCTCCGGCCCGGGGCTGGGCAACGTCATCTTCCGCGGCCTGGCGTCGCTGGGCAGCGCCAACGCGCTCAACCAGGTCCTCGCGGGCACGCTCGGCATCATCATCCTGGCGCTGCTGTTCGACGCCGCGTACGTCCTGATCGGACGGCTGACCATTCCCAGGGGGATCCGTGCCTGAGACCGGTGACCACGGCGCCTCGATCGAGCTGGAGAGCCTGACCAAGCGCTACCCCGGGAGTCCGCAGCCGGCCGTGGACAACGTGAGCATGGAGATCAAGGCGGGCGAGGTCGTCGTCCTCGTCGGCCCCTCGGGCTGCGGGAAGTCGACCACGCTCAAGATGATCAACCGCCTGATCGAGCCGACCAGCGGCCGCATCCGTATCGGCGGCGAGGACGTCACGCACATGGACCCGGTCAAGCTGCGCCGCAAGGTGGGGTACGCCATCCAGTCCGCCGGGCTCTTCCCGCACATGACGGTCGCGCAGAACATCGGGATCGTCCCGAAGATGATCGGCTGGCCGAAGGCACGGATCAAAGAGCGGACCGAGGAGCTGCTCGACCTCGTGGGCCTGGACCCCGGGGAGTTCCACGGCCGCTACCCGCGTCAGCTGTCCGGCGGGCAGCAGCAGCGCGTGGGGGTGGCCCGGGCCCTGGCCGCCGATCCCCCGGTGCTGCTGATGGACGAGCCGTTCGGGGCGGTGGATCCCGTGACCCGGGACCACCTCCAGGACGAGCTGATCCGGTTGCAGTACGAGCTGCACAAGACGATCGTGTTCGTCACCCACGACTTCGACGAGGCGATCAAGATCGGCGACCGGATCGCCGTGCTGCGCGAACGGTCGCACATCGCGCAGTTCGACACCCCCGAGGCGATCCTCACCAACCCGGCGGACGACTTCGTGTCCGGGTTCGTGGGCGCCGGTGCTGCGCTGAAGCGGCTGAACCTGACCCGCGTACGGGACGTGGAGATCACCGACTGGCCGACCGTGACGGTCGACGACCCGCTGCAGCAGATCTTCAACCTGCTGCGGACCAGCGCGCGCGACGAGATTTTGCTGCTCGACCGGCGCCGCCGCCCCTACAAGTGGCTGCGGCGCGGCGAACTGATGCGGGCCCGGGGCTCATTGGCCCGCGCCGGGACCCTGGTGCAGGCCACGGTCAGCATGGACGCCACCCTGCGGGACGCGCTGGAGGCGGTGCTCACCGACAACGCGGGGCGGGTGGTGGTGACCGGGCGGCGCGGCGAGTACACGGGCGTCGTCGACATGGAGACGCTCATCAACTCCGTGCACGAGTTGCTGGAGGCCGACCGGCTCGACGCGATGGAGCACCAGCACGAGCTGGAGTCGCTGCGGGCCTCGCAGACGCACGCGGAGCAGGAGGGGGCCTCGGGCCCGGCGGGCGTGAACGGCGCGGGAGGAGAACGGTGACGGCCACGGAGGTCGAGGAGACCTCCGAGCCCGCTGAGGAGGAGCCCGCACGGGCGCGCCCACCCGCCCGTCTCACCTGGCAGAAGCTGACGTTCCTGCCGGTGGCGCTGATCGTCGTACTGCTCGTCACCTGGCTCTGGTTCGCGCAGGCCGACCTGGACGCGCTCACCCGCAACGCCCTGTCGGGCGGCCAGGTCACCAAGGCGCTGTGGCAGCACATCCAGTTGACCGCGATCTCCACGTTCTTCGTGCTGATCATCGCGATCCCGCTGGGCATCCTGCTGACCCGCGGGGTGATGAGCCGGGCCACGCCGGTGGCGATGGCGCTGGCCAACACCGGCCAGGCGACCCCGGCGATCGGTCTGCTCGCCCTCCTGGTGATCTGGCTGGGCATCGGCCGCAGGGCCGCCCTGATCGGCATGATCATCTACGCGATCCTGCCGGTGCTCTCCAACACGATCACGGGCCTGAAGGCGAACGACCCGACCCTGCTGGAGGCCGCCCGCGGCATCGGCATGTCTCCGTCGGGTGTGCTGAGAAGGGTGGAACTCCCGCTCGCGGTCCCCCTGATCCTCGCGGGCGTGCGCACGGCCCTCGTCCTCAACGTCGGTACGGCGACCCTGGCGGTCTTCGGCGGGGGCGGCGGCCTCGGTGTGCTGATCACGACCGGGATCACCAACCAGCGGATGCCGGTGCTGGTGCTGGGGTCGGTCCTCACGGTGGTGCTGGCGCTGCTGGTGGACTGGCTGGCGTCGATCGTCGAACTGCTGCTGCGGCCGCGGGGGTTGCAGCCATGAGGGGGCGTACGTCCCTGGCGGCCGCGGGCCTGCTGCTGGCAGCGGCCGGCTGTGGTCTGACCAGCGGCTCTCCCCTGACGGACGATGTGAAGCCGGGGTCGATCGGCCGGGGCGAGCCGTTGAAGGGGGCGCATCTGACGGTGACGTCGAAGTCGTTCACCGAGCAGCTGATCCTCGGCTCGATCATGGGCATCGCGTTCGAGGCGGCCGGCGCGGACGTGATCGACCGGACCGGTATCCAGGGGTCCATCGGCAGCCGCGAGGCGGTCCGCAAGGGCGACGCGGACGCCGGGTACGAGTACACGGGCACGGCCTGGATCACCTACCTCGGGCACAGCAAGCCGATCACCGACCCGCAGGAGCAGTGGGAGGCGGTGAAGAAGGAGGACGCGGGCAACGGGCTGGTCTGGCTGCCGCCGTCGAAGCTCGACAACACGTACGCGCTGGCGATGAACCAGCAGAACGCGAAGAAGTACGGCACGAAGACCATGTCGGACGTGGCGAAGCTGGCGAAGTCCGACCCGGGGGCCGTGAAGCTGTGCGTGGAGGTCGAGTTCGCGAACCGGGCGGACGGGCTGCCGGGCATGCAGAAGGCCTACGGCATGAACGTGCCGGCGCGGAACATCACGCAGATGGACACCGGGATCATCTACACGCAGACCGCGAAGGGCAACTGCACGTACGGGGAGGTGTTCACCACCGACGGGCGCATCAAGTCGATGCACCTGGTGGTGATGGACGACGACAAGAAGTTCTTCCCCAACTACAACGCCGCGCCGATGATCAACGCCAAGTCCCTGAAGGAGTGGCCCGCGATCGCCGAGGTCCTGAACCCGGTGACGGCGAAGCTGGACAACTCCGTGGCGCAGACGCTGAACGCGAAGGTGGATGTGGACGGGGAGGACCCGCATCAGGTGGCGCTGGACTGGATGGTGGAGGAGGGGTTCGTCAAGGAGGGGTGAGTTACAAAGAGACCGTTGCAAAGAGAGCTTTGCAAGGCTACCTTTGCATGTATGCCCGACGAACCGGCTCCCCGTCTGCTCGACGCCCGCTCCCTGCGCGGGCTGGCCCATCCCCTGCGGATGCAGATTCTGGTCGCACTGCGCCGCGGCGGGCCCGCAACCGCGTCCCGGCTGGCCGAGAAACTCGGCGAGTCCAGCGGCGCGACCAGCTACCACCTACGGCAACTCGCCGCGCACGGTTTCGTCACCGACGCCCCTGAGCTGGGCAAGGGACGAGAGCGCTGGTGGAAGGCGGTGGACCGGGGCGTCCAGATCGACGAGACCCTGATCCAGGACCCGGATCCGGCCGTGCGGGGAGCCGTCGCCCTGTTCCGGTACGAGATCGCCAACGTGCACACCCAGGAGATCTCGACGTGGCTCGGCAACACGAGTGAGTGGGGCGAGGAATGGGACGGCGCCACTGACCTCAGCGACTTCACGCTGCGGCTCACTCCGGAACTCGCCCGTGAGCTGGTCGGCAAGATGCACGACCTCGTCCAGAGCTACCGCCCCCTGCCCGAGGACACTCCGGGTGCCGAGACGGTACGCGTCCACACGCACGTCTTTCCCAGCCAGACGACGCAGTGAAAGGCCATGACCCATGCACCCGGACATCCACCTCACCCTGCACCACGCCCGCGCCGCCGAGCTCCGTGCCGAGACCGAACCCCGTCCGGCGCACCGCCCCGCACTCCGTACACGGCTGGGCTGGACCCTGATCGAGGTCGGGCTGAAGCTCGCCACCGGGCCGGGGCCGGTCGCCGCCCACTAGCAGCTGGGGACGGAGCCCTTCCCCGTCTCCAGGGCCACCAGTGAACTCACCGTGCTCTTCAGGGTGGTCACCGGAATCAGCCGCAGCCCCTTCGGGAGCTCGGCGCGGGCGTCCCCGCACTCCGCCTTGGGGACCAGGAACACCGTCGCCCCGTCCCGCTTCGCGGCCTGCGTCTTGAGGGCGACGCCCCCGACCGCACCGACCCGCCCGGCCGCGTCGATCGTGCCCGTACCGGCGATCACCCGGCCGCCGGTCAGATCCCCGCCCGTGCCGTCGCCGTCGAGCTTGTCGACGATGCCGAGGGAGAAGAGCAGCCCGGCACTGGGCCCGCCCACGTCCGCGAGCTTCAGGCTGACCTCGACGTCCTTGTCGTCGAGGCCGAGGTAGCCCAGCGCGGCCTGCGTCGCCGCGTCCTGGGACTCCTTCATCTGCTGCTCGTTGTGCCGCTCGATCTCCTTGACGCTGTCCCCGCTCGGGTAGACGGAGTCGCGCGGCATGACCGCCTGGTCGGTGCGGAACCAGCTGTCGATGACGTCGGGGAGCGAGACCCGGGTGTCCGGGGAGGTCGCCTCGATGGTGGTCATCCGCAGCTCACCCGTGGTGTCCCGGACCGGCGCACCGGAGATGGTGATCACCTCCGTGCCCTTGTTCTCGCCGAGCACGTTCGCCGTCAGGCCCGGCTGCGCCACCGAGAACGGCAGCGGTGCGAACACCGCCGTCGCGAACAGGGCCACGACGGGCAGGGCGCAGACGGCGATGGCCTGGGGGCGCGTGAGGCGAGAGAACACGGGATCAATCTAACGCGGAGGCGCGGCACCACCGGGACCAGGGCATCAGGGGTGAGGACGGGGAGGCCGCCGGCCGTCGGGGCAGGCTGCCGGGGTGCGAGGACGTCGCGGGGCGCGTGGATCAGCGGAGGGCCTCTGCGACCTCACGGGCCGCGTCCATGACGCGGGGGCCCACCCGTTCCGGTACCGCCTCCGCCAGCATCACCACGCCCACGCTGCCCTCGACGCCCGTCACGCCCAGCAGCGGCGCCGCAGCCCCCCAGGCGCCCGCCTCCAGCTCGCCGTGGGTCAGCATGTAGCCGGGTTCGGCCATCGGGTGCTGCCGGGCCGCGAGTATCGCCTTGCCTGCGGCGCCCCGGTCCAGCGGGTGCCGGAAGCCGGCGCGGTAGGCGACGTGGTAGTCCGTCCAGGTCGGCTCCACGACGGCCACGGCCAGCGCGTCCGCCCCGTCCACCAGGGTCAGGTGCGCCGTCGCGCCGATGTCCTCGGCCAGTGACCGCAGCGCCGGCATCGCGGCCTCCCGCACCAGCGGATGGACCTGACGCCCCAGCCGCAGCACGCCGAGCCCGACCCGGGCACGTCCGCCGAGGTCACGGCGTATGAGGGCGTGCTGTTCCAGCGTGGCGAGCAACCGGTACACGACGGTCCGGTTCACGCCCAGCCGGAGGGAGAGTTCGGTCACGGTCAGCCCGTGGTCCGTGTCGGCGAGCAGCTTGAGGACCCGCAGTCCCCGGTCGAGCGTCTGGGAGGTCTCCGCGGTCACGACGCCCACTCCTTAGTGGTGAGGTCGGCGGCTCCCCGGTCGGCGGATGCGTCACCGAGTCCCGTCGGTCACGCGCTTCAGAGGCCGCCGATCGGTCGGCGGCCCGGCCTGTCCGGACCGCGTCGCTTCACGGCTGCGCTCCGCGGCGGCGCTGCCACGGGGCGTGTGCGTAGCCGGACAGTAGCGAAGCAGGTTCGCTGAGCGGAAGTCTCCGTCCAGAATCCGGGCACGGGACAGGGCGTACTGCTGGAATTGCGGCGGTATGCACGCCCCCCAGGTTGTTTGCTCCGTCCCGCCCCGTCACTTCATGCGCGTGGCCCACTCCTGGACCTTGGTGATCCGCTGCCGCAACTGCCCGGCCGTCGCCTCGGCCGCCGGAGGCCCCCCGCACACGCGCCGCAGCTCGGTGTGGATGACCCCGTGCGGCTTGCCGCTCTGGTGCACGTACGCGCCGACCATGGTGTTGAGCTGCCGTCGCAGCTCCATCATCTCCTTGTGGGAGACCACGGGCCGCCGTTCCGCCGGCACCTCCAGCAGGTCGGCCTCCGCGTCCGGCTTCTTCCGGCTGTGCGCGATCTGCTTGGCCTGCCGCTTCTGCAGCAGCAGCTGCACCTGGTCGGGCTCCAGCAGCCCCGGGATGCCGAGGTAGTCCTGCTCCTCCTCGGAGCCGGGATGGGCCTGCATGCCGAACTCGGCGCCGTTGTACATGACCCGGTCGAAGACGGCGTCGGACTCCAGCGCCTCGAAGGGCAGCATGTCCTGCTCACCGGTGTCCTCGTCCTGCTCCCGGTTCGCCTCGTCCATCTCCTTCTCGGACTCGGCGTACGGGTCCTCCTCGCCCTCCTTCTTGGGCTTGTCGAGGACGTGGTCGCGCTCGCGCTCCATCTCGTTGGCGAAGCCCAGCAGGTCGGGCACGGTCGGCAGGAACACGGACGCGGTCTCGCCGCGCCGCCGGGACCGCACGAAACGCCCGACGGCCTGGGCGAAGAACAGGGGCGTCGAGATGGTGGTGGCGTACACGCCGACGGCCAGCCGCGGCACGTCGACGCCCTCGGACACCATCCGCACCGCGACCATCCAGCGGTCGTCGTTCGCGCTGAACTCGTCGATCCGCTCGGAGGCGCCGGAGTCGTCCGACAGCACGAGGGTGGCCTTGCTGCCGGTGATGTCCCGGATCAGCTTGGCGTAGGCGCGCGCCGAGTCCTGGTCGGAGGCGATGACGAGGGCGCCCGCGTCCGGGATGGCCTTCCGCACTTCCGTCAGCCGCTGGTCGGCGGCGCGCAGCACGGACGGCATCCACTCACCGCGCGGATCCAGCGCGGTCCGCCAGGCCTGGCTGATGGCGTCCTTGGTCATGGGCTCGCCGAGCCGGGCGGCGATCTCGTCACCGGCCTTGGTGCGCCAGCGCATGTTGCCGCTGTAGGAGAGGAAGATGACCGGCCGGACGACGTTGTCGGCGAGGGCGTTGCCGTAGCCGTAGGTGTAGTCGGCCGCCGACCGCCGGATGCCGTCGTTGCCCTCCTCGTACGTCACGAAGGGGATGGGGTTGGTGTCGGACCGGAACGGCGTACCGGTCAGGGCGAGCCGCCGCGTGGCCGGCTCGAACGCCTCCAGGCAGGCCTCGCCCCAGGACTTGCTGTCACCGGCGTGGTGGATCTCGTCGAGGATGACGAGCGTCTTGCGCTGCTCGACCCGGTTCCGGTGCAGCATGGGCCGCACGCCGACACCGGCGTACGTCACGGCGACGCCGTGGTACTCCCGGCCGAGCGGGCCGGCGCTGTACTCCGGGTCGAGCTTGATCCCTATGCGGGCCGCGGCCTCCGCCCACTGCTTCTTCAGGTGCTCGGTCGGGGCGACCACGGTCACCTGCTGGACGACGTGGTGGTGCAGCAGCCAGGAGGCCAGCGTCAGCGCGAAGGTCGTCTTGCCGGCGCCGGGGGTGGCGACCGCGAGGAAGTCCCGCGGCTGCTCCTGGATGTACTTGTCCATCGCTCCCTGCTGCCAGGCGCGCAGCTTGCTGGCGGTGCCCCAGGGGGCACGGCCGGGGAACGCCGGGGACAGGTGGTGCGAGGCAGAGCTGGTGCCGGCGGTGGTAGTCACGGTCTCCGTTGGGGGTCGGGCGGCTCGTTCGAGGGAGCCTGACGGCTCGGCTACGTATGACAACCGGGCCACCCTACCGGCGCCCCGGGCCCGTCAACGCGCGGACCGGGCCGGGGCACCCGGGGGTGGGACCGACGTCACAGCTCCCTCAGCCGCCCCGCGATCCTGCCGACGTCCGCCTCCGCCCCGGACGCCACGTCGACGACCAGCGTGTACGCCACATCCTGGTCCACTCCGGCCAGGTCGACGCCGTTGAGGGCGAGGAAGGTGGCGGTGGCCAGCCAGGCGGTGCGCTTGTTGCCGTCCACGAGGGGGTGGTTGGCGGCGATGGCGTGCAGCAGGGCGGCGGCCTGCTCGTACAGGTCGTCGTAGGCGGCCGTCCCGAACATCCGGGCACGCGGGCGGTGCACGGCGGAGGCGAGCAGCCCCGGAGCACGCGCCTCGGGCGGCCGCCCGCCGAAGGCGGTCTCGGCGATGGCGGTGACCTCGCCGACGGTCAGGTACCAGGTGTCCCTGGTCATTCGCCGAGCCTCCGCAACAGGTCGGCGTGGTGCCGCGCGAGCCCGTCCGCGACGGCCCGCACGCGTCCGGTCTCCTGCCGCAGGTGTCCGCGCACGGCATCCAGCACCACGTCCTCGGGCGCGCACCCACGCGCGTCGGCGAGGTCGTCGAGGGCGGTGCGCAGGGCGGGGTCGAGGGGCAGAAGGATCTCGGACATGGGCAGAGGCTACGACCGGCCGGAGACGACGGGCGACCGGTTTACGGTCGTCGCTCGCGCGGGCGGGCATCGGCGGACCGCCGTTCTCACGGCCGACGCAGCCGCCGCCGGGGACGGTGGGCGGCGACCGTGCTCACGGGTTGTCGCAGCCGCCGCCGGGGACGGTGGGCGGGACCGCTTCACGCCCGTCGCTCGCGCAGCCGCGTGGAGACCCAGGCTCCGGCCAGCGCCACCGCCGCCATCGGCAGGAACACCGCGGTGAAGGCGGCCGGGTGGGAGCCGGAGGTGTGGGCGGTGGTCGGGTGCGCCACCGTGCCGCCGCCCAGCGCGGCGAAGGCGGCGCCCCCGGCGGACAGGAGGACGACGTTGGAGAGGCCGTCGGAGATCTGGAGGGCGGCGGAGTTGGTGCCGGCCTCCTCGGGAGCGGACAGCTTGAGCAGCAGCACGCTCGTGGAGGAGATCACGAGACCCATGCCGAAACAGCCGAAGGCCCAGGCGACGGCGACGGTCCAGACGGGCACGGAGTCGACGAGGACACTCGGTGCCGTGGCGATGGCCGCGGCGACCAGGAGCATGCCGACGGTCGTCAACCGCGCCCGGTACGGCTCGAGCCGCGACCTCGACTGGACCCAGGACCCCAGCGCCCACGTCCCACCGCCCGCGGCGAGCGAGAACCCGGCCAGGGTCGGACTGAGCCCGCGCTGGGTGACCAGCATCAGCGGCACGAAGGACTCGGCGGCGATGAACGACCCGGCGGCGACGCCGCGCAACAGCACGACGGACGGCAGCCCGCGAGCGGCCCGGTAGGTGCCGCGCGGCAGCAGCCCGAGCACGGCCGGCACGAGCAGGGCGACGCCGAGCGCACCCGGCAGGAGAGAGAAGGGACGCAAGTCCTGCGCGGCGTACTGGAGGAGACCGGCGCCGAGGGAGATGGCCAGGGCGAGCCGGATACGCCGACGGTCGAAGGAGCCGGGCGGGGCCGTCGCGGGGGCGGGCCGGTCGGGACCCGGCGGCGCGGTGGACCCGACGGCGGTGTGCCCCGCCGGTCCGGAGGCCCTGCGCCGAATCTGCGGCAGCGCGAGCGCGAGCGGGAAGACGACGAGTACGGGTATCCCGACGAAGACCCACCGCCACCCGACCTGCTCGGTCACGGTGCCGGCGGCGAGCGGACCGACGATCGACGGAAGCACCCAGCTCGCGGCGAACGCGGCCATGATGGCGGGCCGCAACCGCTCCGGATAGGCGCGCCCGACGACGACGTACAGCGCGACGATCACCAGCCCGCCGCCGAACCCCTGCACGGCCCGGCCCAGGATGAACACCCACATCGACCCGGCGGTCCCGGACAGCAGCAGCCCGGTGCCGAAGGAGGCGATGCCCGTCGTCAACGCCCCGAGGGGCCCGTGCCGGTCGGACCACTGCCCGGCGAGCACCATCCCGAACAGGCTGGTCGTGAAGTACCCGGAGAACGCGAACGCGTACAGCGAGACCCCGTCCAGCTCCCGGGCGGCGACGGGCATCGCCGTCCCCACGGCGGTCGCCTCGAAGGCGATGAGCAGCACGACGGAGACGATCCCGACGCTCAAGGCCCGATAGCCCGGCCCCAGCACACCCTCGTCTCCCCCGGCGGGAGGAGAGGGGACGACAGCGGTCACGACATCGACGTCACGCGGCTCGGAGTCAGGCATGCCCGCCAGCGTAAGGTCCACGCACCCCTTTGACCCCTGTCGGGAGACGGTCCCGCTCTCAGACCTTGGTCGTACGCCCTCCCCGCCCCCACCACCTTTCATGAACGGCGTATGGCAGTCGCGTTGCACCCCACCGGATGCCCTTGAAGAGCCCTCCGAGGGCCTCGTACGGTCAACTCACCGAGTTCGACATCCAGTCCGAACAAGGCCGTGTGCCCGAGTGGTTCAGGGGCTCGCCTGCGCTGCGTCCATCAGCGCGCTCCGCTCGCGGGGAGTCACGCGGGTCCGCACCCCTCCACGGCAGTGCGTGTCGATTTCGGTCAAGGCCGTGTGCCCGAGCGGTTCAGGGGCTCGCCTGCAAAGCGAGTTACGCGGGTTCGAATCCCGCCACGGCCTCTACCTGTCTGACCAGGCAAAACAAAAGGGCGGCACCTTCCGAGGGTGCCGCCCTCTTGCTCGTCCGTCTCAGTTGGGGCGTGGGACGGCATCATTGCCCTGCAATGACTCGCTCACAGCATCAATCAGGTCGCTGTGCGCACGTCCGAGTGTGTACCTCTGCTGCTCCTCACGAGCCCGCCACTCAGCCCTGGTTTCCTCCGTCGCCGTACGGAGATGGACAGCGCCGGACGCACCCGAGTAGCGCCCTGAGCAGCGCCGACAAACCTGCAAACAGTGTGTGGCCCTTCCGCCACAGACGACAGTAGGGCCCGTCACATGGCCAACCTTGCCTGTTCCGCGTCTCAGGGCAATGCTTGTTGGAGATCGGCGAGGACGGTGTGTGCCAGTTCGGCCGTCCCGCTGGCGGCACCCGTAGCGGCACCTGCTGCTATTGGAGCCAGCACAACTTGGATCCGCCCGAGTAGCCGACGTAACCGCCCCACATCCGGCTCAGGCTGCGTTGCCTCCTCCAAAGCAGCTTCGGCGTCCTGACGTACTGCTGCCTCCCCTTCAGCATCAAGCTTGAGGCTCTCCAGTGCTTCCAAGACCGAGTTCACCGACCTGGCAAGACGGTCGCTCAGGCCGCCGTCAGCTGTCACATATTGCAGCTGTGACACATCCTGATTGCCGATCGCAATCTGACTTCCGTGTATGGACCCGTGGAACTGAGGGCCGCCCGTACCCGTCATACCCCAGCTCCCGACCCGAGTCCCGGCGAGTGCCCGGGCTTTCGTGGCTCCCATCCCATGCGAGCGCGGATCTGCGTAATGGCCGAGTGGACCCGTGCCATATTGATTGGAGTCTGATTCAGCTCAAACTGAAGCTCTGCTACTGCCTGACGGATAGCCTGCTGAGCATCGGTGTCCAATCCCAACTGATCGAGCCGGGACAGCAGATCGCCGAGCGCGAGTAGCAGCTCCTTGCGGCAGAGTGCTTCGGCACTGATGAGCTCCTCATTTGGTTCCCTCACCATGTCCGACGGCAGGGTCCTCCATACCGGCTCGCTGGGCAAGGGACTTCCCCCTGACCGAGAATCACCCTCCGGTTGTCGAGGCGGTTGGGCCGTGCTCGCCTGATGCGACTCGGACAGTCCTTTCATCATGGTCTGAGTCACTGTGCCACTGTTGATCGCCAACTGACTGTTAGTGATCTCGCCGAGGAAGAACAGCATGTAGTTATCCGGTGCAGCGACGCGTGAGAGCTCAGCCGCCATGGACAACGCATCTGTGTCGAGAGCAGGCTCTGCGATGGGCTGTGAGGCCGTCTGAGCTTCGACGTCCGTCGTCTGTTGCTCCGGCGCGGGAGTCGTAGGCATCCGCTGCTCCGGCGCGGGAGTCGTAGGCGTCCGCTGCTCCGGCGCGGGAGTCGTAGGCGTCCGCTGCTCCGGCGCGGGAGTCGTAGGCGTCCGCTGCTCCGGCGTAGCCACCTTAGACGACCGCCTGACTGTCCACGATGTCTCCGACTTTGCTTTGTACTCCCCGCTTGCCATGTAACCCCCCATAGTCCTGGCACTCATAACAAGGTAGCGAACGAAACTTGGCGACCGGTGTCGTGTGGGGCTGGTGCGTCGTCGTTCTCTTAGCCGTCTCAGTTTCCGTCTCGTTCGTCCCCGTGCGCCAACGTCCGCATCCGTTCAACCAGTCCCAGCGATCGCAGTGTCGGTACGGCGTTGAACACCCGCGGACACATCCGAATCAGGCCCTGAGCAGCCCGGACCAACCTGCAAAGCGAGTTACGCGGGTTCGAATCCCGCCACGGCCTCCAGTTCAGCTCAGCCGGCGTCGGGGAGGGCTGTCGGGGCCGGGTTTTCGTCGGACTTCTGCCGGGCCCTGGTCGCGTTGTCCTCGCGCAGGGCGTCCAGCCAGCGCCAGAGGCCCGCCTCCCCGGGGCTCAGACCGGGGCAGGCGATCCGGTGCGGGACGCGGCACACGGCACCGGGTTCGGGCTCGTCCTCGCGGCTGTTCCACGCCGTGCCGTTGGAGTCCACGTACCAGCGGTGCCAGACCGGCACCATGTGCGCGGGGGCCCACGTGTCCGGTTCGAGGAGGACATGCGTGCCGTAGTAGGTGACGTGCCGTTCGCCGACCAGGCCGCAGTCGGGGCACTCGGGTGGGGCGGGTGGCTCCGGGCCGGTGGCGCCTTCCAGTGCCGCCTGGGCGCGGTCCGTCTTCTCCCAGGGGCGCGGCGCGTCCGGTGGGCGCTGCCGGTGTCCGTCGGGGTCGGGTAACGGGATGATGCTCGATGCGTCTGTGTCCCCCATAGTCCGAGCATGTGCGGGGGTCGGGGAGCGGGGAAGGGCGCGTTCAGGGCGCAGCGGGGCAATACGGCCGATGTCGCGGCTCGTCGTGGTCCTGGCGGGGTTCGTCGGCCCGCCCGCGGGACGTCCCGCACAACCCCGCGTGCCTCTCAGGTGTCCAGGACATGACCGGTGGCTGATGCTCCGGTCCGTCCACCCCCTGTTTCGACGAGGAGAACCCCGTGCACCTCCGCCCCTCGGCGGCCGTTCTGGCCGCCGTCGTGCTCGCCGTCGCCGGTCCCGCCGTCGCCGCGCCCCTGGCGCACGCCGATGAGGGTGCGCCCCAGTTGGTCGTGTCGGCCCTGCCGTCCGCGGCTCCCCAGCCCGGGGACCTCTACGACAAGTCCGTCACCCTCACCAACAAGGGCACGGCCGCTGTGGACGGCGTCACCTTCCGGGTGCGTCTGACGCGCGGGCTGGACTTCCCCGAGCAGGTGAAGGGCTGTACCTACTCGACCGTCAAGGACCAGGTCCGGCAGGCGGTCTGTGAGCTCGACACCGTCATCGAGCCCGGCGCCTCGGTCACGGCCCCCGTGCGGTTCAAGGCTCGGGACAACGCCCTGATGGAGGCCGTCGAGTACGGCACCGGCGCCACCGGTGACGCCCCGGGCGAGGGCTTCGACGACAGCTACCGGCGGCTCACCCTGACCGCGGACAGCACCGCCGATCTCGTCGCCGTCGGTGAGGAGATGGAGGCGCTGGCCGGCGGGGAGCAGTCGGTCACGGCGACCCTGCGCAACGACGGCCCGGGCTGGGTGCAGAACCAGGAGAGCGACGACCTCCCCGGCCTGCTGGTGCAGATCCCGCCGGGCACCGTCGCCGTGAAGGTGCCGAAGGACTGCGCGCCGTTCGGCGTCGACGGGCCGAGCGCGCCGCAGGGCACCACCGGCAAGCCGAAGTACGTGTGCTGGCCGCAGGACGGGACCCTCGACGTCGGCCAGTCCCTGCTGTACACCTTCACCCTGAAGATCAAGAAGTCCACGCAGGACACCGAGGGCGAGATCAAGGCGTCGTCCGTCTACGACATCACCCCCGCGTACGACAGGAACCGCGCCAACAACATGTCCTCGGTCGGCATCGACGTGCCGAGCGACTACGAGCCCGAGCCGAGCCCCTCGGACGGCACCGACGGTGGTTCCGGCAACGGCGGCGACGGCAACGACCCCGAGGGCCAGGCCGTCGGCGGCACGGGCGCCACGGCCTCCCCCTCCGCCCCCGCGTCGGACTCGGCGGGCACCACGGCCGGTGGCTCCACCGGCACCTCGAACGGCGGCACCACCGGGGGCAGCCTCGCCACGACCGGCTCCGACGGCACTCCGCTCCTCGCCGGTGCCGCGGCGGCCGCCGCGGTGATCGGTGGCGGTCTGGTGTTCGCCGTGCGCCGCCGCAGGGCCGCAGGATCCGCCGGGTCGGTCGGGTCGGTCGGGTCGGTCGGATCCGTCTGACGGCAGCCCGTCAGAGCACCCCGCCGGCCTCGTCCTGGAAGGCGTCCGTCCAGTAGTGGCGGACGGTTCTGTCCGGGGTGACGCCGGTGGGGTCCACCGTCGAGAGCACCTGGAGCATCGTCATGGCCAGCTGGTCGTAGGTGTCGGTGGTCAGCTCGTGGGACGACCGGGCGTCTATCGCGCGCTCGCGGTGCAGGAGCCAGAGGGTGAAGGCGAGGGTCGACACGTCCGTGTTGAGCGGGTACAGGGTCGCCTCGGGTTCGCTCCAGTTGAGGACGGCGCCCGTCGCGCCGTCGACGACCAGGCTGTTGTCCTCGACGAGGTGGCCGAGGCGGATCAGGCGGTGGGCGCCGCCCGGCAGTTCCGCCGGGGTGTCGGTGTCGGCGTAGTACTCGGCGAGCGTCGCCAGGGGGACGTCGGTGTCCAGGGAGAAGACATGGGCGTCCTCCGGCAGGCCGACCTCGCGCAGGAAACGGCGGGTCGGTTCGTGCGTGAGGGTCGCCGGGAAGTCGACGTCCTCGAAGCGCGCCACCTTGCCGGGGCCGAACTCCTGGTCCAGGAGGCGGTGCGGGAGGTCCAGGGAGAGGCCGGACGCGCCGCCGCGGCCCGCCACCAGGGACAGCGGGCGGATCAGCGCCGCCATCTTCCAGAACGGGGCCGGTTCGCCGTCCGCCCCGTCGCGGAACACCGCCAGCAGGTGCTGGGAGGCCTCCGCCACCGCCTTGGGGCCGTACCGGCCCGCGTACGACGCGAACTGGCCGCGCAGTCCTGCCAGTTCGTCCGTGGCCTCGGCGAAGCGGACCAGCGTCCGCAGCGAGGGGGCCAGGGGGCGGCGGTCCATCAGGTCGGGACGGTCGTGCAGCACGTAGGCCGTCGAGACCTCGCCCGTCGCGCCGTCCAGCAGGACCGACTCCGTCTCCAGGCCGCCCGGGCCCAGCAAGCCGCCGATGACCAACTGCTCGCGCAGCTCGGCCGGGAGGCAGTCGTCCGGGTCGGCGGTCGAGTCGGCCACCGTGCGCAGGCCGTCGCGGCTCAGCTCGGCGAAGCTCAGCACGCCGCTGTCGGCGGGCAGTCCGGGTCCGGTCAGCCAGTGCCGCGTGGACGCGTGCGTCACCCACGGGTCCAGGTCGGACTCGGCCAGGGTGATCACCGCGCAACCGGCGTCGGTCGTACTCATGGGCTCCCCCGCATGTGCTCGCTCCCCGTCCCCCGGCGGGGCACGGCCGAATCGCCCGGCCCAGCCCGGCAGCCGTTCCCCACTGCCCAGAACAGTACGCCCCACCACTGACAACGCCCCGGACCGGCGACGCGCGCCCGGCGACACGGCGCGCTCACCTCATAAGACGCTCGGAGGACCCTCTCGCGTTCCCTTGTCGCGTGCCCAACTCCCGTTTTCAACCAACGGGCTTGGGACACCGCGCCCCGGAGGTCACCCCCAGGGCGTCAGGCATCGACCTCGAACGTCAAAGCGCGAGCGCCAGACGTCAGGCAGCACGCACCAGGCAGCACTCCTCACGCATCAGGCAGCACTCATCACGCGCCACGAGACGCGAGCCCGGTCTCAGCCCCGTTCCGTGACCACCGCCGCCTGGGGGCGGATCGGGAGGCGGTTCACGGGGCGGCCCGTCGCGGCGCGGACGGCGGACGCGACGGCCGCCGGGGACGCCACCACCGGCACCGCGCTGACCGCCTTGGCCCCGAAGGGCGCGACCACGTCCCGTTCCTCGACCAGCCGGACGATGCGGATGTCGGGGGCGTCGAGCGCGGTCGGCAGGGCGTAACCGGTCAGGTCGGGGTGGCGGATCAGGCCGCGCGGCGTGCGGAGGTTCTCGGTGAGCGCGATGCCGACGCCCTGGGTCAGCCCCGCCTCGATCCGGGCGGTGAGCTGGGCGGGGTTCAGGATCCGGCCCACGTCCTGGGCGACGGCCAGTTCCACGACCCGTACGGACCCGATCTCGATGTCGACGTCCACCACCGCGCGGATCGCGCAGAAGGCCATGCCCACGAAGGCGTCGCCCTGGCCGGTCTCGTCCAGCGGCTCGGTCGGGTGCGGGCGGCACTGCGCCGTGGCCCACAGCTCCTTGCCGTCCAGCGCCTCGGTGACGGTCGTGGAGAGGACACCGTCGTACGACGTGATCTTGCCGTCGGTGATCTGGAGCAGCTCCGTCGACATGCCGAACTTGTGCGCGAGCGGCTGCAGGAGCTGCGTGCGGACCATCTTCGCCGCGCGCTCCACCGCCCCGCCCGAGACCCAGGTGTGGCGGCCGCGGCAGCCCGCGCCCGCCGGGGGCTGGTCGGTGTCGACCGGCGCCACGTGGACCTCGTCGATGCCGAGGGTCTCCTGGACGATCTGCCGGGCCAGCGTCGTGAAGCCCTGGCCGGTCTCGACGGCCGCGCACAGCACCGTGGCGACCCCGTCGTGGACCTTCACGGTCGCCGTGGAGACCTCGTCCGCGCCCTCCGCGCCGAGCATGTGCACCATGCCCACGCCGTAGCCCACGCCCCGGCGCACCGCGCCCGGCTCCCCCGCGCCCTCGGGTCCGCCGGGCAGCAGCCACTCGTCCTCGGGTGTGTCCTTGGGCAGCGGCGGCAGCTCGAAGTCCCGCACGGCCTGGAGGAGTTCGGCGACCGGCGCCGGGCAGGTCACGGTCTGGCCGGTCGGCAGCACGTCGCCGGTGGCCAGGGCGTTGCGCAGCCGCACCTCGGCCGGGTCGAGGCCGAGCTTGCGGGCGATCTTGTCCATCTGCGCCTCGTAGGCGGCGCAGACCTGCATGGCGCCTTCGCCGCGCACGTGGCCGGAGGGGGGGTTGTTGGTGCGGACGGCCCAGCCCTCGATGAAGGCGTTCGGGACGACGTACGGGCCGCAGGCGAACGCGACGGCGGCGGCCAGGGCCTCGGAGGAGGTGTCGGCGTAGGCGCCCGCGTCGAGCAGGATCTGCGCCTCGACCTTGACGAGTCTGCCCTCGCCGTCGGCGTGGTGGCGGTAGCGCAGCAGGGTGGGGTGCCGGTGGACGTGGCCGAGGAACGACTCCTCGCGCGTGGCGGTGAGTTTCACCGGGCAGCCGGTGCGCAGCGCGAGCAGGCCGAGCGGGAGCTGGAAGCCCTGGTCCTCGCGGTCGGCGGTGGCGCCGGGGACGCCGGTGACGACGATCTTGACGCGTTCGGGTTCGAGGCCGAAGGCCGCTGCGGCGGCGTCGCGGTCGGCGTGCGGGTCGGTGGAGGCGAGGTACAGCTCCACTCCGCCGTCCGGGCGCGGTACGGCCAGGCCCGCCTCGGCGCCGATGGGCGCGGGGTCCTGGCGGCCGATGCGGTACAGGCCCTCGACGACGATCTCGCCGGCGGCCTCCGGGTCGCCGTGGCGCAGCGGGATGTGCCGGATCAGGTTGCCGTCGGGGTGCAGCGGCTCGGCCTCGAAGGCCTGTTCCGGGTCGGTCACCGGGTCGAGCACCTCGTACTCGACGATGACGGCGGCCGCCGCCATGCGCGCGGTGTCGGGGTGGTCGGCGGCGACGGCGGCGATGGGCTCGCCGTGGTGGCGTACGACCTCGGAGGCGAAGACCGGGCGGTCGGCCGTGCCGCGGCCGTGCAGCGCCCTGCCGGGCACGTCCTCGTGGGTGATGACGGCGCGGACGCCGGGCATCTCCCGCGCGTGGGTGGTGTCGATGGACAGGACGCGCGCGTGCGGGTGCGGTGAGCGCAGCACGGCGGCCCACAGCAGGCCCTCGGCCCACAGGTCGGCCGCGTACGGGAAGGTGCCCTCCGTCTTGGCGCGGGCGTCGGCGGGCGGGAGCGAGGCGCCGATGCCGTGCGGGAGCGGTTCCGGGGCGGGGACGGCCTCCGCGGCCTGTGCGGCCTGGGCGGTGGCTGCTTCGTTGCTCACGCGGGGCCTCCGTCCTGGCCGTAGGGCTGGTCGTGCGCTTCAGGGGAGTGCGGTCCGTGGGTGTGCGGTCCGTGGGAGTGCGGTCCGTGGGTGTGCGGTTCCGGGGGTGCACCGAAGGCCGACGGGTTCACGCCACCGGCGCCCGGGCCCGCCTGGTGCGGGATGCGGGCCTCGTCGGTGTCGCCGTCGCCGGGCGCGGAGTGGGTCTCGCGCTCGGCGACGACCTCCTTGACGGCGTCCACCACGCCCCGGTAGCCCGAGCAGCGGCACAGGTTGCCGCACAGCGCCTGCCGGGTCTCCAGTTCGGTGGGCGCCGGGTTGCCCTCCAGCAGGTCGTGCACGGTCATCGCCATGCCGGGGATGCAGAAGCCGCACTGCACGGCGCCGCAGCGGGCGAGCGCCCGCTGCACGTCCGACGGCCGGCCGTCCTCGGCGAGGCCTTCGACGGTCCGGACCTCGCTTCCCGCGGCGGTGACGGCCGGGACCAGGCAGGACGCCACGAGCCGCCCGTCGACCTGGACGTTGCACGCGCCGCACTCGCCCTGTGAGCAGCCGTCCTTGGCGCCCGCGAGGCCGAGCCGCTCACGCAGCACGTACAGCAGGGACTCGCCGATCCACGCGTCGCCGACGGGGCGGTCGGTGCCGTTGACGCGCAGGACGTAGGAGGCGAGGGGGTGTTCCTCCTGGGGGGCGGTGCCGGCCGCGGTCTCCGGCGTGCCGGAGGGGTGGACCGCCGGGTCCTCGTCCGGGGCACGGTCGCCCTCGCCCCGGGCCCCGCCGTCGGGGGTCTCCTGGGCGTGGGCGGCATCGGTGTCGGCGTCCGCCTCGGCCTCGGACGGCAGGGGCCCGCCGACGGGCTCGGAGGGGCCGTCAGCGGCCTCCGGGGCCCCTGCTGCGTCCGCGGAGTCCTCACCGTCGCCGGGAGCCGCCTGTGAGGCGTCAGGGGCGTCCTGCGGGAGCGCGGCGGCTTCCGGCCGGTCGCCGGGCAGGGGTTCCCCGGGGAACTCGCCGGGGGCCTCCCCGTAGTGCGGCTGCTCGGGCGCGTGGGCCGCGGGCGGCGGGTGACCGGCGAGGCCGGACGGTTCGGTGCCGTGCCCGGGGCCTTCGGCGGACTCCGGCGCGTGGTCGGCGTACTCGGCGGGCTCCGGCGCGTGGCCGGCGTACTCGGTGGACTCCGGGGCGTGGTCGGCGTACTCGGCGGGCTCCGGCGCGTGGCCGGGTGCTTCGGGCTGCTCCGGGCCGGGGGCGGCGTACTCGGGCTGCTCCGGGCCGTGAGCGGCGAAGTCGGCCCGCTGCTCCGGCCGGTGGTCGTACTCGGCGGGTTCGGCCCGGCGGTCGTACTCGGCGGGCTCCGCCCCACGGTCGTACCGGGCGGGCTCCGTCCCCTGCTCGTGATCGGCGCGCTGTGCTCCGTGCGCGTGCTCGGCGGGACCCGGCCCGTGGTCGTACTCGGGTTCCGGCCGGTGGCCGGCGAAACCGGACGGGTCCGCCGTGTGGCCGGCCGCCCCGGGCTCCTCCGACGCGTAGGCCGACGGTGCGGCCGGACCCACGTCGGTCCGCTGCCCGTGCGCCTGCCCCGGGTCGTGCTCGGGCCCGTGCGCCTGCCCCGGGTCGTGCCCGGGCCCGGGCTCGTGGGGGTGGCCCGGGTGGGGCTCCTCCGGTCCGGCCGGGTCCTGCTGCCCCCACGGCCGGCCCGCGGCCTGCGTCGCCCAGGGCGCGGGCGCACCCCCGGGCAGGGTGGCCGGAGGGGTGCCGCCCCACTGCTCGACCAGCGAGGACGTGGTGAATTCGCCTGACTCGTCCGGAAGGTCGCCCCCGGCGACGGGGATCGACCACTGCCCGGTCACGTCATGGCCGGGCGCGGCCTCGGCCGCCGCCGCGGTCTCCTCGAAGTTCCACTGGCCGGTCACCCCGGAGTCGTACGTGAACCGGTCGTCCCCGCCGTGCTGCCGCGCCGTCGCGTCGGAGCCGTAGGGGACCTGGGGGTCGTACGGCGCCCCGGGGCCGCCGTAGGACTGCTCGGGCACGTCGTGGCCCTGCTGGTGGGTGCCGTGCTCGGGGCCGTGCTGCCGGTGGGTGCCGTGCTGCTGGTGTGCGGCGTTGGGGTCGTGCCACTGCGCCCCGTCGACCGGCGCGCCGGGCGCCGGCCAGGCGCCGGTGGCCGCCGGGTCGGTTCCGGCCGTCGTCGCGGGGCCGACCGTTATCTGCGGCGGCACGTAGCCGTGGCCGGGCGCGGCGAGGGGGCTGTCGGCGGCCAGCAGGGCGTCGACGCCACCCTCGGGCAGTTCGACGAAGGCGGTGGCGCCGTCGTCGTACTCGCCCTGGGGCAGCGGGTCCCAGCGGCTGCCGCCCCTGGGCGTGCCCTCTCCGTGCTGGTCGTCGGTCACGACAGCGCCCTCCCCAGTGCTCGTCGGGCCAGCGCGGCGACGGTGCGCCGCAGGTGCAGTACGGCGGGCGGCAGCTGCGGCACCGAGCCGTCCTCGGCCGGCGCCGCGTCGGGGATGCAGGCCGCGGCGACGTACTCACCGAAGGCGTTCAACGCCTCCGGGACGAGCGCGCGGTTGTTGTCCCAGTCGATGAGGCCGGCGACCCACTGCTCCGCCTCCAGGGGCCGCAGCGGCATCGGCGCTATGGCGCCGACCGCGCAGCGCACGCCCCGGCGGGCGGGGTCCAGCACCAGGGCCACGGACGCGACCGCGCGCCCCGGGCCGGTCCGGCCGGTCGCCTTCAGGAACACCTGCGGGGCGTGCAGCAGCGGCACGCGCACGAAGCCGATGAGTTCACCGGCGCGCAGCATGTCCATCCCGGCGAGCAGGTGGGAGACGGGAATCTCCCGGCGGGCTCCGCCCGGGCCCGCGATGATCAGGGTCGCCTCCAGGGCGGCCAGCACCGGCAGCGCGTCGCCGGTGGGGGCGGCCGAGGCGATGTTGCCGCCCAGGGTGCCCGCGTTGCGGATGTGCGGGGGGCCGGCCGCGCGCGCGGCGGCGGCGAGCGCCGGGATGAGGGCCGCGAAGTCGGGGCGGCCCATGCGCGCGTGCGTGAGGCCCGCGCCGAGCAGCGCGTGGCCGTCCAGGTACTGCCAGCCGCGGATCTCGCTGATCCGGCCGAGCCCCACCAGGGCGGCGGGCCTGAGCTGCCCGGAGTTGACGGCGGCCATCAGATCGGTGCCACCCGCGACGGGTACGGCGGCGGGCACGGCGGTGAGCGCCGCGACGGCCTCGTCCAGCGTCGTGGGCAGCGTGACGGCCTGCGCCGCCTGCGGTGCGTGCGTGGTCAAACCGGCTGCCCCTTCCCGCTGCCCCACCTGGTCCCACCTGTGCTGCCGTACGGTACGTGCTGACAGG
Organism: Streptomyces sp. NPDC059696; assembly: GCF_042733745.1. Taxonomy (NCBI): domain Bacteria; kingdom Bacillati; phylum Actinomycetota; class Actinomycetes; order Kitasatosporales; family Streptomycetaceae; genus Streptomyces; species Streptomyces sp. NPDC059696. Next base: position 268,033 of record NZ_JBHWFG010000009.1, read on the forward strand.
GCGGACGTGGCAACTCTGGCACATCTTGGCGAGAGCCGAAGACACGGGTCCACTAGGAGGCATTCGCCCACCTCACCGGCGAGATGGCCCGTTTTCGCACAGGTTCACCAGTGCATGCCGATTTCCACTTTCGGTGACCCTTGTGCGCTTTTTCCGTGGCCTGTTCGAGCTGTTCGGTCCCGGCGCCCCGCCCTACCGGTTCGGCGGCGGGCCCTCGGCCGGGCGGCCGAGCACCCCGGGGCGTCGCTGCCAGGGCAGCGGGCCCGCGGGCGGCCGGTAGGCCACCCCCAGGGCGTCCAGGCGCCGGTAGTGGGCGGTCATACGGCGCTCGAAGCCGGCGAAGTCCCGGTCCGCCGGGGCGGGCAGGGCGCTCCAGGCGACCTCGGCGAAGGCTGCGAGGCGGGGGAAGGCCTGGTAGTCCACGCGCGCCTGGTCCTCCATCACCTCGGTCCACAGGTTGGCCTGCGTGCCCAGCACGTGCCGGGCCTCCCCGGGCGTCAACTCCGGGGGAACGGGTTCGAACCGGTAGACGTCCTCCAGGGTGCGCACCCACCCGATCGGTACCGGCTCCTCGGGGCCCGGGTCCTGACGGTGGTCCAGGTACACGTGCTGCTCGGGGCACATGACGACGTCGTGGCCGGCCCGGGCGGCGGCGATGCCCCCGGCGTAGCCGCGCCAGGACGACACGGCCGCTCCCTCGGCCAGGCCGCCCTCCAGGATCTCGTCCCAGCCGATCAGCCGCCGCCCGCGCGCCGCGAGCCAGGTGTCGAAGTGCCCGATGAACCAGGACTGGAGGGCGTCCTCGTCGGCGAGCCCGAGTTCCCTGATGCGCGCCTGGGCCGTCTCCGAGTGCCGCCACTGTTCCTTGGGGCATTCGTCGCCGCCGATGTGCACGAACTCCGAGGGGAACAGCCGGAGCACTTCCTCGAGGACGCCCTCGTAGAAGCGCAGGGTGTGGTCGGTGGGGGCGAGGACGTTGGGGTTGATTCCCCAGGTGTCCCAGACGGAGAGGGAGGACGTGTCGACGACGTCGGTGTTGCCGAGTTCCGGGTAGGCGGCGATGGCGGCCTGTGAGTGGCCCGGTACGTCGATTTCGGGGACGACGGTGATATGCCGGTCGGCCGCGTAGGCGACGATCTCCCGGATGTCGTCCTGGGTGTAGTAGCCGCCGTGCGGCTTGTCCTCCCACAGGGGCGAGGCGCGGTGGCCGGTTTTCGTGCGGGCCCGCCAGGAGCCGATCGCGGTCAGCCGCGGATGCCGCTCGATCTCGATGCGCCAGCCCTGGTCGTCCGTCAGATGGAAGTGGAAGACGTTGAGTTTGTGCGCCGCCATCAGATCGAGGTAACGCAGCACGCCTTCCTTGGGCATGAAGTGCCGTGCGACGTCGAGCATCAGGCCGCGCCAGCGGAATCGGGGGGCGTCCTCGATCGTCAGATGCGGCACGCTCCAGGCGCGGTCGCGGTCGAGCGGGGCCCTGCGGTACGCGTCGGGGCCGAGGAGCTGGCGCAGGGTCTGCGCGCCCCAGAAGACACCGGCAGCGCTGCCGCCCTCGATGCGGACGCCGGACCCGTCGCTGACGAGCCGGTACTCCTCGGGGCCGAGCCCGGGGGCGAGGCGCAGCCCGATGCCGCCCTCGGCGTCGTCGGGCTCCCGTCCCTCGCGTAGCGGCAGGCCGGTGGCCTGCCGCAGGGCCGCGCCCAGCCAGTGGGCGACGCCCTCGGTCGCGGTGTCGGCGCAGAGCCGGGAGTGGCGCGTCAGCCGCACCTCGCCGGTTCCGGCGGTGGCACCGCGGGGCGCCGGGATCAGTTCGGTCACGTCAGTCCTTCACCGCTCCGCCCAGTCCGGAGGCCAGGCGCCGCTGTACGAGTACGAAGAAGACCAGGACCGGGATCGTCATGACGGTGGAGGCGGCCATGACTCCGCCCCAGTCGGGGTCGTCGGGCTTGTAGAAGACGAGCAGGGCCATCGGCAGCGTCGACTGCGAGGTGTCGCTGATGATGAACGACTTGGCGAACAGGAAGTCGTTCCAGGCGGAGATGAACGAAAACACGCTGGTGGCCACGAGCCCCGGCAGGACGAGCGGGAAAAGGATCTGCCAGAGGAATCGCGCCCGGGTCGCCCCGTCGATGTACGCGGCCTCCTCCAGCGCCTCCGGAACGGCTTTCACGAACCCCCGCAGCATCCAGATCGCGAAGGGCAGCGAGAAGGCGATGTGGGGCAGGATCAGCGAGCCCAGTGTGTTCAGCTGACCGGCGTCCCGCATGAGGAAGAACAGGGGGATCGTGAGGGCTTCCACGGGCACCATCTGGGCGATCAGAAACATGACCAGAAGGCTGGTGCGGAGGCGGAAGCGGAATCGTGTGACGGCGGTCGCGGCGAGAAACGCGATCAGCCCGGAGGCGATCACGACACAGCCCGCCACGACGAGGCTGTTGAGGAAGTAGCGGCCGAATTCCTGCTGCCCGAAGACGCGCCGGAAGGAATCCAGGGAGGGCGCGAGCGTCCAGGGCCGGGCTTCGCTCGACTTGATCTCCCCCGCCGGTTTGAAGGCGCTGAGCACCATCCAGTACAGGGGGAAGGCGACGACGACCGCGACCAGCAGGGCGGAGGCCTCGGCGGCCACGCGGCCGGGGCGGCGTACGAGGGCGCGCAGCGGATTCACAGTTCCTCCCCCTGCCTGCGCAGCAGCCGCAGGTACACGAGCGTGACGGCGAGCAGGATCAGCAGCATCACGATCCCGACGGCGGAGCCGAGGCCGTACTGCGAGGACGCGAAGGCCTGCTGGTAGGCGTAGACGTTCAGGACGAGGTTCTGGCCGGCGATGCCGCCGCCGTTCGTCATGACGTAGATCTGGGTGAAGACCTTGAAGTCCCAGATGACCGACTGGATGGTGACGACGACCAGGATCGGCCGGAGCATCGGGGCGAGCACGGAGCGCCAGATGCGCCACTGCGAGGCGCCGTCGAGGGCGGCGGCCTCCAGCACCTCGCCGGGTACGGCACGGATCCCCGCGTAGACGGTCACCATCACGAACGGGAAGGAACACCAGACCACTTCGAGCAGCACCAGGAGGAAGGCGCTGAACCGGCCGTAGGTCCACGAGTGGTCGCCGAGGCCCAGCATGCGGTTGACCGGGCCGAAGTCCGGGTCGAAGAGGAACAGCCACACCGTGGAGCCGGTGACGGCCGGGGTCGCCCACGCGCCCAGGGCGGCCAGCATCAGCGCGAGCCGGGGCACGGCCCGCACGCGCGTGAGGAGCACGGCCAGCGCGCAGCCGACGGCGAGTGTGGAGACGACGCAGGCCGCCGCGAACAGCACGGTGGCGAGCAGCACCTGCCAGAACTGCGGGTCCCCGAACAGGACGCCGTAGTTCCCGAAGCCCTCGAAGGTGGCCGGCTCCCCTCCGCTGACCTGCGCCTGGGTGTACGCGAAGAAGGAGATCAGCCCGAGCTGGTAGATCGGGTAGACGAGCAGCCCCCCGAGCACCAGGAGGGCGGGCGCGAGATACAGCCAGGGCGTCCAGCCGCCCCTGCCGCGGGCGGCGGGCCGCGTGGAGCGCCCGCCTCGCGCGCCCTCGGCCTCGTTCGGTGGCCGGGGCACGGTCACGGCCGCCGCGGTGGCGGCCCCGGGGGTCTTCACGGCACCGCGGTCGTTCACGGGGCTCACCCGGCGGAGCCGAACGCGGAGTTCATCTTCTTCGCGGCGTCCTCGGAGGCCTGGGCGACGTCCTTCTTACCGCTGATGACCTCCTGGAACATCGTCGGCAGGACGAGGGAGGAGTCGATCTGCGCCCAGGCGGGCGAGGCGGGCACGAACTCGGTGCCCGCGGAGAGGGTCCGCACGAAGGGCTTCACGAACGGCTCCCGCCGCGCGGCCTGCTGCCGGACGTCGGTGAAGGTCGGCAGGAAGCCCATGGCGTCGAAGAGTTCGCCCTGCGTCTTCTTCGAGGCGAGCCGCTCCATCAGCCGGACGGCGAGCGTGCGGTGGGTCGTGCTCTTCAGGACGCCGATGTTGTTGCCGCCCGCGAAGGCCGGGGCGATCGAGCCGGCCTTCACCCCCGGCAGGGGGACGACGGCGTACTTGCCCTTGACCTTCCCGGCCTCGACGGCGGTGTGGCTGAAGTCGCCGCCGATCGCCATGCCCGCCTTCCCCGCGGCGAACGCGGAGACGGTGTCGTTGCCGCCCATGCCCGCGCACGTGGCGGCCGGGCAGTTGTGGTCGCCGAAGAGGGACGTGTACGCCTTGATGCCCTTGCGGGCCTGCGGGCTGTCGATGCCGGACGCGTAGGATCCGCCCTTGCCGCCGGCGAGGGCACCGCCGTGGGCCCAGACGAACGGCAGTGCGCCGTAGGTGTAGGCGCCGCCGACCACCAGGCCGTACAGCTCGGGCCGGGCGGCGCGGATCTCGCGGGCGGTGGAGGCGAGTTCGTCCATCGTCCGCGGGACGGGCAGCCCGAGCTCCTCGAACACGTCCGTGCGGTAGTACAGGGCGCGGACACCCACGTAGAACGGGGCGCCGTAGAGCTTGCCGTCGACCGTCACGGACTGTCTGGCCGTCGGGTCGGTGTCCTTCGCCTCGTTCCAGTCGCCGAACTCCCGCGTGACGTCGAGGAGTCCGCCGTCCTTCACATAGCCGGCCGTGTCGGTGTTGCCGTACTCCATCACGTCGGGAGCGGAGTCGGGGTCGTTGAAGGCGGCCTTGACGCGCTGGGCGCGGGTGTCGACCGGGATGTACTCGACGTCGACCTCGGTGCCCTCGTGTGCCTTCTCGAAGTCGGCGACGACACGGTCGACGACCTTCTCCTTGGGGGCGTTGCCGACCTCCCGGAAGAGCCACACGCGCAGGGTGCCGGTCTTCTCGTCCTTGTCGGAGGAGGAGTTCGAGGAGGTCTGGGGGGCGCAGGCGGTGGCGAGCAGGGCGGCGAGCGCGGCGAGCCCGGCGGTACGGACGGACAGCTTCATGGAGTGCTCCTCCGAGAGGGCGTTGCAACATGCGCAATGACAGTTTCGCTGTGCACAACACATCGGAGGCTAGGGACTTCATGAACACGCCCACAAGAGGTCTCTACCACTCTGTGACCGACAGGCGCACCCTGTGCAACGCCCGGACAGCACAAAAGCCCCCAGGGCGCGCGAAACGCACCCTGGGGGCTTCACACCCCGCAGGCCGGACCTACTGGTCGCCCTTGCCGTCGTCCCCGGAGCCCATGGACTCGTAGATCTCCTTGCACATGGGACACACGGGGTACTTCTTCGGGTCGCGGCCCGGTACCCAGACCTTGCCGCACAGCGCCACGACGGGGGTGCCGTCGAGGGCGCTCGCCATGATCTTGTCCTTCTGGACGTAATGGGCGAAGCGCTCGTGGTCACCGTCGCCGTGGGAGGTCTGCGGCGTCGGCTCGACGAGGGTCCCCGTACCAGTCCCGCGCTCGGGCTCGAGAGTGCTCATACGGCCAAGGGTACTGAAGCTCACACGCATCAGTTGAGCGAAGGGTCGTCCGGATACGTCGCCACCATCGCCAGCTCGTTGCGCTGGCGGCGCAGCACCTCGCGCCAGAGCCGCTCGGGAGACGGGCACGAGACGTCGCCGGGCTCCGACTCGACCACGTACCACGCGCCGTCCACCAGCTCGTCCTCCAGCTGCCCCGGGCCCCAGCCGGCGTACCCGGCGAAGATGCGCAGGGAGCCGAGGGCCGAGGCCAGCAGCTCGGGCGGGGCCTCCAGATCGACCAGACCGATCGCACCGTGCACCCGCCGCCAGCCCAGCGGGGCGGCTTCCCCGGCCGCACCACCGGGGACGACGGCGACACCGAGGGCCGAGTCGAGTGAGACCGGGCCGCCCTGGAACACCACGCCGGGCTCACCGGCGAGATCCCCCCAGCCCTCCAGGATGTCGCCCACGTCCACCGGGGTGGGGCGGTTGAGGACGACGCCGAGCGAGCCCTCCTCGTCGTGGTCGAGGAGCAGCACCACCGCACGGTCGAAGTTCGGGTCCGCCAGGGCGGGGGTGGCCACGAGCAACCGCCCTGTGAGCGAGGACACCTCGGTCATGGCAGACATGATCCCGCATTCTCCCCGCCCGTGGGGAGGCAATGGGGCACGGAGAGGGAACGCAGCTCAGGGCGCGAGGAAGCGTCCCGTGCGCGCGAAACCGGCCGTGACCCCATGTGGCCGCCACGGAACGGTTCGTGTTGTGACAGAGCTATGACGTGGCTGGGTCCGACTCAGGCATACAGAAGGGGGGTGGAGGGCGATTACCCTTTCCCTCCTGGCCCCTGCCCGACTCCATGGAACGCGAGATTCATGACCGTCAACGACGATGTCCTGCTTGTCCACGGCGGAACCCCGCTGGAGGGCGAGATCCGTGTCCGCGGTGCGAAGAACCTCGTACCCAAGGCCATGGTCGCAGCGCTGCTGGGCAGCGCTCCGAGCCGGCTGCGCAATGTTCCGGACATCCGCGACGTCCGAGTCGTGCGGGGTCTGCTCCAGCTGCACGGCGTGACGGTCCGTCCGGGTGACGAGCCCGGCGAACTGGTGATGGACCCGACCCGCGTGGAGAGCGCGAACGTCGCTGACATCGATGCCCACGCCGGTTCGAGCCGTATCCCGATCCTCTTCTGCGGCCCTCTGCTGCACCGCCTCGGCCACGCGTTCATCCCCGGCCTCGGCGGCTGTGACATCGGCGGCCGGCCCATCGACTTCCACTTCGAGGTGCTGCGGCAGTTCGGCGCGAAGATCGAGAAGCGGGAGGACGGTCAGTACCTGGAGGCGCCCCGGCGGCTGCGCGGTACGAAGATCGCGCTGCCGTACCCGTCCGTCGGCGCGACCGAGCAGGTGCTGCTGACGGCCGTGCTCGCCGAGGGCGTCACGGAGCTGTCCAACGCGGCCGTCGAGCCGGAGATCGAGGACCTCATCTGCGTGCTGCAGAAGATGGGCGCGATCATCGCGATGGACACCGACCGGACGATCCGCATCACCGGTGTGGACCAGCTCGGCGGCTACAACCACCGCGCCCTCCCGGACCGCCTGGAAGCCGCGTCCTGGGCGTCGGCGGCGCTGGCGACCGAGGGCAACATCTACGTCCGCGGCGCCCAGCAGCGCTCGATGATGACGTTCCTGAACACCTACCGGAAGGTGGGCGGGGCGTTCGAGATCGACGACGAGGGCATCCGCTTCTGGCACCCCGGCGGCCAGCTGAAGTCCATCGCGCTGGAGACGGACGTCCACCCGGGCTTCCAGACCGACTGGCAGCAGCCGCTGGTCGTCGCCCTGACCCAGGCCACGGGCCTGTCCATCATCCACGAGACGGTCTACGAGTCCCGGCTCGGCTTCACGTCCGCGCTGAACCAGATGGGCGCGCACATCCAGCTCTACCGCGAGTGCCTGGGCGGCTCGAACTGCCGCTTCGGCCAGCGCAACTTCCTGCACTCGGCCGTCGTCTCGGGCCCGACCAAGCTCCAGGGCGCGGACCTGGTCATCCCCGACCTCCGCGGCGGCTTCTCGTACCTGATCGCGGCCCTGGCGGCCCAGGGCACGTCCCGCGTCCACGGCATCGGCCTGATCAACCGCGGCTACGAGAACTTCATGGAGAAGCTCGTGGAGCTCGGCGCGAAGGTCGAGCTGCCGGGCAAGGCGCTCGGGTAGCCGGCAGCCGGTACATACGCCGATGGGGCGGTCACCCTGATCAGGGTGACCGCCCCATCGGCGTTTGTGCTGTGCGCC
>NZ_JBHWFG010000010.1:0-272006 GCF_042733745.1 Streptomyces sp. NPDC059696
GCCCGCGCGGCCCCCGCGCTTCCCCTCGGGGGCGCCCCCCCCGCCCCGCGCCCCGCGCCGGGGCCCGCCGGGCCCCGGGGCCCGCGACGCTGCGGACCCGGCGACCGGTCGTACACACGGGGGGGAGCCGCGGGGCACCAGGACTCCGCGGTACGCGGTCCGATCAGCCGGGAACGTGGCAGTCGAACGCGTGCAGGTAGGGGTTGACCGGACTGATGTCGTCGATGACCAGGCCCGCCTCGGTCAGCCGGTCCACCATGCTCTGGGTGGTGTGCTTCGCACCGCCGACGTTGAGGAGCAGCAGCAGGTCCATCGCGGTGCTGAACCGCATGGACGGCGTGTCGTCGACGAGGTTCTCGATGACCACGACCCGCGTCCCGGGGCCGCCGGCCTCGCGGACGTTGCGCAGGGTGCGGGCCGTGCTCTCGTCGTCCCATTCCAGGATGTTCTTGATGACGTAGACGTCGGCCTTCACCGGGACGGCCGTCCGGACGTCGCCGGGCACCACGCGCGCCCGGTCCGCGAGGTCGCCGCCCGCGCGCAGTCTCGGGACGGCGTTCTCCACCACCCGCGGAAGGTCCAGCAGCGTCCCGTGCATCGTCGGGTACTTGTCCAGCAGGCTCGCCACCACATGCCCCTGGCCGCCGCCGACGTCGGCGACCGACGTGCTCCCCGACAGGTCGAGGAACTCCGCGACGTCGCGCGCCGACTGCACGCTGGAGGTCGTCATGGCGCGGTTGAAGACGTCGGCCGACTCCGGGGCGTCCTCGTTGAGGTAGGGGAAGAACTCCTTGCCGTACAGGCCCTCCACCACGTTGTGGCCGGTGCGCACGGCCTCGTCCAGCTTCGGCCAGACGTCCCAGGTCCACGGTTCGGTGCACCACAGGGAGATGGCGCGCAGGCTGTTGGGGTCGTCCTCGCGCAGCAGCCGGGAGACGTCGGTGTGCGCGAAGGTCCCGTCCGGGTGCTCGGTGAAGACGCCGTAGCAGGACAGTGCCCGCAGGAGCCGGCGCAGCGGGCGGGGCTCGGCCTTCACCGCGGTCGCGAGGTCCTCCACGGCCATGGGATCGTCACCGAGCGCGTCGGCGACGCCCAGCCGGGCGGCCGCGCGGAGGGCGGCGGCACAAGCCGCCCCGAATGCGAGTTCCCGCAGCCGCATGGAGGGCGCGGGGGCGGGCTGAGTGGTCGTCATGTGCCGCCTTCCTTCTTGGGTCGGGTGCAGCAGGGGATCACCGGGTGCGCGTGCGGGCCCCGGTGCGAAGAGGAGCGGTACGGAGGGTCAGCACAGGCCGGCGGGCCGGGACGACGCGCAGGAGTTGCCCTGGAACGTGTTGCCCTGCCCGGGGTCCGTGTTGACCAGGTCCGCCGGGGAGTTGCCCTCCAGCAGGTTGTCGCTGATCCGGTTCCGCTCGCTGGTCGTGCCCACGAAGCTCTTGAACACGACGATGCCGCCCGACAAGGGGGAGGTGCCGACGTTGTCCCTGATCACGTTGTGGGTGATCAGGTTGTCGTCGGCGCCCGTCACGACGATGCCGGATCCCTGCAGGGCGTCCAGCCGGGCGGTCTTCGGGCAGGACTTGTTGTTGCGCTCGATGCGGTTCTCGCGCACGGTCACGAGGCCGGCCTTGGGCTTGTTCTCGTCGCCGACGACGAAGACCGCCGCGCAGTTGCCCGTGAGGTGGTTGCCCTCCACGGTCAGGTTGCGCAGCCGGCGGACGGTGACGCCGATCCGGTTGCCCTCCAACCGGTTGCGCGCCACGACCGTTCCCCCGGTGTCCGTGGCGCCCTGCTCCTCCGTCACCGTGTTGGCGAGGAACAGTCCCGCGTCGCCGTTGTCGCGGGCGGTGTTGCCGCGGAACACGCCACGGCGTGAGTGCTCCGTGGCGATGCCCCACACCCCGTTCCCGACCGCGGTGACGTTCCGCACGGTCAGCCGGTCGGCCTGGTTGGCGTGGAGGCCGGTCCTGGGGAAGCCGGTCACCGTCAGGGAGGCGATGGTGACGCCGTCGACGTTGTGGTCCTTCGTGCCCGCCACGCAGATGCCGTTGCCGGCCGCGGCACAGCTGTCGGCGGCCTTCGCGGCGCCCGGCGCGGCGCTCGGGGCGGTGGTGGTGCTCGTGCCCGCCGCCGGCCTGAGCACCGTGCCCCGGCCCATGCCCCGCAGGGTCAGCCCGGGCGTGGTGATGTGGACGCTCGCGTGGTGGATGCCGTGCCCCAGCAGAACGGTGTCGCCCGGCCGGGCCGCGTCCACCGCCTCCTGGATCGATTCTCCCGGCTTGACGACATGGACCGTGTGGGCGGCGGTGTTCGGAGCGGCGCCGAGCCCCGTCCCGAGCAGCGCCGCCAGGCACGCCAGAGGTGCGATATGGCATTTCTTCATATCGCGCAGGTTATGTCCCCTCTGACCCAAACCGGCGGGTTGGTCCATCCGGCGGCGTGGCCCCGGCCGGCCCTCGGCTCCGGCCCGACGCGGCACCGCCTGAGGCGCAGGTCAGCCGATCCACGCCTCGCTGTGCCGGTGACGGTCCAGACCCACAGCCGCGAACTCGTCCTGCCCGGCTCGTGCCACGGCCCCCAGCTGCCGCAGTGCCTGAGAGACCGGACTCCCGTCCGACGCGAACGGCTCCCCCTCGTCGACGCGCAGCGGCCCGAGCCCGCCCGCGCCGCTCTCCCAGACGACGGCCAGGTCCCGTGCGACCACACGCAGTCTCTCCTCGACCGCGATCACCGCCTGCAGTTCGTAACTCACTCCGCGCCCTCCTCGTCGAGGTCCTCATCCTGTCCCACCACGCGGGAGCGCCGCCCGCGCGGTGGACCCGAAGCCGTCCTCCTGGAGCCATGGGTGACGTCACGTCAGCCGCGCGGGAGCAGCAGCCTCGCGAGGGCGGTGGTGGCGAGGAGGAGGGCGGCGACTGTGAGGAGACCGATGCGCATGCCCGGGAGGGAGAAGGTGCCGTCGGGGCCGGAGAGCAGGGTGCCGAAGAGGGCCACCGCGAGCGCACCGCCCGTCTGGCGGAGGGAGTTGAGAAGCCCGGAGGCGGTGCCCGCGCGCTCCTGCGGCACGACGTCCATGAGCAGCGCGGTCAGAGCGGGTACCGCGAGCGCCCCGCCGACGCTGAGCGGCAACAGCAGGACCAGCACGAGCCACAGCGGGGTGTGCACGGCGAGCGGCAGCATGACCAGCATCGCACCGGCGAAGACCACCTGCCCGATGACGATCACCGGGCGCCGTCCGACCCGCTCGGCCAGACGCGGCGACACCAGGTTGGTGGCCGTCACGACCACCGACATGGGCACGAACATCAGCCCGGCCGCCACGGCCGACATCCCCCGCAGCTGCTGGTAGTACAGCCCGAGCAGGAAGATCCCGCCGTAGAACGCGGCGTTGACGGCGAAACCGACGGCGAGCGCGACGGCCACCCGGCGGTCCCGCAGCATGGCCGGCGGAACCATGGGCCTGCGGTGCCGTGCCTCCAGCACCCGGAAGGCCCAGCCGGACACGAGCGCGAGCACCGCGGCACCCAGGACCGGTCCGCTGGTCCAGCCCCGGTGGCCGCCCTCGATCACGGCGAACGCCAGCCCCGCCAGGGCCAGTACGGCGCTGATCTGACCGCCGACGTCCAGCGCCGCAGGCCGGCGCGGGGACCGCGGCACCCGGAGCAGCAGACCCAGCACGACCGCCCCCACGGGAAGGTTGAGCAGGAAGACGGCCCGCCAGCCGGCCGTGTCGGTGAGCAGCCCGCCCAGCACGGGTCCCGCGGCCATCGCCACCGAACCGCCGACCGTCCACAGGGCGATGGCCCGGGCCCGCTCCCGGGCGTCCTCGTAGGCCTGCCGGATCAGCGCCAGCGACGCCGGCATGACGATCGCGGCGGCAGCGCCCTGCGCCACACGCGCGGCGACCAGCACACCGATGCCGGGCGCCAGCGCACAGGCGAGGGACGCGAGGGTGAACAGGGTGATGCCCCAGGCGTAGGCGCGACGGGCACCGGTGCGGTCGGCGAGCGCCCCGGCCGACAGCATCAGGGCCGCGAACATGAGGGTGTAGGCGTCGACGACCCACTGCAGTCCGGACATTCCGCTGTCGAGGGAGCCGCGGATCGAGGGCAGCGCGATGTTCACGGCCGATACGTCGATGGTGATCACCGTGAATCCGAGCAGCGCGGCGACCAGCGCGACGCCGCCGCGCCGCGGTGGGGTGACCGTGTCCGCGGGCGGGCCACCCGGTCGGGCCCGTTCCGGCGCATGGTGTCCCGGTCCGGGTGCCGGCGGCTCCGGGTCGTGCCCGGCACCGGAAGCGGTGGACGCGGGCAGGGGAGGGGTGGGGGTGGTCGGCACGGCGAACTCCTGACTGACGGACAGCGCAACGATCGGCGAAGAGGTGACTGACCGGGCGGGCGGCCGCGGCCCCGCCGGGGCCGCGGTCCGGTGTCGTGCACCCCCTGGGCCCCGGCGGCCGGGCCGCCCGCTCCGGGATCCACTCTCCGCCCGGAACGCGGCCGTCCAACAGACCGCGCTCTGCCCCGGGTGCGCCGTTCCAGGCCCTGACACGGCCCCCCACGCTCCTTGACCGCCTGCGACAATGACGGGATGACATCGACAGCGGATGCCAGAGGCACGGAACTCGGGCGGTACTTGAAGGCCCGCAGGGCGCAGGTGCGCCCGCAGGACGTCGGTCTCCCCGCCGGTGCCGGTCTGCGCCGCACCCCTGGTCTGCGCCGCGAGGAGCTGGCCGCACTGGCCGGGGTGAGCGTCGACTACTACATCCGCCTGGAGCGCGGCCGGGAGACCAATCCCTCGCCGGCCGTGGTGGACGCCCTCGGCCGTACCCTCCGGCTGCGCGGCGACGGTTTCGAGCGCCTGCACGAGCTCGCGGAACTGGCCTCGGGCCGCGTCTCCGAGCTGCCGGCCTGCTCGGACCACACGGTGCGCGACTCGGTGCTGCGCATGCTGGAGTCGGTACGCCCGCTGCCCGCGTACGTGGTGAGCCGGCACAACCGCGTCCTGGCCGCGAACCCGCCCGGCCGACGGCTGATGCCCGGCCTGTGGGACTGGCCGGAGGAGCAGCGGAACCTGACGCGTTACGTCTTCCTCCACCCGGTCGGCCGGGACCTCTACGACCCGTGGGAGGAGACCGTCGCCCTGTCGGTCGCGCATCTGCGGGCCGTCGGCGGGGCCGACCCGGACGATCCCGAACTCACCGCACTCGTCGGCGAACTGCTGCTCAAGTCGCCCCAGTTCGCGCGCCTCTGGGAGCGGTACGACGTCTGCGAGCGCGGTGGCGGGCAGAAGTCGTTCCGGCATCCCGCGGCCGGCCCGATGACCCTGACCTACGAGGTCATGCGACTGGCCCGGACGGGCGGACAGCGCATGGTCGTCTACCAGGCTGCCCCCGGAACCCCGGACGAGACGGCCATGCTCAGCCTGGAGTCCCCGGAGTACCGCCCGCGGCAGACGGCACAGCCGGCCGAGGCCTCGGCCCCGTAGGAAACGGCGGGGAGACGACCGCTCAACGGGGCGACACGCTGCCCGACTTCCGCACGCCCAGCCACTGTTCGGCGCCGTAGTCCTCGAACCGCTTTACCTCGGTGAAGCCCAGTTTCGCCGCGAGGCGCATCGCGCGCTCGTTGGCGATCTGCGTGCACAGCACCACCGGCTCGCCCGGACGCGCGCCGGCGAACCAGTCGAGTACCGCCGCACACGCCTCTGCCGCGTACCCCCGCCCCCAAGCGTCCGGCAGCAGCAGGTAACCGAGTTCGGCCTCCTCGCCTTCCGGCCGGATGTGCCCCGGGCGCTCCGCTGCACGCCGTTCGAGCGTGATCATGCCGATCATCGCTCCGTCGAGTTCGACCACGAAGACGCCGGGGCGACGCCCGGGCACCTCGGGAACCGCACGCTCGAGCTCCTCACGCGGCCGGGCACCACCGACGTAGGTACCCACCTCCGGCGAGGCGAACAGCTCGATGAAGGCCGCACGATCCCGCGCCTCGGCCCCACGAAGCACGAGCCGCTCGGTCGCCAGGGCGTCGGGCGGCCAGTCGACACCCTCGAGTCCCGTCATGCCGGGCAACGTACCGCACGTGCAACGACGCGCCCTCAGACAGGAGAACAGCCTTCGCAGACATGGCCGTCGACCGCCGCGGCGAGCTCCCGCGCCGCCGCCCGCACCGCTGCATCCGCGTCATGACTCAGCACGTCGAGCGTCCTCACACCGCCCACCACGGCCGAGTGGGCCGCACGCTGCACCTCGACCTGCGAAGCGCCGTGGTTCCAGAACCGCCTGGAGCAGCTCGATCACTCCAGGCCGGCAGGTCACGGTCTCGGTCACCGCGAGGTCCCACAGGAAGGGGACCGCGGCGACGGTCGCGTCGAAGACGGCGAGCTCGCCGAGCCACAGACCGAGATCGTTCAAGGCGCCGGTGCTCGTCCTGGCGTCGCCCCACGCGACCCGCGACAGGCGGCCCGGAACGGTTGCCGCAGAGCCGTATGCATGCGTCAACTCATGCCAGGGAACGCGGCTCATCCCCTTGAGCAGCCTTCCCATGGAGCCCTCCGGTCCGCCCAGGTTCCTCGACCACGGCCGTGCGGTGCGGTGTCCACGATCGCGCCGAGCGGGCTCCAGGCCCAGCCGCTTCTCAGCCGTCCGTGGTTCTCAGCCGTCCGTGGGCTCCGACTTCGCCTCGGCCTCCGATGCGGGTGCGTCCTTCTGTGCCGGTGCGCTGTAGAAGACGGACCTGCCCTGCTTGGAGCGCTCGGCGCCGCTCTTGGCCACGAGGCTCTCGAGGGTGACGCGCACGACCTTGGGGGAGATGTCGCGGTCGGGGTGGGCCTCGCCGAGGGAGGTGGAGATCTCTGCGGCGGAGCGCGGTTCCTTCTGTTCGGCGAGGTGGCGGCGGATGAGTTCCACCAGGGTCAGGTCGGCCGCCTTGGGCGTGCTCGCCGTCCTGGTCCCGGACTTCCTGGCGGCCGCCTTCTTCGCGGGAGCGGCAGTCGCCTTGCGTGTCTTCTGCTTCCCCCCGGCCGCGGAGGCGGCCTTCTTGCGTCGCGGCGAGGGCACAACGGCGCTCTTGGACTCGGCGCTCTTGGACTCGGCGCTCTCGGACTGGGCAGGAGCCCCGCTCCGGGCCTGCGTGATGCCGAGTGCCTGCTGCATGCTGACCAGCACGCCGTGGTCATGCTGCAGAGCGGCAAGCTGCTCCTGCAGGGAGGCGATCTCCGCGCTGATGCGTTCCTGCTCCTTGAGGTTCGCGTCGAGGTCGCCCGTCACCTGGGCGATGTACTGGGAAGCCAGTTCGGTGGCGGGAGCCGCTGTCTCGGACATGGCACTGTCCTTTCCTTGTACCGCACGATGCCTTGGTGGGAGATGGTACGGACAACGGCAGCGGCTTGTTCCCGTCTGGCGGCGCCCTTCTGCCCGGTGACAGCCTCCCCGCAGCGAGGTGCATTCCCAACAGTGCGTGCCGCAGGCCGAGTTGGCTGCAAGCATCGACGTGGCAGCTGACAGAAGACTGACTTCAGCGGCACCCGCACAAGCAGGCGAACATCCCGGTGTCTGCGAACGGGCAGGCGGGGCATACGGGCTGCATCCCCTTCGAGAGGAGCTCGTCATGCTCGGCATAGTCGCGGCGGTGTTGTTCTTCTTCGCGTTCCTGATCAACGCGGCCGAGATCGGCACCAACGATGTGTTCTCTTCGACGAACGTCATGTTGCTGGGCTTGATGTGCCTGGCTCTGCAGGTGGCGGGCGTCGGTGCCGGCTGGGCACGCCGACGCTGACGTGTCCTCCGCAGGTCCGGTGGCGACTCGTCACCGGACCTGCACCGGCCACAGCGGCAGCGACGGCGGGGGAGGGCAGGGACCGCTACATCTCGGCTCCCTCCAGGCCGACTTGCACCAGATAGCGGCCGAGGTGTTCGGCACTGTCGGCGGCCAGTCCGATGTGCTGGTCGGGCCGGATCAGGAACAGCCCGGTGCCCAGCTCCTCGGCGAGTGGCCCGCCGGTCACCTGGTGGGTCCTGACACCCCCCGGTGCGGCGGGCGGTGCACAGTTCACCGCGAGCAACGTGAAGCCGGGCCCGTGCAGCAGCGCGAAGAGATTCCCGCAGGGACCCTCGGTGGTGACACACGGCAGGTCGGGCACACGGTCACCGGCCCGGACCCCGGCCGGAGAACGCCGCTCCCGGGCGTCCCTGGAGAGCTCACTGTCGCGGTAGTGCACCGACAGCAGGTGGCAGACCCGCCCCCGGTAGCGGGCCTGCTCGTGGGGATCCTGGGACGTGCGGCCCGCCCGGTACAGGCGGGTGCTGAGGTCCAGGGTGTCCGCCGCGGCGGCCCGGCGCTCGTCCTCGTAACTGTCCAGCAGCGCTTCCGGGGCGTGGCGGCGCACGACCTGGCCCAGCTTCCAGCCGAGGTTGTAGGCGTCCTGCACGCCGATGTTCAGGCCCTGTCCGCCACCGGGCGGGTGCAGATGGGCGGCGTCGCCGGCGAGGAACACCCGCCCGTGGCGGAAGCGTTCGGCCATGGCCGTACGAGGCCGGTAGAACGAGAACCACCCCACGTCCGTGACCGCGTCCGCGGGAAGATGCGTACGGTCGGCGATCAGTGCGCGCACGGTCTCGGGCGTCGCCGTGAACTCCTCGCCGGTGATCTTGGCGTTCAGCTGGAAGTCGGTGGTCCCGGGCAGCGGACACAGCAGCAGTTCGCCCGCCGGGTCCGGCCAGACGTGCCAGTGATCGCGGTCCAGCCCCCGCACGCCTACGTCCGCCACCACGGCCGAACGCAGCCCGCCGTCCTCGCCCTTCATGGCGATGCCCAAGGACTCACGCACCGTGCTGCGGCTGCCGTCCGCGCCGACCAGGTAGCGCGCCGACACCTGGTGACGGCCACCGTCGGAGTGCGTCACCTCCGCCCTCACGTGCGTGTTCGACTGCGTGAGGGAGGTGAGCCGCACACCGCACTCCAGCGTGCCGCCCAGGGCGAGCAGCCGCTCGCGCAGGATCTCCAGCGTGCGCCACTGGGGAACCAGCCACGGTCGGGGGTGACGCGACACCGGGGCCTCCGGGTCCGGCTCGATCAGCTGCCACTCGCCCCGGCGCTCGCCGTCGCGCCAGGTCTGCATGGGAGGGAAGAGCGAGCCGGCGGCCCGCAGTGCGTCGCAGACACCGAGGTCGTCGAACACCTCCAGCGTGCGGGACTGCAGGCTCTTTCCGCGTGAACCGGGGAGGAGCCGGTCGCCGACCTCGACGACATGCGTGCGCACACCACGCCTGGCCAGGTCGCAGGCGAGGGTGAGTCCGGTGGGTCCGGCGCCGACGACCAGCACGTCCACGGCCGGCCGCTGCGGTGTCTGAGGGGTGGGGTCGGGCACGGTCTCCCCGCTTTCTGCCGTTTGACCCGGCACTGGGTGCACGGAGCGGCGCTCTGCCGCACTATGCGAAATGTCCCCCGTGGGTGGGGCGGCCGTGCTCCGCGCCCACCGGGTTCCGCCCACATGGCCGCACCGCCGCACGCGCTCAGGAGTACCCATGGCTCACGTCGCCGCCTGCCCCTTCGACTTCAGCGAGCAACTGGACTTCGACCCGTCACTCGGCCGGCTGATGGCCGACGGTCCGGTCAGCCGTATCCGACTGCCCTACGGCGAAGCCGAGGCGTGGCTGGTCACGACCTTCGACGGGGTACGCCAGGTGACGACCGACCCGAGATTCAGCCGGGCCGCGATCGTCGGCCGTGACTACCCCCGCATGACGCCCGAGCCGATCGTCTCCCCGGAATCGCTCAACGTCATGGACCCGCCGCGCAGCACCCGGCTCCGTCACGCCGCCGCCCGGGCCTTCACCCAGAGCGGGGTCAAACGCATGACGCCGGCCATCGAGCAGGTGGCGCACCGTCTCGTGGACGAGATGGTCGAGCAGGGCCCACCGGCCGACCTGGCGCTCCGTCTGTCCGCGCAGCTGCCCAACCACACCATCTGCGCGCTGCTGGACGTCCCCGACGCGGACCGGCCCCTCATGCTGCGTCACACCCAGCAGATGCTCGCCACCGCGCCCGAAGCCAGGCAGGCGGCGGCCGCGGCCAAGCAGAACCTGCGCGCCTACTTCACCACGCTGGTCGCCGAGCGCCGGAAGGAGGGAGGCGACGACCTCGTCAACACCATGGCGGCCTGCGAGCCGGGGGAGGAGCCCCTGAGCGACGACGAACTGGCCGTCCTGGCGCTGACCCTCATCCTCAGCGGCAACGACACCGCCACCTGCCAGATCAGCAACATCGCCTACACCCTGCTGACCCGACCGGAGCTTCTCGACCTGCTGCGGACCCGTCCCGAACGACTGCCCCGGCTGCTGGACGAACTCCTGCGGCACATCCCCTTCCGCAAGGGCGTCGGTATCCCGCGCGTGGCGCTGGAGGACGTGAAAGTGGAGGGCGTGCTGATCCGCGCGGGTGACTTCGTCCACGTCTCGTATCTGGCGGCCAACCGGGACCCGGAGGTGTTCCCCGACCCTCACGTCCTCGACGTCGACCGGGCTTCGCACCCCCACATGACGTTCGGCTGGGGCGGGCATCACTGCATCGCCAGCACGTTCGCGATCGCGGAGATCGGCACGGCGATCGAGGTCCTGTTCACCCGCCTCCCCGGCCTGCGCCTGGCGGTACCGCCCGAGGACGTGCGCTGGGACACCCAGACCATCAGACGCTTCCCCCTGGAGCTGCCCGTGACCTGGTGAGACGGCGGCGGCGCGGGCCTGCCTGCCTCAGGACAGCAGCACGCGTGTCCACGCGATGGCCAGGACCGTGCAGGCGAGCGTGAACAGGCCTTGGACGACGGCGGTGACGGGCATCCTCAGTCGGGCGTGCACGACGGCCCCGGCCGCCGCCACGGCCGGACCACCCCAGATGACGAACCACATCAGTACCGGAGTACCGGAGGTGTGCGCCCGGCCCACGCCGACCGCGAGGAGCAGCACCACGGCCACGACGAGGATGATCACGTCGGCGATCAGCAGCAGCAGGGCGACGGCGACATCGATCAGCCGCGACGGACGCTTGCGCCCCGCGGACACCGGAGCGTCCTGGTCATCCGCGCGATCCGCGCCACCCGCGCCACCCGCGCGATCCGCGCCGTCCGCGTCATCTGCGTCATCTGCGTCATCCGTGTCATTCGTGACGGAGGGAGCCATGTCCCGACTGCACCACGGAATGCCGCGTTCGACACCTTCCGGGGCGCGGGAGCACGGAAGTGAGGGTGCCTACGGGGGCGACAGCCGGTGCGGGGCCGTCGCCGCCGTAGGCGATCCGGCGCTGAGGGAGCGCTGAGGGAAGTCGGCGAGCCTCTCAGCGCTTCGTGTAGATGAGGCCCAGCTTGTCGACCTCGTCACCGGCGCGCCCGTGGAAGCCGGCGATCTGCCATCCCGACGGCGCCGCACGCGTCACGCAGTCGGACGTGGTGGTCCCACCGGACAGGCTCCGGCCGAGGTTCGTGGTGAACGTGGCGGAGAAGATCCTTGTGCGGCCGCCCTTCTCGCCCCGGCACAACCGGGCGGAGCCGAGGTACTCCCCGCTCCCCAGGTCCAGGGACGACACCGTGCCGCCGGTCCCGCCGTGACTGATGACATGGCCGTTGCCGAGCGTCAGGCCGACACTGTCGACACGGGTGCCGCTGCGCAGCGACACGCGCACCGGGCGCGCGCCCGCCGGTACGGCGTCGATGTCGGTGTAGTGGTCGCCGTGCGGCCCGCCGAACTGCTCACTGAACCGGAAGTCCGCGGACCGCGACCAGGAGAAGTCCACCTTGATCGGGTCGTGGTCGGACAGCATGAGCCCGTCGGCGGTGAGGAACGCGGCGTGTTCGTTGTTGTAGGACGTGGCGTCGAGCGAGACGAGTTTGCTGCCGCGGTACAGCACCTTGTCCACGACCTCGCAGGTGTTGGGCACCGTGGGTCCGCTCTGGTCGCAGACCAGGGCGTCGCTGCCTTTGGCGGGCGGGACGCCGCCGCGGACGAGCCGGACCCAGGGGTCCGTCAGGCCGTTGGCGGCGGCGAACTCGGCGATGGTGTCGCCCGAGCGCGTGTAGCGGGTGTTGGTGTCGCCCATGACGACGACGGCGTTCCCGGCCGAACGGCTCTTGATGAAGGCGGTCAGCTGGTTGAGGTTGTCCGCCCGTGCGGCCAGGTCGCCGGGGTTCGTCCCGGCGTTGGTGTGCAGGTTGTAGAAGTCCACGTACACGCCCTCGGCGAGGCGCTGGCGGATGAAGGTGAACCCCTTGGGCGTGAGGCAGTCCCCCGAGTCGAACTGGCAGGAGTTCCAGCGCACCCGCTCGAAGTCGTCGGTGTCGTAGGGGAGTTTCGCCAGGGTGTTGAGACCGCTGCCGATCCCCGCGCCGCCACTGGTGGGCGTCCGGTGGGCGTGCGCGGTGTCACCGGCGTAGAGGAAGGCGTGGTAGTTGAAGTCCTCCTGGACATTGACGATGTCGTACGGCGCGATCCGCCGGCCGATTTCGGTGGTGGCGGGCTCGCGGGGGGTGGGAGCGCTGGAGATGCTCTCCGGCAGGCCCGCCACGTTGTAGGCGAGGACGCTGAAGGAACCGGACGCGGGGTCGGCGGCAGCGGCGGGGGAGGCGTTCGTGATGAACCCGCCGATCGCGGCCGAGACCGCCGCGAGGGAGGCTGCAAGTCGGCGCATGAGAACCGGGACTCCTGACAACGGGGAGTGGGGAGCCGGAACTTACCGTGGGTAACCCTCTGGCGTCCCCCACCCGGCCGAGCGAGACCGAATCTTGACCGACGGGTCCGGACCAGCGGCGTCCGGAACGCGACGTCGACGTGGTCTCCGGCGAAACCTTCACCAGGATCCGCCGCGCCGCCCAGCAGGTTGGTTCGGACACCTCCAGGCGCGACGGGCGTGCGGCCATGGGAACATTCCTCCGATGTATCTCCGAACGGTGGAACATGCGAGGCCTCATTGCCAATGAAGTGATCTGCACTTACAGTCACGCTGACGCCATACATCGGATGACTGGAGGGGGCGCGACGTGTCCCACCTGCGCCGGCACCCGGGCGGCACCGCCGAACCGCCACGCGTGAAAGGCAGGCCCGTGACAGCCGTCTCCGCCCGGATCACCGCACTCGACACGTACGACGTCCGCTTCCCCACCTCGAGGGAACTGGACGGCTCCGACGCGATGAACCCGGATCCCGACTACTCCGCCGCCTACGTGGTGCTGCGCACCGATGCCGCGGACGGTCCCGAAGGCCACGGTTTCACCTTCACCATCGGACGCGGCAACGACGTGCAGGTCGCCGCGATCGACGCCCTGCGGCACCACGTCGTCGGACGCTCCGTCGCCGAGCTCTGCGACGACCCCGGCTCGCTCAGCCGTGACCTGATCGGCGACAGTCAGTTGCGCTGGCTCGGCCCCGAGAAGGGCGTGATGCACATGGCCGTCGGCGCCGTGGTCAACGCCGTGTGGGACCTGGCCGCCAAGCGTGCCGGGCAGCCGCTGTGGCGTCTCCTCGCCCACGCCGAGCCCGAGTGGCTCGTCTCCCAGGTCGACTTCCGGTACCTCACCGACGCCCTCACCCCCGAAGAGGCCCTCACTCTCCTGCACCGGGGCCGTGCCGGGCTCGCCGACCGCGAAACGGCGCTGCTGGAGCGCGGCTACCCGGGCTACACCACGTCCCCGGGCTGGCTCGGATACTCCGACGACAAGCTCACCCGACTGGCCCGGCAGGCGGTCGACGACGGATTCACCCAGATCAAACTCAAGGTCGGCGGCGACCGGAACGACGACATCCGGCGCCTGCGCACCGCCCGTGCGGCCGTCGGCGACGGCATCCGCATCGCCATCGACGCCAACCAGCGGTGGGGCGTGGACGAGGCGATCGAGTGGACCAACGCCCTCGCCGAGTTCGGGCCCTACTGGATCGAGGAACCCACCAGCCCCGACGACATCCTCGGACACGCCGCCGTGCGCCGGGCGGTCGGCCCCGTCAAGGTCGCCACCGGCGAACACGCGCAGAACCGCGTCGTCTTCAAACAACTCCTCCAGGCCGGTGCGATCGACGTGCTGCAGATCGACGCGACCCGCGTCGGCGGGGTGAACGAGAACCTCGCGATCCTGCTGCTCGCCGCGAAGTTCGGCGTGCCGGTCTGCCCGCACGCAGGCGGCGTCGGACTGTGCGAGCTGGTGCAGCACCTGTCGATGTTCGACTACCTGGCCCTGTCCGGCACCACCGAGGACCGGGTCATCGAGTACGTCGACCACCTCCACCAGCATTTCGACGTGCCCGTGGTGATGCGCCACGGGCACTACACGGCTCCCCTCCACCCGGGTTTCTCCGCCACCATGCGCGAGGAGTCCATCGCCGCTTACCGTTTCCCGGACGGGACGTTCTGGGCCGCCGACCGCGCCCGGCAGGAGAGTGGCGCATGAGCGAACTGTCCGGACTCAAGGCCCTCGTGACCGGTGGCGCGTCCGGCATCGGGCGCGCCACCGCACACGCCCTGGCCGAGCGGGGCGCCGCGGTGGCCGTGCTCGACGTACGACCGTCCGGGGTGCCCGAGCCGCTGCACCCCGTCACCGCCGACGTCCGCGACGACGCGTCGGTGCGCAGCGCCGTGGAGGAGGCCGCCACGCGCCTCGGCGGTCTCGACATCCTCGTCAACAACGCCGGCATCGGAGCCGTCGGCACCGTCGAGGACAACCCCGACGACGAGTGGCACCGCGTACTCGACGTCAACCTCCTCGGCATGGTGCGCACCACCCGCGCCGCTCTGCCGCATCTGCGGCGCTCGGCACACGCGGCGATCGTCAACACCTGCTCCATCGCCGCCACCGCCGGACTCCCCCAGCGCGCCCTGTACTCCGCGAGCAAGGGCGCCGTCCTGTCACTGACCCTCGCCATGGCCGCCGACCACGTCCGCGAAGGCATCCGGGTCAACTGCGTCAACCCCGGCACCGCCGACACGCCCTGGGTGACGCGGCTCCTGGACGCCGCCGACGACCCCCGGGCGGAACGCGCCGCCCTGAACGCCCGCCAGCCCATGGGCCGCCTGGTCACTGCGGACGAGGTCGCCGCGGCCGTCGTCTATCTGGCGTCCCCGGCCGCCGCTTCCGTGACGGGTACGGCCCTCGCCGTCGACGGCGGCATGCAAGGGCTCCGGCTCCGCCCGGCGTCCGGCTCGTGAGGACGGCGGCACTGGGCGCCACCGGTGTCCGGGTCACCAGGCTGGCGTTCGGGGCGGCGGGCATCGGAAACCTCTACCACCCGACCGACGACGAGGCGGCCTTCGCCGCGGTGGACGCCGCCTGGGACGCGGGCATCCGCACCTTCGACACCGCCCCCCACTACGGTCTGGGCCTGTCCGAGCGACGCCTCGGTACGGCCCTGCGCGACCGCCCCCGGGACGCGTACACCCTGTCCACCAAGGTGGGGCGCCTGCTGGAGCCCCGTCCTCGGGGCGGACAGGGCGACGATCTGGCGCACGGCTTCGCCGTGCCGGACACCCACCGGCGTGTCTGGGACTTCAGCGCCGACGGGGTCCGGCGCTCCCTGCACGCGAGTCTGGAACGCCTCGGCGTCGACCGCGTCGACGTGGCGCTGCTGCACGACCCCGACGACCACGGCGATCAGGCGCTGCGCGAGGCGTACCCGGCGTTGGAGCGGCTGCGCGCCGAAGGCGTGGTCAAAGCGATCGGCATCGGGATGAACCAGACCGTGCTGCCCGCCCGTTTCCTGCGCGAGACCGACATCGACGTCGTGCTGCTCGCCGGCCGCTACACGCTGCTGGAGCAGGACGGGCTGGGGGACGTGCTGCCGGAGGCCGCCGCTCACCGCAGAAGCGTCCTCATCGGCGGGGTGTTCAACTCGGGGCTGCTGACCGACCCGAAGCCCGGCGCGAGGTACGACTACGCGCCGGCCCCCGAGCCGGTCCTCGACCGCGCACTGCGGCTGAAGGCCGTCGCCGCACGCCACGGCGTCCCGCTGCGCAGCGCCGCCCTGCACTTCCCCTACGGCCACCCCGCGGTCGCGAGTGTCCTGACCGGGGCCCGCACCGCCGAGGAGGTGCGCGACACCCTGTGGCACCTGCGGCACCCGGTCCCGGCCGCCCTCTGGGACGAGCTGCGCACCGAGGGCCTGCTGGCCCCGGACACACCGGTCCCCGCCGGCATCGCGCCCCTGGGGCGGTGAGGTGAGGCGCGAGCAGGCGACGGAAAGCGACGTGTGGGGACGCGGCGCCGGATCAGGGGCTGAGAGGCTCGTAGTCGAACCAGTCGAAGTGGACCGTGCCGGCTGCGGCATACATGCCGATGACCCGGCCGGTGAAACCGCCCGCCACCTCGGTCGACAGATAGCGGCCGTCGAGGGTGCCGAGCTCGGCGAACGTGCCGTCCGGCTCCTCCACACCGAACGTGAGGGTGTCCGGCCCGGTGCGCGGCCGCCCGGCGGTGTGGGGTTGATGCGAAGCCCGAGGACCGTGGGTCCGGCGGGTACGGGTCGTGACGCCACGACCGCGCGCAGAGGCCCCACCCGGGCGAGCACCCTCACCTCTCCCTCCAGGGCCTCGACCTCGTAGTGGTGCTCCTCGTCCAGGCGGACCGCGAGCCCGCCGCGGCCCTCCGCCGGGTCGACGCGGGTACGCACCTCGCACGTCAGGTGCTGCTGGCGACGACCGACGAACACGGCGTCCGGCTCGTCCAGGGAGCCACCGCGTGCCCGCAGCGTCAGCCAGCCGGAGCGTTCCTCGGTGGTGCAGTACTCCACGGGACGGTCCCGCACGGAGATCCACCGCGGGCGCAGCCCACCGCGGTCGAAGTCGTCCCGGACGGCCTCGGCGGGCACGGGGACGAGCGGCCAGGCCGGTACCGGCAGTTCGGCCGGCACCTCACCGACCACCGGCCAGTCGTCCACCCACTCCACCGGCGCCAGGAACGTCTCGCGGCCCAGCACGTGCCAGCCCGGTGTGCCGCCTCGCGGCCGGACGGCCAGCAGCACCATCCACCACGAGCCGTCGGGCGCCTGGACCAGGTCCGCGTGCCCGGTGTTCTGGACGGGGCGGCCGGTGCCGCGGTGCGTCAGGACCGGGTTGTGCGGGCACGGCTCGAACGGCCCGGAGGGCGAACTGCCGCGGGCGATCGAGACGCCGTGGCCACGCTCGGTGCCGCCCTCGGCGATGAGCAGGTACCAGTACGCGCCGATGCGGTACAGGTGCGGCGCCTCCGGGGCCTTGGCGCCGGGACTGCCGGACCAGAGCGGCCGCGGCTCACCGAGTGTCTCTCCGGTGCGCGGGTCGATGCGCACCTGCGAGACCCCGGCGACCGTGCACCAGCACGTGCCGTCCTCGTCCCAGACGAGATCCGGGTCGATGCCCCCCACCCCCGGCAGCCGCACCGGCTCCGACCAGGGACCGGCCGGGTCGGTGGTGGTGAACAGGAGGTTCCCCTCGCCCGGGGCCACGTTGGTGACGATCAGCCAGAACCTGCCGTCGTGGTGGCGCAGGGTCGGGGCGTAGATGCCGCCGGACGACGCCGTGTCCGGGGGCAGGCGGAGCTGACTGGGCCGGTTCAGGGCGTTGCCGATCTGCGTCCAGTGCACCAGGTCGCGACTGTGGAAGACGGGGATGCCGGGAAAGTACTCGAAGCTGGAGCACACGACGTAGTAGTCGTCGCCCACCCGGCACACGCTGGGGTCCGGATGGAAGCCGGGGATCACGGGGTTGGTCACGGCAGCCTGCTCCCTCGCCGGTCGAAGCGCTTCACCTGGCGGGCGAACACTAATGACACGATGCGCGCGAGACAAGGGAGCCGGAGTCGACAGCCTGCCTCCGGAATCCGAGTCGATGACCGGCGGAACCCGGCACCGTACGCCGTAGCGCTTCGTAGCGCTTCGTAGCGCTTCGAAGCGCTACGTAGCGCTTCGAAACGGCGAAGCATCTCATGGAGGATGCTCCTGAGACGCTTCCTCAGCGGCCGCTCACCGCGGAGTGGACGCTGACCGTCCCGACGGAGGGCCCCGGTGGCCGTGGCGTGCGGGGTCACCGGAGCCCTCCCGGCGTGCGTGAGGTCAGGCCGTGTGCAGCGTCAGCCCGTACCGGTTGAGGATCTCGTTGACGGGCTGGTGCCAGGTCTCGCCGCCGCTGCCGCAGTTGCCCCAGCCGCCCGAGGTGACGCCCTGGGCCTGGTCACCGCTGATGAAGGAGCCGCCGGAGTCCCCGGGCTCGGCGCAGACGCTCGTCTTCGTCATCTGGTGGACGGCTCCCTCGCTGTAGTTCACCGTCTCGTTCTTCGCCAGCACGGTGCCGCAGTGCCAGTGCGTGGTGGAACCGGAACGGCAGACGGAGGCACCCACCGGCGCCTCGGCGGAACCGCGTACGAGCCGGTCGGGGATCGTGCCCCAGCCGAGCACCACCGGGACGGTCCACCAGCCGCTGCCCACGTTCACCCAGGCGTAGTCGTCGCCCGGGAAGGAGGAACCCTGGACGTTGCCGATGGAGGACCGGTCCCAGCCGTACACCGCGGCGCCCGGCCTGCCGCAGTGCCCGGCGGTGACGAAACCGCCGTGCACCGAGAAGCCGATGGAGCAGCGGACGTTGCCGGTGTAGAAGGGGTCGCCGCCCACGGTGCCGGCGGCGAACGTGCGGGGTGCGGCCGGGCTCTGCCGCACCGTCACCGGACCGGCCTCGCGGGCCCGGGAGAGGAAGGCCCGGACATCGTTGTCGCCCCGGCGCGCGGCGACGACGCTGACGACGACCTTGTTGACCTTCGGATCCACGTGCCAACCGGCCACTCCCGCGGGCGCGTCCAGGGCGTCGATGCGCTTCTTCGCCGCGTCGAGGTGCCGCGCGTCGTACCGCACGAGCCGTACGGCCGCTCCGGTCGCCCGTACGGCGTCGGCATGTGTGGCGAGGGTGAGGGCGACGGTGAGTCTGCCCGCGCGGGCGTCGAACCAGGAGCCGCCGTAGGCCGAACCCGCGGCCTTGCGCGCCGTGCGTTCGACGTCGGTGGCGGTCTTCTCGGCGGCCAGGCGCGCTTCCGCCTGGGCACGGGTCAGCCCCAGGTCGCGCTGCATCGCGGAGAGCAGTTCGGGGGAGGCGGGCGCCTGGGAGGGAGGCGCGGGAGCGTCCGCCGCGGAGGCCGGCAGGGCGCTCGCGGTCGCCCAGGTGCCGAGCAGCAGGAGCGCGGACACGGCGGTGCGCAGGCTTGTGGTGCGTCTCAAGGGATGCCCCTTCGTTGTTCCAGCAGGTGGGGGTGGAACAGCAGAGCTTGAGAGCGCTCTCGGACATGCCCGGCAGAGCCTAGCCCCGGATCAAGAAAGGGTCTAGGCCTTTCCCCGGGCCGTTGTCGGTGCCCTCGCGGCGACCGGCCTGCGGCCGCTTCCCGGCCACGGGCAGGATCAGAGCCGGGCGCGGACCCATGCCGGATCGGGGTTGGTGTGCGGCCGGCCGTCCACGAAGACGGTCGGCACGGTCTCGTTGCCGCCGTTGACCTCCCTGACCGCCGCCGATCCGGCCGGGTCCCGCCAGACGTCGACCCAGTGCAACCGGCGGGCACGGTGCCCCAACCGGATGCGCAGGCGCAGACAGTACGTGCAGCCCGGCCGCCAGAACACGATCGGCCGGCCGTCGACCGCGCTGCGGCGCTGCGCCTCCAGGGCGCCGATCGACCTCGGGAAGACCAGGGGCGAGGTGGCGGCTGCGAGCAGCAGGAACGCCACCAGGAGCGCAGCGCCCGCACCCGGGCTCCCTGCGGAGATCAGCCTGGTGGCGAGGAGTGAGCCGCAGACCACCAGCAGGACCGCAGGGGCCCACACGCGCATCATGGCCGTGGCCCGACGGCCGCGGCGGGCGTGAGGTGCGTGGGGTCGACGACCTCGGCGGCGTCGTGCAGCCAGGTGCTGGCAGCCTCCGCGCAGGGCGCGAGGTGCGCGAGACGGAAGGGCGTGCGGCTGGGCCGTGCGATCACGTGTCCGACCCTACGGCACGGGTGAAGACGGGTGAGCCGACCGATAAACCGCATTCAACTGATTGTCACTGCTTCGAGGTAAGCCTCTCGTCTCCGTGGCCGATGCGGCTCCCTCAGCGGTTAGCTTTTTGCAGGTGGGGCGGATCCGCGTGATCCTTCCCGCTCGTTGTCCACCCCCTCCCTGTCTCCCGGTCGACGCACCCGTGTGCACCGGACGACCCGTCATGCAAGGAGCACCTGCCCTCGATGACCGTCGACAGCATCCCGGAAGCCCGGACCACCGCCGACCCGCCGCAGCAGTCCCTGAGCACCACCGCCGCGCGCAACCTCGCCACCACCACCAAGTCGGCCCCGCAGATGCAGGAGATCACCTCCCGCTGGCTGCTGCGGATGCTGCCCTGGGTCGAGGCCAAGGGCGGTGCCTACCGGGTGAACCGGCGGTTGCGCCACACCGTCGGGGACGGGCGCATCGAGTTCGTCCAGGAAGGTGCCACGGTCCGGGTGATCCCCCGGGAACTCGGTGAACTGGCCCTGCTGCGCGGCTTCGAGGACACGGACGTCCTCACCGCCCTCGCGGACCGTTGCGCCCAGCGGGACTTCTCCGCGGGCGAGGTCCTCGTGGAGCGCGGCAGCCCCGCGGACCGGATCCACCTGATCGCCCACGGCCGGGTCAGCCAGACGTCCGAGGGCCGCTACGGCGAAAAGAGCGCCGTTGGCGTCCTTGCGGACGGCGACCACTTCGGGGACCACGCCCTGCTCGACCCCGAGGCCCGCCATGAGTGCACGGTCACCGCGGAGACGTCCGGGACGCTTCTCACCCTCTCCCGCGCCGACTTCGCCGCGGTCCAGGCCTCCGCGCCGCACCTGCGGGCCCACCTCGAGGAGTTCACCTCCCGCGCGCGGCGGCGGCAGAACAAGCACGGCGAGGCCGAGATCGCCGTGTCGGCCGGCCATGTCGGCGAAGCCGAACTGCCCGGCACCTTCGTCGACTACGAACTCCGGCCCCGCGAGTACGAGCTCTCCGTCGCCCAGACCGTTCTGCGGATCCACACGCGGGTCGCCGACCTCTACAACGGCCCGATGAACCAGAGCGAGGAGCAACTCAGGCTCACCGTCGAGGCCCTGCGTGAGCGGCAGGAACACGAGCTGATCAACAACCGTGAGTTCGGGCTGCTGCACAACGCCGACTTCAAGCAGCGCATCCAGCCCCGCTCCGGCCCGCCGACCCCGGACGACATGGACGACCTGCTCTGCCGCCGTCGCGGCACCAAACTGTTCCTCGCCCATCCCAGGACCATCGCCGCCATCGGACGCGGCTTCAACGCCTGCGGCCTCTACCCCGACCACGTCGACCTCGGGGGGCAGTCCGTCCCCGCCTGGCGCGGCGTTCCCATCCTGCCCTGCAACAAGATCCCGATCAGCAGGGAACAGACCAGCTCCATCATCGCGATGCGCACCGGCGAGGAGAACCAGGGCGTCATCGGCCTGCGGCAGACCGGCCTGCCCGACGAGTACGAACCGGGTCTCTCCGTGCGGTTCACCGGCATCAACGAACAGGCGATCATCTCCTACCTCGTCACCACCTACTACTCCGCCGCCGTGCTCCTGCCCGACGCCCTCGGAGTGCTGGAGAACGTGCAGATCGCCCCCAGGCCCCGCTGAACCCCCGGTCGCACACGCCCACCTCCTGCTCACGCCCCCCATGAGGCCGCGCTGAGGCCCCGGCCGTGGCAGGCCGCGCACGCCTGCCACGCCCCGTGCCGCGGTGCGCCCATCCCACCCCACCAAGGAGCCGCCGATGCCCGACTCAGGGCCCCTCGGACCACCCCTCCCCGAGCAACGGCCGACGCCGCCCACCCCCGCGCCGGTGGCCTCCGGCCTTCACGTCACACCCACCGCGGCGCACTTCCTTGCCGGGTTGCATCCACCGGTCAGCCTCCCCGCCCCGCCGCCGGCACCGCCGGCCGCCCCCGCCGAACGGGACGCGCATGACGCGGCAGCGGCCGGGCCGGGCGCCCCCGTCCTGCCCGACGCGGCCCCGGCCGGACCGGACCTCCAGGTCATGTCCGACGCGGCAACAGCCGCCTCCGCGGTACGGGACATGCCCGCCACGACCGAGGCGGGCTCCGCACTCCGGCGAGTCCTGCGCGGACCGACCGGTCCGGGCACGGCCTCGCTGTCCGTGGCGCACCGCTACCAGCCCACGCTCCCGGACCCGGTGCCCCGGACCGCCCCCGCGCAACCCGCCGCGGGACAAGCCGTCCCCGGCCTGTACCACCACCCCGTCCCGGAACCCGACCCCGCGCGCGTCGAGGAGGTGAGCCGCCGGATCAAGCGCTGGGCCGAGGACGAGGTCCAGCTGTACCCCGAGGAGTGGGAAGGCCAGTTCGACGGATTCTCCGTCGGCCGGTACATGGTCGCCTGCCACCCCGACGCCCCGACGGTCGACCACCTGATGCTCGCCACACGGCTGATGGTCGCGGAGAACGCGGTGGACGACTGCTACTGCGAGGACCACGGCGGATCACCCGTCGGCCTCGGGGGGCGCCTCCTCCTCGCCCACACCGCGCTCGACCACTTCCACACGACCGCGGAGTACACGCCGGCATGGCGGGAGTCGCTCACGTCGGACGCCCCGCGCCGGGCCTACGACAGCGCGATGGGCTACTTCGTCGACGCGGCCACGCCCTCCCAGGCCGACCGCTACCGGCACGACATGGCCCGGCTGCACATGGGCTACCTCGCCGAAGCCGCCTGGGCGCAGACCGGCCACGTCCCGGAGGTGTGGGAGTACCTGGCGATGCGCCAGTTCAACAACTTCCGCCCCTGTCCCACGATCACCGACACCGTCGGCGGCTACGAACTGCCCGCGGACCTGCACGCCCGGCCGGACATGCAGCGGGTCATCGCACTGGCCGGCAACGCGACCACCATCGTCAACGACCTCTACTCGTACACCAAGGAACTCAACAGCCCCGGCCGCCACTTGAACCTGCCGGTGGTGATCGCGGAACGCGAGCAGCTCTCCGAACGCGACGCCTACCTCAAGGCCATCGACGTCCACAACGAACTCCAGCACGCCTTCGAGGCCGCCGCGGCCGACCTCGCCGAGGCCTGCCCCCTGCCCCCCGTGCTGCGTTTCCTCAAAGGCGTGGCCGCGTGGGTCGACGGCAACCACGACTGGCACCGGACCAACACCTACCGCTACACCCTGCCCGACTTCTGGTAAAGAACGGACACTCTCTGTGACCACTGAAACGACCTCCACCGCCACCGCGAAGATCCCGGCCCCGGCGACGCCGTACCAGGGAGACATCGCCCGGTACTGGAACAACGAGGCGCGGCCGGTCAACCTGCGCCTCGGTGACGTGGACGGTCTCTACCACCACCACTACGGCATCGGCGCCGTCGACCACGCCGCGCTGGGCGACCCGGCCCACAGCGAGTACGAGAAGAAGCTCATCGCGGAGCTGCACCGGCTGGAGTCGGCTCAGGCGGAGCTCCTCATGGACCACCTCGGGCCGATCGGCCCCGACGACACGCTCGTCGACGCCGGCTGCGGGCGCGGCGGGTCCATGGTCATGGCGCACCGCCGCTTCGGCTGCAAGGTCGAAGGCGTCACCCTGTCCGCCACCCAGGCCGAGTTCGGCAACCGGCGCGCACGGGAACTGCGGATCGACGACCACGTCCGCTCCCGCGTGTGCAACATGCTCGACACGCCCTTCGACAAGGGCAGCATCGCCGCCTCGTGGAACAACGAGTCGACCATGTACGTCGACCTGCACGACCTGTTCGCCGAACACTCCCGCTTCCTGAAGGTGGGCGGCCGGTACGTGACGATCACCGGCTGCTGGAACCCCCGCTACGGCCAGCCGTCGAAGTGGGTCTCCCAGATCAACGCCCACTTCGAGTGCAACATCCACTCCCGCCGCGAGTACCTGCGGGCCATGGCCGACAACCGGCTCGTACCGCAGACGATCGTCGACCTCACTCCGGACACCCTGCCCTACTGGGAGCTGCGGGCCACGTCCTCGCTGGTCACCGGGATCGAGGAGGCGTTCATCGAGTCCTACCGGGACGGCTCCTTCCAGTACGTCCTCATCGCGGCCGACCGCGTGTGAGTCCCACCTCGCGGGGCCGGGGGCCATCGGGTGCGGCCCCCGGCCCCGCGAGGTGCGTCCGTGCCCGGCGGACGTCCGAACGAAGACCACCTCCGCTCCGTCGGTGTTGATGAGACACAGGAGTGGCATCGCCGAGCCCGGACCTGCTCCGGACTCGGAGGTGCCGGTCCGGGATCCCCTCTGGAGGTCGGTTCATGAGCTGGGCCCAGCGATCCGTGATCGCACTGCTGACGGCAGCCGCGGCGGCGTCCGTCTCCGCCTGCGAGCCGGCGGAGGACAGCGGCGAGGCCGCGCCGTCATGCGTCCACGTGGTGACCTACGAAGGGCGTACCTACCGGGATGTGGCCAACGTGGAATTCCGTCACGGCGCCGGACTGGGCACGGCGACCCAGCCGCCCTGCGACGACACCGGTGGCCGGAACGAGGGGGAGGACCGTTCCACGAAGGAAACCGCCTACGCGGTGGACGGCGTCTCTCCCGACGTGGCCATCGCCGTCGGTGACGCACCCGACGACGTGCGCTTCGTCGCGGTCCACTCCGGCAGCGAGCTGCCCCCCGAACCCGCCCCGTCCGTCGCGCGCACCGCCGTCAGCGTGCGGGCGTGGGGCGAGGCCGCGGAGCGGCCGCGCGAGGAACTGCCGGGCCGGTTCCGCCGCTCAGAAGGCGTACCGCACCCGCAGCCACGGCGCACGGCGGTCGATCAGCGTGCGCAGTGACCGCACGGCGTCCCCCTTGACGCCGTTGCGGTAGCGGACGTTCAGGGCGCCGTTCTCGGAGCGCTTGGCCTGCTGGAGGTCCGGCTGCCACAGGGCCTCCTCGGCCCGGGGGTGCCAACCGAGGTTGACCTCGTGCAGCTCCTGGTTGTGGGTCAGCATGATCACCTCCGCGGCAGCCTGCTCCTTCACCCGCCGGGGCAGGACGTCGTCGAGGTGGGTGAGCAGATCCGCCCAGGCGTCCTGCCAGCCGGGGCGGATGACCACGGGGGAGAGGTTGAAGTGCACCTCGTACCCGGCGTCGAGGAAGTCCCCGGCGGCGCCGATCCGTGCGGCGACCGGGGAGGTGCGTACGTCGAGCAGCCGGGCGTCGTCCGGCGGCATCAGCGAGAACCGGATGCGCGTGCGGCCACGCGGGTCGAGGGTCAGCAGGTCGGGGTTGACGAACTTGGTGGCGAACGACGCCTTGGCCGTGGGCCACTGCCGGAAGGCGTGCACGAGGTCCGCGGTGTTGTCGCAGATCAGCGCGTCGACCGAACAGTCGCCGTTCTCCCCGATGTCGTACACCCACGCCTCGGGGTCGCACTGGTTCGGCTCGGGCTTGCGCCCCTGCCGTGCCACGTGCCGGGCGAGGTGGGCGATGATCCGGTCCGTGTTGGTGAAGACGGTGACGGGGTTGGCGTAGCCCTTGCGCCGGGGCACGTAGCAGTAGGCGCAGGCCATGGCGCAGCCGTTGGACGCGCCGGGGGCGATCCAGTCGGCGGACCGGCCGTTGGGGCGCGTGGTGAGGGTCTTCTTCTCACCGAGCACCAGCGTCTCGCCCTTGATGCGTACCCAGCGTTCGATGTTGCCCTGGTTGCCGTGCAGCCCGGGGATGCGCCAGTGCGAGTCGACCATGGTCAGCCGGGCGTCGGGAAAGCGGGCGCTGATCTGGCGGCCCCGCGGGGACGCGGCGGCCGCGGGCTCGGCGTAGATCTCCCGCACGGGCAGCATCCGGCGCGCCTCCGGGGAGCTGCGGAACGAGGAGGAGTGATCGGCCGAGGCGGGGCCGGGGGAGAGGGCGTCGAGCCCGAACAGCGCGCCGGAGTCGTCCTCCGGGCTGTCGGGAGGGTGGTGCATGAACGCTCCCGTACGGCTCGTGCGAGGGAGTAGGGGGCCTTCCGGGTGAGAGGCTCCCGTCACTCAACTGTACGGGGACACAGCGCGTCCGCGGTGCGGCGAGCCGACGCCGTGAGCCGAGACCGTCCGGAGCCCCGCCCGCGGTATCCCCCGGCTCCGTGCCACCGACGCGGAGCTGCGACGATGCACCGGTGGACAGCTTCTCGAACCTCAGCGGACCGGCCCGCGACGGGCAGGATCACCCGCGCCCCGGACGCGCCGAGCCCGGCCGGTGGCCGATGCTGGAGTCCGCGCTCGCCGCGGTCAACCGCGACCTGACGGCGACCCTGCCGGACCGGGAACCGCTGATCCTGATGGTCGACCCGCCCCGGCAGGCCGTGTCCCCGGACCAAGACGACAGGGGCCAGGTCTACGTGGCGATGCCCGACGGCCGCTGGCACGGCGACGCGGTCGACGCGTGGGATGCCGAGGAGGGCGCCCCCGCGGAGCCGTACGACGAGGCGACGGTTCTGACAGCGGTCGCGGACGCCGCACAGTCCACGATCATGGAGCTGCTCCGGCAGGTCTGGCCGGTCTGTCGCGAACACAAGATCGGCATGCACCTTCGTCGCACGAGGACTGCCGACGACCGGTGCCCGGAAGAAACGGCCGCGCCGGGCCCGCCGGTGTGGTGGTGCCCGGGCCGCCGGGACGACAGCGGCCACGACGTCTCCCCGGTAGGTGAGTTGGCCGCGACCCTGCCGGGCAAGCAGCGCCGGGCCCTACGGCACAGCGAGCGCCGACGAAACGGCCGACGCTAAGGGCTGTCCCGTACATGATCTTCTGGCGGCCTCGGGCATGCTGGGCCGCCGTGCGGCCCACTGGCCTGTCCGGCGAGGGCGATGTGCATCCGGGCGATGCCGAGCATGGCGTGGTGGACGCCGTCTCCTTTGAGGCGGCAGTCGCGGAGGACCTTGCAGTCGTTGCGGTTCCCGGCGAGCGGTCGGCCGACTATGACGACCAGGCGGGTGTCGGCGTCGAGGTCGATGATCCGGTCCGCCGCCGACTTCGACACCCCGAACAGCGGGGCAAGCTGCCGCATCGTGAGGTTCGTCCGCCAGTAAGCCGCTACCAGCAGGGCCCGGTCCTCCAGCGGAAGGCTCCACGGCCGTCCCCTGCGGACCACATCCGCCCCCTCGCGCCGCAGCACCGTTACCAGCTTCCCGAACTGCCGCGGGCTGAGCCCGGTGAACGGGGCTGTCCGCGACGGCTCCGACGCCGTGATCACACCAGTCACTGCGTGATCATTCCACTGCTTCAGGTGCCTCCTGCTCGAACGCGATGCGGCAGCGTTCCACCTGGTCGGCCACCTGCTCCATGAACCAGCGCATGATCTCGTAGGGGACAACACGCTCGTCAGGACTGTAGACGCGAACGGTCGGTTGCCGATTCGGGTCCTCCTCCGGGACGAGCGCTACCAAGAAGGCAGCGCCGGGCAAGTGGGTCACCGCGGCGTTGGGGTCCTCCGCACCCGTGGCCGGCGCAGGCACAGCCTCGCTCAGCTCCACGGCCCAGGCATCGTCAGGCAACGCGTAGTGGAACAGGACGGCGTAGTGACGGCCTGCATGTTCTCGCAGCTCCCATGGCATGTCAGCAGGCTGCCACACCGGCCGCGTCGGACGCTCGCGGGTATCCCGGCCCTCACCTGGGCCCCACCCAGCCAGCGTTTGCGGGACAGCCCTTGGACACGCCGAGATCCCTTTCACCACGCCCCCGGAAACTCCCGGCGGAACAGTAGAAAACGATCTGCATGAGCAACTGAGCAGACAGAGCCAGTCTCCCGGCGGACAGAACAGGACTTTGTGCCCGTCGGCCTTCTCCGGCTAGTCAGTGTGGGCGCAGCGCGTGCCCTGCACGGGCCGAGGCCCCACGGGGCGCGAGAGGAGACGCGTGCGACCACATCGAGTGCGTCTCAGGCCCACCCGGCCCCGCCCGGTGCGGAGGCGGGTGCGCCCTCCGGCGAGGGCCGAGACGCCCGAGCCGGAGGTGCCCGCGGCGCCGTCCCGTGGCGGGCGGGCGGCCGACTGGAACGGGGCAGCGACGCTACTGACCGGCATCGCGGCCGTAGCCGGACTCTTCTTCACCGGGATCAGCACCTACTACGGCTATCAGACGGCCCGCGATCAGCTGCATCAGTCCGTACAGGACGACTACGAGCTGGACAGTCGGCAAGCCGAGCGGGTGTCGGTCTGGGTCAAGCGGGAGAAGAACGGCGGCGCCGGCCTGGTCCTCACCAACCGCTCGCGCTCTCCTGTCTCCGACGTCTACCTGAAGGTCAGCGCCGTTCCCGGAGCCTCCCAGAAGAATGCGGCCCAGGTGTACGTCGCACCCGTGCTGCACATCCGCGCTCTGCCGCCCTGCTCCGCCGTGTCCCTCCCCGCCGAGGTGGTCCGTGAGGACATCGGCCGGGCGTGGACATCTGACACCGCGCTCGACGTGGAGACACTGTGGTTCCGCGATGCGGAGGGCCGGCCATGGAGACGTGAACACACCGGCGCACTCGCCCACGGCTGGGGCACGCCCGAGGAGAGGGACGAGCCGACGTTGAGCAACCGGTTGCACCCCCCGCTGCGGCAACAGGTCACCGACGCTCATCGCCCCGTGGAAGGCTGCGGACCGGACGACTAGCGTGAGCTCCGGGCCGCACCCGAAGCTCACTGACCCTCGACGGACGGCCTCACCTCACGTCAGGTGGCGGTCCAGGAATTGGCATCCGTCCTCCAGCTCGAACGACGGGGTGCCGGTGTGAGGTTGGCGTACAGCGTCGTCTCCTTGCTGCCGAAGGCGGCGAACAGGTCCCGTCGCACGGCCTCCGGAAAGCCGGCAGTGGTCGCCGAGTCCCGCCAACCGGATGTCGGGCGGCGAAAAAGGAACGGCCCATGCGGGAGACCACTGCTATCGTGCGGCGATGCCGTCGATCAAGCAGTTCCAAGTGACCTTCGACTGCGCCGAACCAGCGCGACTCGCCGCTTTCTGGTGCGAGGTGCTGGGGTACGTCGTGCCGCCGGTCCCGGAGGGGTTCGCCACGTGGGAGGACTACCACCGCTCGCTGCCGCCCGAGGAACAGGTCGTCTACTTCGCGTGCAGTGATCCCTCGGGCGTGGGGCCGCGTCTGCTGTTCCAGCGCGTGCCCGAGGGCAAGGTCGTGAAGAACCGCGTCCATCTCGATGTGCGCGTCGGCACCGGACTGGTGGGCGAGGAGCGCCTCGCCGTGCTGGAGGCCGAGTGCGCACGCCTCGTCGCACTCGGCGCCGTACACGTCAAGACGCTGCTCGCCGATGACGACAACGAGTCATGCATCAACATGCAGGACATCGAGGGCAACGAGTTCTGTCTCGACTGACAGGACGATCACTGCGCACGGTCCAGCCCCCAGAACCGGGCGGTGTGGTAGCTGGAGCAGATGGTGTCGAGGTAGTAGGTGCCGGAGCTGCCGCACTGCTCGGCGCCGTTGCCCGGGTCGACGGCCAGTCCGTGCCTCATGCCCGACACGGAGTACACCTCGACGGCGGGACGTCCCGAGGTGTCGTCGTACACGCTCAGCGTGGTGCCCCCGCCGAGGCTCTCCGTGCGGGAGGGCGTCTGGCCGATGCCCCACACGTTCGTCCACTGGTCGCGGAGTTCCGTGGCGTTGGCGGGCCGCACGGTCGTGTCGGCGGTGCCCTGCCAGATCGCCACACGCGGCCAGGAGGTCGTGCCGGCCGGAGCGGCGGCGCGCACCGACTGACCCCACTGGGCGGGGCTCTTGTCCGGCGGGGCGTACATACAGGTGTAGGCCGTGACCAGGCTGCTCGCGCAGCGCGCCGGCATACCGGAGTCGATGGCCCCGCCCGCGAAGACGTCCGGGTAGGCCGCCAGCAGGTTCGCCGTCATGGCGCCGCCGGCGGACAGGCCGGTGATGTAGACGCGCCGGGTGTCGCCTCCGTACAGCGCGATGGCCTTGTCCACCATCTGCTTGATCGACAGTGCCTCGCCCTGACCGCGTCCGCTGTCACCCGGCTCGAACCAGTTGAAACAGGAGTTGGGGTTGTTGGCGCTGCCCGTCTGGGGGAGGACCAGCGCGAAACCGTAGGCGTCGGCGAACTTGGGCCAACCGGAGTGCGCGTCATAGTCGTTCGCACTCTGCGTGCAGCCGTGCAGGGCGACGACCAGCGGGGCACCGGCGGGCAGCGAGTCGGGCGCGTAGGTGTACATGGACAGGTTGCCGGGGTTGGTGCCGAAGCCGGTGACCTGCGTCAGACCCGCGGCGGATGCCTGAGGGCCTGCGCCGAGCAGGCCACCGGTCAGGGCCAGAGCACCGGCGGTGGCGGTGGCCCAACGGCGCACGCCCCGGGCGATGTTCAGCGGGAACCGGAACGGAAGACGTGTCTGTCCCATGACGACTGCCTCCTGATGTGGGGGGGGACTCTCCGGTACCGGCAGCCGGTGACCGGGCCAGCATCATCGGGGTTCGCGTGCCGGCGCCGGCATGGAGGCGACAGCTACCAGTGGTGAGAACTTGTGTGACGGCAGAACATTCCCGGCCCGTGCGGGCTCATGTAGGGCAGCAGCCCGTCGGCCCGGCTCCACGCCGGGCGCCGCGACGATCCGCCTCCTCGCCCGGTGGTGTCCCCAACCACTGCACGGCTCCGGACGATGGTCGGCAACCCCATATGCCGTGGTGAAGCTGCGTCATAGCCTTCCGCGCACTTCCCTTACGCGACGCGGAGGTTCACGCCATGCGTTTCTCGTTTGGCCCTGGGGCACGTTCCTGGAGACGCGGCGGGCCGGCGGCCCTCGCGCTGGCCGCCCTCACCCTCGCACCCGGCCCCGCCTCGGGAGCGCCGGTGAGTTCGGGCGGCGGACTCTGCGCGCGTGCCGACCAGGTGCGCGTACCGGGGGCGGAGCAGCAACGAGCGGCCTGCCTGGAGGAGTTGACCACGGCCGGCACCGTGGCCTCGGGCCACACCGACCCGGCGGACTGGGCGGGCCTCACACCGAGGGACCTGGCCGTACCCAGCGGCGTCCCCGGAGTCCAGATCGACGGCTACTTCCCGGACACGTCCACCACCAACACCAACAACGGATGGCAGCACGACGCACAGTTCGTCATCCGGCTGCCCGACCGGTGGAACGGCGGCCTGGTGGTCGCCGGCACCCCCGGCAACCGGGAGCAGTACGCCAACGACCGGGCCATCGCCGACTGGGTGCTGTCTCGCGGCTACGCCTACGCCGCCACCGACAAGGGCAACACCGGCCCGGCCTTCTACCGCGACGGCGAGGAACCGGGCGACGCCATCGCCGAATGGAACAGCCGCCTCACCCAGCTCACCCGGGCCGCCCGTGTCACAGCCGCCCGGCACTACCACCGGCCCCCGTCACGCACCCTGGTCACCGGCATGTCCAACGGCGGATACCTCGTGCGCTGGCAGCTGGAGAACCATCCCGGACTCTACGACGGGGGAGTCGACTGGGAGGGCACCCTGTGGCGCACCGACGGCCCCACCCTGCTGGACTTCCTGCCGGAGGCGCTCCGTACCTACCCCGTGTACGCAGCCGGCGGCCAGGAAGCCGACGGGGCGCACAGAGCTCTGCACGCCGCCGGCTTCCCAGCCGGTTCCGAGTTCCTGTGGCCGTACCACCACAAGATCTACTGGGATCTGACCCAGCGCATCTACCGTGAGGAACTGGACCCCGGTTTCGACGGCACGGCCGAGGCGGGGACGCCCTTCTGCGCGCCGGGCACTCCGGCCTGCGACGCCGACTACGACTATGCGGCCCGGCCCGGCGAAGTCCGCGCAGCCGTGCAGAAGATCGCGCTGACCGGCAGGATCGGCAAACCGTTGATCACCGTGCACGGCACCCTGGACGTCCTGCTGCCGATCTCCCAGGACTCCGACGTCTACGCCCGTATGGTGCGCCAGGCCGGCCGGGGTTCGCTGCACCGTTACTACCGCATCGAGGGCGGCACCCACACGGACGCCCTCGTCGACACCCACCCGGACCGCCTGCGTCCGCTCACGCCGTGCCATCGCACGGCCTTCACGGCACTGGAGAACTGGCTCAGCCGGCCAGGACACCGTCCGCCCGCCTCCGGCACCGTCCCGCTGCCTCCCGGAGCGGACCCGGCGACCCTCCTCGACGCCTGCCCCTTGACGGGCCGGCCGGACGCCACCCCCGCGCTCAGGCCCTGAACGGCCCGACAGGCCCTGCGGGCGCCGCTCAGTCGGGTCCGGTCCAGTCGAAGGGGAAGTGCTTGCTCGACTTTCCCGAGCGTTCCCAGGAGAAGCCGAAGGCGTCGGCGCGGTCGGTGGTGGCCCGTCCCCAGGTGGCGACCTGCCCCGGTCCCACCTCGGCGCCCGGGGCGTTGTGGAGTTGGACGCGACCGCCCTCCGGTGCCGTAGGGCCGGTGAGTGCTTCGGCGGTGGCCGTGACCCGGCCGGGTATCTCCGCCCGCCAGGTGGCGAGGTCCTCGTCGATCTCCACCCGGATCGGCGCGAACTCCATGCCGCGCATCTCGGGCCGGAGCATCTCGCCGAACCGTGCCGGCCAGCCTCCCGCCGCACCGCCGAAGACGGTCCCGAGCGCGGCGCGCTGCCGGTCGTCGGCGCGCTCGTCGAGGAAGACCGCGGCGTACGCGTCACTGTGCTCACCGGCCCAGACGTTGCCCGTGAACGCGCCGAGCATCAGCACATTGAGGTCGTCGAGGCGCACGTCGCCGTAGTTGCCCTCACGGATGTGCCAGACCAGCACGCCTTCGCAGTCACCGTAGGTCGGCGGCTGCGCGAACGTGCAGGGGCACGGTATGGCGCACTTGCACACGTCGAACCAGTCGCCCGCCAGATGCCAGCCGGTTCGGGCGCTGTCCTGTTCGGTCATCTCGCATCCCTCCCGTCGAGCCCGAGGGGGCTCTTTCGGAGTGGCGAGACCGCGTGTCACGAGCCCGCACGCGGATCGCGAGGCGGCCTCCCTTCCAGCCTGCCGCACGCAGTCACATGCCGTCCATCGACGGCGCGGAATCCTGCAGGCCCGGCAGCAGCCAGTCCTGGGACGGCGCCAGCACGGCGAGGACGAGGAACACGACACCCACCACTCCGGCGAGCAGCGGTCCCCGTGACCACAGCTTCTCCACGAAGATCACCACCGCCAGCCCGGCCATCGCCGCCACGTTCATGACCCCGAGCGGCACGAGGACGACCATCAGGCCCGCGCAGCAGCCGACGCAGTAGGCGCCGTGGTGGAGGCCCACCCGCAGATCGCGGGCCGGCCGGCGGAACCCCGCGTAGCGGACCAACTGGCTCATGGGGTCGCGGCAGTGCCGCAGACAGACGTTCTTGAGCGGCCCGAGCTGGTAGAGGCCCGCCAGCAGGAAGGCTGCCGCCCCGATCCAGCGTCCCGCCGTCGGGTGATCGGCCACCAGGTCGCCGGTGACGTCCAGAGCGACGTAGGCGAGCAGCCCGAACGCCGTCCACACCAGCAGGTAGCCGCCCACGAACTCCACGGTGTGCCCTGCCCGGCTCCACCCGGAGGACCGGCGCCCGATGCCCCGGGCCCAGGTGAGGGCGACCGGGGCCATGGACGGCAGCATCATGGCCGCCATCATCGTCACCCAGAGCAGCAGGAACAGCGGCAGTGCCAGACCCATGGTGCCGGGCTCCACGCCCATGTCCCGGGCCTGCCCGACGGTCAGCACCCAGGCGGGCACGGCGATCAGGACGATCAGCGACCAGGCGACCGCGAGCTCCCGTGCCGGCAGCAACCCCCCACCCGCTCCGGTGGGGGCGGGCGACCGGGCCGAGACGAGGACGGAACTCCGGACATGCCGCATCGGTGCACTCCCTGCGTACCACCCCAGCACAGCACGCCCCTCGCCCCACCGCGACTCCAGTCCATGACGTGCCCTGACCTGGGTAAGCTACCGCTCGGTAATCGTCACCTGCCGCCTCGGGAGCGGCCCCCCCCACGGGTCATCGACGACAGAAGGACGGAGGGCGCTTGTCCGACCTCGACTTCTACGCCCATGTCGCCACCCGCGCGGACGTGCTGGGCGTCGGCATCGGCACGCGGCCCGCCGAGTGGGAGGCCGCACTCGGCTCCGATTTCCTCGACGTGCCGGACGGGGAACTGCTGCGCCGGGACTACGGGCTCGTGGAGCTGTCCTTCCAGAAGGAGGACGGTGCCTGGCCCTGCTTCGGGGTGAGCGTGCGGGTCCACCGGCTGCGACGCGACACCGAGGCGTCCGTACCCGCTGCCCTGCGCGGCGCGTACGGCCCCTTCGCCCCCTCGGCGCGCTTCGAGCACCTGGCCGCCGCGATCACAGGGCTCGGCTGCGCGATCGCACCCGAACCGGACGAGGACGGCCCGGCCGGGGGCATCCGCCGCTACCGCGTGCCGGAGTCCGGCGTGAGGATCTTCGTGCGCGTGGACGAAGAGGCGCAGGGGTGGGCTGGTGAGGTGTGGAGCCTCGGCTTGTCTCCCGCGTGGTGGCGCGAGGAGCGCTGATCAGGTGGTCTGTGCTGGTTCCTGTCAGGGAAGCCGGCCGGGATCCGGCTCAGGGCGCGGCGGATTCCCCCTCAGGCGTGTGCGTCGGCCGTTCCTCCCCGGTGGCGGCGGGCACGTCCCGGTCACCGGCTTCGGATGTGGCGTCAGGCGCGGCGTCGACCGTGGCGGGCCGTCGTACGAGCAGGTGGCTCACCTCGTACGACATCTCGGTCGTCCCCTGCCGGGGCGCGGGGTGGTATCTCCCGGCACACACGGAGAGGTTGACGATGAGGTAGGCGTGCCATCTTCGGCCCACGCCGCGCCCGTCGGTGAAGACGGGCCTGCCGTTGAGCCACCAGTCGACCGACCGGGTGCCGAACACGGTCCGCAGGTCCACCCAGGCGCCCGGGCGGACCGCCTCGTCGCGGTGGTAGCGATTGGTGCCCCGTACATGGTTGGTGAATTCGAGGAGATCGGGGTTGTCCGGGTGGTACTCGAAGATGTCGATCTCCTGGTCACCGTCGCGCCAGGTCCAGATCGCGGGCCAGGCGCCGATCTCCTTCGGCAGCCGGACACGCGCCTCCAGCACGTCCCCGGCTCGGACGGTGAACCCTTCCTCGCTGCCCTCGGTGGTGAGCAGCCCCGTGTTCCACCGGCCGTCTCGTCGCCGTCGCGCGCGGAAGACGCCGGATCGGCTGTAGTCGGCGTCGGCCACGAGGTAGTCGAGCTTGTCGTCGTGCGGGTTGACCGGGCCTCCGCCGGGATAGGCCCAGGAACGGCCCGCCACCCATTGGGTGGTGGAGGTGAAGTCGGCTGTGAAGACGACCGGCGTGGCCAGAGCGCGGCCGGGAGCCGGAAGCGAGCCGGCCGGTAAGGGTTCGGTCATAGCGAATGTCTCACCGGCCGACGGCCCGTCATGCTCCTGATCTTCCACCAAGGGCATATTTGACCCGTAAGAGTGACGATGGGGTCATCCGCGATGAATGCCGCATCCGCCGGTCCGGAACGCTCACAGCCCCGCGGCATGGTCGGGAACGTAGGTCTGCAGATCACGCGGCGGGCGCTCATAGCCGGTCGAGGGGGGCCGTTCGGGGAGCTCCAGCACCGGCGGGGGCACCTCGTGGTACGGCACGGATCGCAGCAGGTGGGCGATCATGTTCAGCCGTGCGCGGCGCTTGTCGTCGCTCTCGACGACGTACCACGGTGCCTCGCTGATGTCGGTGTGGACCAGCATCTCGTCCTTGGCGCGCGAGTACGCCTCCCAGTGGGTGATCGACTCCAGGTCCATCGGTGAGAGCTTCCAGCGGCGCAGCGGGTCCTCCAGGCGCTTGCGGAAACGCTCCTGCTGCTCGGTGTCGCTGACCGAGAACCAGTACTTGCGCAGCAGGATGCCGTCCTCGACGAGCATCCGCTCGAAGATCGGGCACTGGCGGAGGAACAGCTGGTACTCCTCCTTGGTGCAGAACCCCATCACGTGCTCGAC
This sequence comes from Streptomyces sp. NPDC059696, assembly GCF_042733745.1. Classification (NCBI taxonomy): domain Bacteria; kingdom Bacillati; phylum Actinomycetota; class Actinomycetes; order Kitasatosporales; family Streptomycetaceae; genus Streptomyces; species Streptomyces sp. NPDC059696. Next base: position 35,889 of record NZ_JBHWFG010000010.1, read on the forward strand.
ACCGGCCCGGTTGTACCAGGACCGGTCGAACAGCACGATCTCCCCGGCGGCCGGCAGGTGCTCGACGTACCGCTGGAAGTACCACTGGGTGCGTTCGCGCTCGGTGGGCTTCGGCAGCGCGGCGATCCGGGCGACGCGCGGGTTGAGGTGCTCGGTGACCCGCTTGATGGTCCCGCCCTTGCCGGCCGCGTCGCGCCCCTCGAACACGATGACCAGACGGGCTCCCTCCGCCCGCACCCATTCCTGGAGCTTCACCAGCTCCGTCTGCAGGCGGAGCAGTTCCTTCTCATAGACCTTGCGCGGCACCTTCGCCGCCTTGCTGTCCGTCATGCCGTCTCCCGCTCCGGGACTCCTCGGGACGCCGTGCAGGCACCGTACTGGCGTGCGGGCACGCCCGCACCACGGACGACGGGGGCACGCGAGGCCAACCCGGCCGGGGCCCGGGGCGGCGGTCTTCGAGTGGCCACCGCGGACGGAACCGAGGGAGGCTGGAAGCGAGGCAGCGGTTCCCGCGCCCCGGCTGCGTGCCGCGGTGGTCACGAGGGCCGCCCCCGGACGGAGCGCGCGGCGAACGGGAGAGGACCCATGAAGGTCGGAGTGCTGACCGGTGGCGGTGACTGCCCCGGCCTCAACGCCGTGATCCGCAGTGTCGTCCGCAAGGGCGTCCAGGAGTACTCGTTCGACTTCGTCGGCGTGCGCGACGGCTGGCTGGGCCTGCTCAAGAACGATGTCGTCCCGCTGGACATCGCCGGTGTGCGCGGGATCCTGCCGCGGGGCGGGACCATCCTCGGGTCGTCCCGCACGAACCCGTTCAAGCACGACAACGGCCTGGAACGCGTCCACGGGACCCTCGCCGCGCACGAGGTGGACGCGCTCGTCGTCATCGGCGGAGAGGACACCCTGGGGGCGGCCACGGAACTCAGCCGGCAGGGGATCAACCTGGTCGGCGTGCCGAAAACCATCGACAACGACGTCACCGGGACCGACTACACCTTCGGCTTCGACACCGCGGTCGGCATCGCGACCGAGGCCATCGACCGCCTCCACACCACCGCCGAATCCCACATGCGCGCCCTGGTCGTGGAAGTGATGGGGCGCCACTCCGGCTGGATCGCCCTGCACGCCGGCATCGCGGGCGGCGCCAACGTGATCCTCATCCCGGAACGGCCCTTCGACATCGAGCAGGTCTGTGAACAGGTGAAGAGCCGGTTCCAGATCAACTACGCGCCGATCGTCGTGGTGGCCGAGGGCGCCGCCCCCAAGGAAGGGCAGCTGATCGTCAAGGACCAGTCGCTGGACGAGTTCGGACATGTACGGCTGTCCGGCATCGGCGAATGGCTGGCCCAGGAGATCTCCGCGCGCACCGAGAAGGACGCCCGCACCACCGTGCTCGGGCACATCCAGCGCGGTGGTACTCCGAGTGCCTTCGACCGATGGCTGGCCACCCGCTTCGGGCTGCACGCGATCGACGCCGTCCGGGACGGGCACTTCGGCTGCATGGTGGCCCTCGAGGGCACGCGCATCGTCCGCGTGCCGCTGGCGGACGCCACAGCGCGGAACAAGGTGGTGGATCCGTCGCTGTACGACGAGTTCGAGGTGTTCTTCGGCTGAACCGTCACCCGCCGTGCGGCACGACCGCGAGCTAAGCCGTCACCCGCCGTGCGGCACGACCGCGACCGGACAGCGGGCATGGTGCAGCACGGCGTGCGCGACGGGACCCAGCCGGCCCTCGGGCGCCCGCGGATCGGTACGGCGCCCCACGACGAGCAGGTCCGCGTCCCGGGAGGCGTTCAGGAGCGCCTCCGCGGCATGGAGCAGCATGAGATCGGTCGCCACCCGCACGCGCGGATACTTCTCCTGCCACGGCCGCAGTGCGTCGGAGAGACCCAGCACCTCCTGGTCCTCCCAGGTGGCCCGGTCCTCCTCGGTCACCACGAAGGTGCGGGAGGAGACGGATTCGGCGGGCAGGGCCCAGGCCTGCACCACGTGCAGGCGTGCCGCGCGTGCGTCGGCGGTGCGGAAGGCGAAGTCCGCCGCTTCGCCGCCCGGCCGGTGGGCGTCGAAGCCCAGCACGACGTGACCGGTGTCGCGCGACGGGGACGTACCGTCGGCGAAGGCACCGGCCGGGGGAGGGACGAGCACGACGGGACACGGGGCCGCCGCCGCCATCCGCAGGGCGACCGAGCCGACCACCAGATCCCGGAAACCGCCGGTGCCGCGGGAGCCGACGACGAGCAGCTCGGCGGCGCGTGACGCGCCGAGGAGAGCGAGGTCAGGGGGATCGTCCGCCTGCTCGCCCCGTACGTCGAGGTCCGGATGGCGGGCGGTGAGGCTCTCGACCGTCCGCCGCACCAGCCGGGCGCCCATCACGTGCAGGCGTTCCAGCGCCGGGCCCGGAACGGTGGGCCCCGCGAGCTGCGGGGACACGTGCAGCAGCCGCAGCGCCGTGCCGCGCAGGGCGGCCTCCCGCGCCGCCCAGCCGGCCGCTGCCGCCGCGCACTCCGATCCGTCGATGCCCGCCAGAACAGGGGGACGCATCCCGGCCTCCTTCGCCCGGCCCGCACCTCGAGGGCGCCGTCTCTCCTCGTCTCCACTGTTCCACGCCGGGACCACTACGGCGCCCGGGCCGCGGGGGACCGGACCGCGCAGACGAAGCACCGGCCGGGACCTGAGCCCCGGCTACGACGCGGTCGGGCGGTCACCGGCCGTTCACGAACCTCACCCGTCACGGGTGAGCACCCGGCGCGGGCCGCCGCCCATGATCGGAAGGGCAGCACGACTCGCCGGACGACGCGGGAGCCGTACGACGCGGAAGTGAGGAAGCGGACATGGCAACAACCGCCCATCATCGCTCGCGGAGATCCGAGGCGACCGCCGGAGGGCTCGTGACGTTCGCGGCCGTCCTGCTGTTCGTCGCAGGCATCCTGGATCTCTTCCGGGGCATCATGGCCATCGCCGACGACGACGTCTACCTCTCCACACCCAACTACATCTTCCAGTTCGACCTCACCGGCTGGGGCTGGATCCAGCTGATCCTCGGCGTGGTCGCGCTGGGCGTGAGCGCCGGCCTCTTCTCACGCGCGCTGTGGGCCAGGGTGGTCGGCGTGGCCATCGCGGCACTGCTCATCGTCGCCAACTTCCTGTCGATCCCGTACTACCCGGTGTGGTCCCTCGTCCTGATCGCGCTGTACGCCTTCGTCATCTGGGCGCTGTGCGTCGTACGGGAGTGACGTACGGCCGGGGCAGTGGCCGGTGTGGCTCAAGGGGCCACCTGCGGATCTCGCCTGGAAGGCGGGCCATCCGCTCTGCGGTGAGCGGCTGCTGAGGAAGCGTCTCAGGCCTGGCTTGACAGACTGCCGGGGCTGAGTGCGTCGTCGTCGTTCAGCTGGGCCAGCAGCCCGCTGGCCAGGTACGGCTCCAGAAACGTCAGGGTCGTGGCGCGCTTGCAGGCGATGCGATCCGCCGGCACTGATGGTGCAACTCGCAGTCCTCGTGGGCCTGGGCGGTGGTCTGCTCGCCCGGCTCGACAGCGTCACCTAGAGACTTCGAGGCGGCTACGGACGGTCACGGCGGCGGGGTGAGAGGGGCGCAAGTCACAGAAGCATAAAGGGCATTCGCGACGTCGATCTTCACGGAAGGCTCACAAGTTGGTTAAGTTGGTTACCGCGTGCACGACTTCTGTCGATGGACAGGTGGTTCTCGTACGCTCTCGGACGGAAGGAGTGCCTTTCCATGGCGCTGGAACGAACCCCGCTCCCCGGAGTGACCCACTTGGGTGGTGCCCGCGTTGGCGACTGAGAGTGAGGGGCCGAGCCCCGACGAGGTCCGGCGGCGGATCAACGACCTCTACGACCGGGCCGAGAGCGACACGGGCACCTTCAACGCGACCCGCGCCCTTGCGATCCCGCGTCAACGAGGTGCGGACACCCAAGGCCGGTCCGAGGAGGACATGGAGCCGGCGGTCGGAAGCTTCGCCCGCCAGTGGTTCGACGCCGCCCGCGCCAAGCTGGGCCCCTCCGTGCCGGCCTGGCACGCGCAGCGGAAGACACCGGCCCGGCCCGACCGTGCGCCCCAGGCAGCGCGACCCGCGCGTCCCGCGGAGCGGCCCGCGGAACTCCGTGCCCTCGAAGCGCCCAAGGCGTCCACCAGCGGTGCGCGGGAGCTGACCGCCGGATCGATCCCGGCCCTGACCCCGGTGCCGGCCCCGGCCACTGAGCTCCTCCCCGAGCTCCCCGGCCCACGTGCCGCCGACGCTGCGGCAGGAGAGCCCCTGCCGGTCGCAAGCGTCCCGGCAGGCGACGCGCCGTCGGCCTTCGGCGGTGACGTGGCGCCGTGGCCGCTGTACGAGCCGGCACCAACGCCCGTACCGGCCGCGCCCGTACTGGCAGCGCCCGTACTGGCAGAGCCCGCACCGGCAGCGCCCGTACTGGCAGCGCCGGCACCGGAGACGTTCGCACCGGGCCCGGTCTGGGAGTCCGGCCCGCAGCCCACCGCGCCGTATGTCTCACCTCCGTCACCGGGCCCCACCGCCTTCCACAGCGACGGTCCAGCGGTCGAAGTGACAGCCCCGTTCGGCGACTTCGGGCTTCCCGACATCCCCCCGCCTTCGCCGGTAGCGACAGCCCTGGTCGCCGAACCGGCCGGCGGCCACAGCACACAGACCCAGCGGGTCATCGCCTTCGCCCGTGCCCAGATCGGCCGCCCCTGCGTATGGGGCGCGGTCGGGCCGGGTTCGTACGACGCTCCCGGTCTCACCCAGGCCGCGTGGAAGGCTGTCGGCGTCATGCTTCCCCGGAGCACCCAGGCCCAGTGGGGGGCGGGGGTGCAGGTCCCGCTCGCCGATGTCCAGGTCGGGGACCTGGTCTTCTTCCATGACGACCTCAGTCACGTCGGCATCTGGAGCGGCGACGGCATGATGATCCACGCCCCGGGTCCGGGAGCGCTCATCTGCGAGGAGTCGGTGTTCTTCGCCGGCCGGTCGGCGATCAAGGGCGTGATCCGCCCGGTCTGACTCCTGGTCTCTGCCGTCGACGGGCCGAGGAGAAGTGAGGGGCGGGATTCCGCCGTGTCCCTGTGAAATCAGGGCACTTGAGAGCTCATGACAGTGCCCAAACCACTGAAGACCGTCCTGTTCGTCGTGCTGGCCTACGTCCTCATCGTCTTGATGATGCGCTACCGAAGGGAGGGCATGGAATGGGACCAGGCGCTGCTGATGGGGCTCCTCGTCACGCCTCTGGCCTTCCTGCTCTCATGGGGTCGGGACCGGCTCATGGGCAAGGCACGGGGAGCGGGCGAACGGGCGCGGGCCCGCCGCCGGGGTGAAGTGGCGGAGTGACACCGGGCGGAAAAACGCCCGGCCCGGCCCTCGCTGCCGAGCAGTCCGGGTCAGTCCTCCGCCGGGGCGCGCAGCGGCTCGCCGACGCTCCTGAGGTGGCGCAGCGCCTCCCGGTGCGAGGCGATCAGCCCGGTCTGGTGGTAGGGGATGCCCAGCTCCGCGCAGTACCGTTCGGTGATGGCCTGGGCTTCGGCGAGCGCGGGGGTCGGCATGCTGGGGAAGAGGTGATGCTCGATCTGGTAGTTGAGCCCGCCCATGAAGGCGTCGACCAGTGCGCCACCCCGGACATTGCGCGAGGTGAGGACCTGGCGGCGCAGGAAGTCCAGAGAGGTCCCCTCCTCGATCATCGGCATCCCCTTGTGGTTCGGTGCGAACACGGAACCGAGGTAGATCCCGAACAGGCCCTGGTGGACGGCGAGGAAGAGAAGCGCCTTGGCGGGGGAGAGGGCGGCGAAAAGTCCGCCGAAGTACACCACGAAATGCGCCACCAGCAGTGAGCCTTCCAGTGCCGGCTTTTTCATCGACGGACTTTTCAGCGCCCGGAAGCTGCTGAAGCTCAGATTCAGCCCTTCCAGGGTCAACAGCGGGAAGAAGAGCACGGCTTGGTGCTTTCCGAGAAAACGCGGCAGCCCCCGGGCGGTGCGCGCCTGCCGACGCGACCAGACGAGAATGTCCGGTGAGACGTCCGGGTCCTTCCCCTCGTGATTGGGGTTCGCGTGATGCCGGGTGTGCTTGTTCATCCACCAGCCGTAGCTCATGCCGAGCAACAGGTCGGCGACCAGCAGGCCCCCCGCCTCGCTGGGCCGCCGACCGGAGAAGACCTGCCGGTGAGCGAGGTCGTGGGCGGCCAGTCCGAGCTGGCCGAAGACCACGGCCAGGGCGACGGCGACGAACAACTGGCCCCAGGTGTCTCCCAGCGCGATGAACGCGCCGACGCACCCGGCGAGCGCGAGGGCGACCAGACCGAAACGGACCGTGTAGTACAGCGGACGGCGCCGGAGAAGCCCGGCCTCGGCTATACGCCGCGACAATTCCGAGAAGTCACTCCCCTTGTTCTTCCTCTGTCGTTCTCCTCGCGTCGTCGGGCCTGCCGGAAGCACCAATGAATGGGTCATGGTGCTCAGTATCGAAGTCATTCTCCGACGGCAGAATGGTGTCCGCCCCCTGCACGAGGTGGTGCCAGCGCCACCACGGTTGCGGGGGGAAGACCGCAGCAGCCCGCCGATCGCCGTCCGTCACGGCGCTGAGTCCATGGCCGTGACCCGGGGGCGTCACCTGGTCAGGTGGGTGATCACCGAGCGCATCGCGCGGCGCATGGCCGGGAGGGTCTCCTCCGGTGGGTCGACGGTTTCGAACGCGTGCCGGCCGTCGGGGACATCGACCAGTTCGAGTCGCGCCGCGCAGTCGCCGGCCGCGGTCACGAACGTCTCGACGGTCGATGCGATCTCGGGTGACTCCTGCCCGGCACGCAGGAGGACGACGGGCAGGGATCCCGCCTGCCGGACCGCCCGGGCGGGATGGAAGCGGGTGCCGGCCATGCCCCAGGCGGGAAGGGGAGCCAGGATGGGGTAGGAGGCGGCCAGGCAGCGCAGCCAGGCGGGCGGCTGCGTCAGCCAGTCCGCGGTGAGGGGGCCGCTGCCGGAGAAGAACCACAGGGCGATCCGGTCGGCGTCCACCCGGGGGTCGGCCCGCACCCTTTCCACCCCTGCGGCGATGTCCGCGGCGGCACGGTCGTAGTCCGCGACGTCGTGGAGACGGTGCTCGAGACTCACGCCGACCATGCCCTCGGCGGCGGCCCAGCGGGCGTACCCCACCAGGGCCGGCCACTCGCGCGGGCGCGGCCGGGCCCCGGCGGGCACCGGTCCGCCGTGCACGAACACCACGGCCGGTCGTGGGCCCTCGCCCTCGGGGACGTACAGATCGACCGGGCCCCGGCGGTCACGAACAGGCCCCGGGACGTCGATGGGGAACGGGCGCAGGTGGGCGGGGGCCGGCGCCTCACCGCCGGACGGCCGCAGGCGGTGCCCCTCACCGGCGGCGGCCCGCAGCAGCACGTCCGCCAGTGCGGCAGGACTGGACAGCATCGGCCAGTGCCCGGTGGGCAGTTCGAAGAAGGTGACCTGAGGTTGCGTCAGAACGGCCAGCGCGGGATCACCGAAGTCGACGAGTCTTTGCACCAGGTCGATGGTGGCGCCGTTCCGGGCACACAGCACGCCGGTGACGGGGACCGCCGCGACCGCTCCGGACAGCCGCAGCGGCTGGACCAGGGTGCCCAGCGGTTGCGGAACCGCCAGGGCGGTCAGCCGCGCCAGCTCCGCCTCACCGACGCCGTCGGTGCTGCCCCAGCGTTCCCACTCCTCACGGGCCGGTGGCGCCAGCACTCCCTCGTGCTCGCCCGCCTCGGCGCGTTCGACGAGCTGCGCACGCAGCACCTGGTCCGGTACGGCGGCGAGCGCCGGCACACCGTTCTGCGGCATCCCGCTGTCCAGGTGGACGACCCGCGCGATGCGCTCCGGCCGCCGGTCGGCCGCGCCGATCACCGGGTGGATCCCGTAGTCGTGACCGACGAGCACGATGCTCCGCCCGGACGTCGCGTCCACCGCGTCGATCGCCGCGAGCACGTCCTCGATGTGCGTCTCCAGACCGACGCGGGACGCCGTGGCGGGGCGGTCCGGGTCGATGCCCGTCAGCGGGACGGCATGCGCCGTGCCGCCCGCGGCGACCAGCCGCGCGGCGGTCTCCTGCCAGACATGGGTCCCGGTGAACGCACCCGCCACCATGATGAACACGTGCACAAAGTCCTCCCCGGACTTCTCTCGTGACGCCGCGCCGGTCGCGGACGTCGTCGTCCGCGGGCCACGGCGTCCGCCCGGCCCGCGCACCGGTACCGTAGGAACTCCCCCAGAGGGAGGTTCAACTGTCCACTTCGCATGAGCTGTTGTGGAGCATCGGGGAGCTCGCCGAGCGCGCCGGTGCCACCGTGAAGACCGTCCGCTTCTACTCCGACCAGGGCCTGCTCCCCGAAGCCACCCGCAGCAGCGGCGGACACCGCCGCTACGGCCCTGTGGCCCTGGAACGCCTGCGGCTGATCCGTTCCCTGCGCTCCCTCGACCTGCCCCTGCCCGAGATACGCCGCGTCCTCGACGACGAGGAGACCGCCGGCCGTGCGCTGGAGAGCGCCCTCGACAGCCGCCTGAGCGAGCTCGGCGGCGAGCTGAAAACCCTGCGCTGGCGCGAGGCAGCACTCCAGTCGGTGCGCGCGTGCCCGCCGGATCAGCGCGCCGCTCGGGTGAGACTGCTCGGTGCGCTGAACACCCCGCCGAGCACCGCACCCCTGGCCAGATTCTGGCGAGCCTGGCTGCCGGCACGCATGCCGCGCAAGGCGACCGCGGCATTCCTGGAGGCGGCCGTTCCCCAGCCGCCGGACGAACCGCACCCCTCCCAGGTACTGGCCTTCGCCCGCCTGCACGCGATGACGACAGCGCCCTGCACGGACGGCCGGCAGCCCCAGCCGGAGGTGCACCGAGTGGCAGGGGCCGACGGCGCCGTCCTGCTGTACGCGGGCCTCGTCGAGGCCTTCGAACTGGCAGCCCCCCACCTGCGCCGGGCCCGTGCCCCGCAGCCGGGCGAGGCCCTGGACGCCTACGTCGCGGCCTACGCGAGCGCGTACCGCAGCCGTGACACCCAGGACTTCCGCCGCTCACTGGCCGCCCGGCTCTCGGCCGAAGCGCGCCTGAACCAGTACTGGGAACTGGCCGCCGTCGTCCTGACCCCGCCGGGCAGCAGCCCGCACCCCACCCCGGGTTCCGCGGACGACTGGCTGCGCACGGCACTTCAGCTGGACAACGCCAGAGCAGCGTGAGCCGGGGCAAGCCCAGGCGCCGGCAGCACCCGTCCGGGTTCCGCTCCGGGCACGCCGGCCCGGTCACCCCAGGACGACGACCACCGCCAACGCCCCCACGAGCGAGTCGATCCGGTCCAGCAGCCCCCCGGCCCCCGCCAGCCACCGTCCCGAGTCCTTGACCCCGGCACCGCGTTTGACCAGGGACTCCACCAGGTCGCCCACCGGCCCGCCGACGGCCACCGCGGCCGCCGCCGGCCAGCTCCACGCCGACAGCAGCGCGAGGACGGCCAGACCCGCCGCCGCGCCGCACACCGTTCCGCTCCACCGTTTCGCCGGGGACAGCGGCGACAACCCGGGCCCGCCCAGGCGAGGTCCGGCGAAGTACGCCACCACGTCGCCCACCGACACCGCAGCGAACAACGCCAGGCCGAGCGTCCCCAGCGGCGCCAGCCCCGCCAGCACACCCAGCCACACCAAGCCGAGCAGACCGGTGCCGAGCCGCCGCAGGCCGTCCTCGGCATCACCGCTCAGCAGCGGCAGGGCGACCAGAGCCAGCGCCCCGACCGCACCGACCCGCCAGAGCTGGTCCGGCATCGACACAGCGGCGACGATCACCCCCGTCACACCTGCCGCGAGCACCACCCGGTCGGCCCCGGGCAGCCGGGTCAGCGCGCCGAACTCCCCCACCGCCACGACCGCGACAGCCGCGGCCAGCAGGGCGATCCCGGGCCGCCCCCACCAGAACGCGGCCGTCACCACCGGCACACCCACCGCCCACGCACACCACCGGCCGACCAGCTCGCGTCGCCGCGACGCCCCCACCAGCACACCGCTCGCCAGCAACGCCCCGCCCAGCCACGGAGCCAGCGCGGCCACCGAGGTCACCGTGCCACCCCGGCACCCGGCAAAGCGGTGCACCCCGCGTGCAGTTCACCGAGAGCGGCCCGACAGGCGGCCACGATGCGGGCGTTCTCGCCGGAGTCACGTACCGCCACCCGCACGGCGCGCCCCTCGTACGACGACGACAGCGGCGACAGGTCCCGCAGGTACACACCGTGACGCCGGCACGCCGCGACCAGGGACGCGGCGCTCGCACCGCCCGGTGGCAGCGTCAGCGTCAGGAAGTTGGCCACCGACTCCTCGACCGTCACCGAAGCGTCCACAGCGGCCAGATCGGCGGCGAGCCCTCGCCGCAGCTCGTGTGTGCGCCGCAGCACGCCGGTGTAGTACGCCGGGTCGCGCAAGGCCGCCACGGCGGCCAGTTGAGCCGGCAGCCCGACCGCCCACGGCGGGGTCCACCGGCGCAGCTCCGCGGCCGTGTCCGCCTCGGCGACCAGGTAGGCGGCCCGCACACCGGACAGGGCGTACGTCTTCGACATCGAGGTGCAGACCACCACACGCGGGTCCCTCGCGGCGAACGCGGCGAGCGACTCGGCGGGATCCACGTAGCCGAGGTACGCCTCGTCGATCCACCACCGGGTCCGCTCCGGGGCCGCGCCGACGACCGCGCGCAGTTCCGCGGCCGGTGCGTGGCGTCCGGTCGGATTGTTCGGGTTGACCACGACGACCAAGTCGTACGCCCCGTCGGCCACGACCGCTGACAACCTGGCCGGGTCGATGCGCCAGCCCTCCTCGCGCCGCAGCCGGAACCGGTCCACGCGGCAGCCGATCACCCGTTCCGTGACATGCGCGTACTCGCCGTAGCCCGGGTCCAGCAGCAGGACCCGGCTCGCCGGCGTCAGCCACCGGCCGAAGGCCCGGAAGATCAGGTCGGAGGAGCCGGCGCCGACCGCGAGTGTCTCCGGGGGCAGACCGCGGACCGCGGCGAGCTCCGCGAGCAGGCCCTCCGCACCGGTCGGGGGTGAGGTGCGGGCGACCCAGCCGGCGTCGTCGGCGAGCACCGCGCGTGCCCCGGGGGCCGGCGGGAACCAGGCGTCGAGCACGTCCGCCGCGACCACCTCGTGACGCCGCTCCAGCGTGCGGAAGTCCGCGCCGATCGCGGTGAACGAGGCCCCACCGTGCTCGCAGCCGTCCGGCCGGGGCGCGAACGGCGCGTCCAGCCGCCAGTCCACCCCGGCCGCCAGTCGAGCCACGGTCGCCGCATGCCGACCGGCCGCCCCCCGCGACAGCTCTGCCACGTCCCCGGTGAGCACGTCGAAGGCGACCGCCCCGCAGCGGACGGTACGGCCGACGGGACGCAGACCCGCCGCCCGGTACATGCCGATCAGATCGGTGCGGCCCATCGCCACCACCCTCCGCCCGCCCCGGGACGCGATCCAGCGCAGCGCCGCGTACATCAGCAGTGCCCCCGCGGCCCCGGAGCGGGCGCCGGGCTCGACGGTGAGCAGGCGGACCTCGAAGACCTCGGCCTCGTCGAGGAGCGGAAGCTCCGCGCGGGTCAAATACTTGTCCAGCCCGTACCGGCCGACCCACGGCGGCGTCACACTCACGAATCCGATGCGCTCCGCACCCCGAGCCGCGACCAGGTAGACGTTGTCGCCGTCCAGCCCGTCGACGAGCCGCCCTTCCTCATGGGGCGCGTGCTGGCCCAGCTCCTCCGCGTAGACGCGGTGCCGCAGTTCGTGAATCCAGGGCAGGTCGCCGGGAGCGGCGGAACGCAGGGTGAGGGCGCGGGCCATCGGAACCTCTTCGTAGGCAGACAAGGGCGGTCCAGTGTGGCTACGGACAGTCCGCGGGGAGCAGGGGAGGACAGCTCGGACGGTCTGAGTACGCGTACTCAGGCGCTTGAGCTCTCCCGTGCGATCACTTGCGCGCAGGAGATCCGGCCGCACGCGGCGGAATGTGAGACTGAGGGCATGCTCATCGAGTTCCTCACGGCGGCCGGCGTGCTCGCCCTGCTGACCATGGTGCCCGGGCCGGACATGGCCGTCGTGACGAAACGGGCGGTCGCTTCCGGAGGGCAGGACGGGCTGCGAACGGCCGGCGGCATCACCGCGGGACTGCTGATCTGGGGGCTGCTCACGGTGGTCGGCCTCGCCGCCGTCCTGGCCGCCTCCGCCACCGGCTACACGGTGATCAAACTGGCAGGAGCCGCCTACCTGGTCCTCCTCGGCGTCCAGGCGCTGCTCCACAGCCGGCGTGCCCGGACGCCGGGCACCGACACCCTCCCCGGAGCCCCCACGGGCAACCCCTGGCGGACCGGCCTGGTCACCAACGTCTTCAACCCCAAGATCGCAGTGTTCTACACCGGCCTGCTCCCGACGCTGGCCCCGGCCGGGCTCTCCCCGCACACGGGTATGGCCCTCCTGGTGCTCCTCCACGCGGCGTTGACCGCCGTGTGGCTCGGCGGCTACGTGATGCTGCTGGCCAAGGCGCGCGTCTTCTTCCACAAGCCCGCCGTGCGCCGGGCCATGGACCGTGTCACCGGCGTCGTCCTGATCGGCTTCGGCCTGAAGGTCGCCACGACGCACCCCTGACGGGCGACGCCGAGCCTGGTTCGCCCGGGACGGCGGGTCCGGGGACCGGGGCGTGACCCGCCGGGCTCACACAGTGGTGGCCTCCCACTCCCAGGGGTTGGCATGGATCCGGTCCAGGAGCTCGGCGAAGACGGTGCCGTCCAGCAGGACGCCGTTGCCCTCCTGCGGGATCCGCTTGTCGTTGATCACCGCGGTGGGTGTGCCGGGTCCCTCGGGCTCCGCCGCCCCGCCGGCCCGCTCGTAGGCCTTCTGCGAAGCGGCCACGAAGGTGCGGTACTTCATGGTCTTCACGGCCGAGTCGAAGGCCGTGCTGCGCAGACCCTCCACCTGGCCGGCCAGCTTCAGCAGGTAGGCGTCGGTGTAGCCGTCGTCGCTCTCTTCGGGCTGGTTGAGGTAGAGCACCTCGTGGTACTCCACGAACTTGCCCTCCTTGAGTGCCGCGCGCAGCGCGTTGACCGCCTTCTTCGAACCGCTGCCGCCGACCCGGTCGTCGAGAAAGGAGGCCAGGGTGTACTGCACCGTGGCCTGACGGTCGATGACCGCCTTGCGCAACTGCGGCCCGCCGCCCGAGGTTTCGAACTGCTCGCAGAAGGGGCAGCGCGGATCCTCGTACAGGTGCACCTTCACCTTCGCGTCGGGGTCACCGACCGTGATGGTGGTGCCGTCCGCACCGAGCTTCTCCGGCAGATCCTCCGCCCCCTCGAACGCGGGCTGCCGCTCCGGCGGCACCTCCGCCCGCCCGCAGCCTGCCAACGCCAGCACCGCGACAGCGCACCACACGACCCGACGACCCTTACGCACCATGCGTCATCCCCTCCCCAGGAGCAGGCTGACTCTAGATCATCGGTACGACACCCGCCCCTCCGGGCCGAGCGCCCAGGGGGTTTCCGGACCACCTGGCCGGATTGCGCGCACGTGAGGTCTCCCGCCCGCCCGATCGCCCCTGAGCCGCCCCCGACCTTCCCCGGAGAAGACCCTGACCGCAGCTCCACGGCGGCGACAGGGCGTCTACCGTGACGACGGTGCCCCGGCCGGGTCCGCACGTACGACACGAGCACTCTCTCCACGAGCTCCACGAGGAGGAGCCATGCCGTCAAGGGGTACGAACACGGTGCGCCTCACAGCGTTCTCGCGCCGCTCAGCCACGGTCGTGGGAGCGGCCCTGGCACTCGTCACGGGCCTCGCCACCGCTCCCGCGGCCCCTGCGTCGCCGCCCGCCCCGCAGAACCTGCGGTGGGCACCGTGCGACGACGCTGCGCAGCCCGGAGCCGAGTGCGCCACTCTCATGGTGCCGGTCGACTGGGCCGACCCGGGCGGCCCGCGACTCGGACTGGCCGTGGCGCGCCGCAAGGCCACCGACCCCGGCGCACGCGTCGGTTCGATGGTGTTCGGCCCCGGCGGGCCGGGCGACTCGGGTGTGAGGATGGTGGTGGACCGTGTCAGCCGGTTCAGCCCCGAGGTCCGCCGCAGGTTCGACATCGTCAGCTTCGACCCGCGCGGCGTGGGCGGCAGCAACCCGGTGACGTGCTCCGCCGAACTGCTCGCGCAGCGGCCCTCGCCGCAGCTCGAGAACCGGGCGGACTTCGACGCCACCACGGCGTACAACAGACGGCTCCGCGCCGACTGCCGGGCCCGCACGGGCCCGGTGTTCGACCACCTCGACACCGCCCAGACCGTCCGGGACGTCGACGCCCTCCGCGCCGCCCTCGGCGAACGCAAGCTGACCTTCCACGGCAGCTCGTACGGCACGCTCCTCGGGGCGCAGTACGCCGAGACCTATCCGAGTCGCGTGCGCGCGATGGTTCTGGAGAGCGTCATGGACCACAGCGTCGCATCGACCCGAGACTTCCTGCGGGCCGAGGCGGCTTCCGCCGAGGACTCGTTCCAGGAGTTCGTGACGTGGTGCGAGCGCACCGCTGACTGCGCACTGCACGGGCGTGACGTCCGCGCCGTCTGGCGGGGCCTGCTGGACCGCGCCCGGCAGGGCGAGCTGGAGGACCCGGCCGAGCCCGGCAGACCGCTGTCGTCACCGGACCTGGTCAACAAGGTCGCGTTCCGGAAGTTCTACGAGGCCGACTACGCGGGCCTGGCCGCGACCGTCGCCAGGATGCACGCGAGCGAGCCGCTGCCCGCGGCGCCCACCTCGACGGCACCGCTGCCTCCGGCCACCCCGGTCTTCTGCTCGGACTGGCGCCTGCCCGTGCGCGACTTCACGACCTACGCATCGCTCCTCGCCACGATGGATGAGGCAGCACCCGACCTGCCCTCTCTGCTGCCGGTGCACATGGTGGCGGCGTGTCTGGGCGCGCCGACCGCCAACCCGCAGCACCGCCTGGACGCGCGCGGGGTCGCACCCGTCCTCGTGTCCAACGCGCTGCACGACCCCGCGACCGGCTACCCGTGGGCCGTCTCGGTGGCCCGGCAGCTCGGTCGCAGCGGCGTGCTCCTCACCTATGAGGGACACGGCCACGGCAGCGTCACCAACGGCCCCTGCATGCGGGACGCCGTGGACGGCTACCTGACCGGTCTGACGCTGCCACCTCGGGGCACCAGGTGCCCCGCCCAGCGGCCGTGACGGCGCGGGCGCCGTGACTCCGGACGGTCAGTGCGGCGGGATCGCCGTCTCGGCCGCCGCCTTGATGCGCGCCCCGAACGCGGGAGCGTCCTTGCGGGCGGCCGCGAGGGCCAGGCCGACGAGCAGCCTGCCGAGCCCATGACCCTCCAGAACGTTGTGCAGTCGCACCCGCGTCCCGCCGTCGGCCAGCGGCTCCAGGTCGTAGCCACCCTCAGCCACCGACACGCTGTTCTTCGACACCTCGGTCCACCGGATCCGCGCCGGCGCCTCGCATGCGGTGATGCGGAACTCCCTGGCCGTCTTCACCCCGGCGTCCTTGACGGTGCTGCGGAACACCGTGCCCACGGCCGTCGGCGTCTCGGGGACCCGGTCGATCCGCTGCACACGGGGACTGAACTGCGGATCGTTGCGCCCGTCGGCGAGGTAGTCGAACACCGCCTCGACGGGCCGGTCGATCTCGGTGGTCACCTCGAACTGTCCTGACATGCGAGCTCCTCGTCACTGGGTCCGCGCGGTCGTCAAGGGCCGTCAGCGTGTCCGGCGCCGACGGCATCGAGACCCTACGGGAGCTCCGGGCGCCCCGCGAGGCGACCGACACGTCATCGCGGCGCACCGGGCCGCGGTACGCCGGTACCGTCACGGCGCCTCGTCCGCTCGCCGCCGCTCCTCGCGCAGCACGTCGTCGAGGTCGCCGAGTCGGTCCAGACCCTGCACCGGGCGCCGCATGCGGGGGTTGCCGGACAACCGGTCGCGGTGCCGGTGCAGGAAGGCCCAGTAGCCGGCGGTGTACGGGCAGGCGTGCGGACCGGTGCGGTCGCCGGGCCGGAAGGCGCAGCCCTCGCACAGGTCGCTCATACGGTGGATGTAGGCGCCCCCCGAGGTGTACGGCTTGGTGGTCATCCGGCCGCCGTCCGCGTACTGGGACATGCCGATCACGTTCGGCACCATCACCCAGTCGTACCCGTCGACGAAGCAGCGGTGGAACCAGTCGGTGACGGCCGCCGGGTCCCAGCCGCGCTGCAGGGCGTGACTGCCCAGCACCATCAGCCGGGGGATGTGGTGCGTCCATCCGGTGTCCCGCACCTGGGCGAGCACGCCGGCCAGGCAGCGGGCGGTGACCGCGTCCGCGTCGAGTTCGCCGAAGTAGGCGGGCAGCTCCCGCGTGTGCCCGAGCGCGTTGCCGTGCCGGTAGTCCTCACCGAAGTGCCAGTACAGCTGCCAGACGTACTCCCGCCACCCCGCGACCTGCCGGACGAACCCCTCGGCGCTGTTCACCGGGACACCGCCCTCCCGCCAGGCACGCTCGGCGTGCTCCACGCACTCGGCGGGGTGCAGCAGCCCCAGGTTCATCGACGACGACAGCAGACTGTGGGCCATCACCGGGTCACCGGCCAGCATCGCGTCCTCGTACGGCCCGAAGGAGGACAGCCGGTGCGCCACGAAGCGGCGCAGTGCCGACAGGGCCTCGCGCCGGGTGGCGGGGAAACGGCGGGGGCCGTCCCGCCCGACGAACCGCACCCCGTCCTCGCGCTCCCACCGGTCGAGGTCCTCGCGTACCCCGGCGTCGATGTCGTCCTCCCGCGGCCGGTACGGCCCCGGCACGTCCAGGGTGCGGGCGCCGCGCGGCGGAGGCTCGCGGTTGGCGTTGTCGTGGTTGAACCGGCCTCCGGCCGGGCGGCCGGCGTCCATCAGCAGGTCGTGCCGCTCCCGCACCCAGTGGTAGAAGTTCTCCTGGAGCAGCCGCCGCCCGCCGAGCCGCCCGGCCCAGCCGGCGAACTCCTCGTGCGTGACCAGGAAGCCCCGGGCGGGCAGCACCCGCACCCCGGGCAGGGAACGCACCAGCCGCAGCGCCGCGTACGAGGTGGGGTGACACACCGTCACCGGTGTGTCGCCCACCGCGCGGCGCAGCCCCTCGCGATAGGTCTCCGCTCGCACGTACGTCACCCGCTCACCCAGCTCCGCCGCCCGGTGCCGCATCGCCGACAGCACCAGGTGGGCCTTGGCGCGGTGAAAACGCCTGCGCCGGAACACCGACTTCGCCTCGATCATCACCACGGGTGCTCCGCGATCCGGGCCCTGCTCACGGGCCGGAGTGAGGAAATGCGGGCCCAGCTGATCACCGAAGAGCCAGTGCGGGGTGGACATGGCGGCAGGCCTTCCGTCGGGGCACGTGCGTACGGACGGTGCAGAATTCGCCCGGGGGAGCGGAACCGGATGCGGCCCACCGCCGGGCGTCCCCCGTTCGGGTGCCGGTGCGTCAGCGGCGCCGCGCCGGTGCGCCCGCACGATCTTCGGCGAAGAGGGATAGCGGGGGGCGGTCCAGCACGTCGTGATGATTCGAGAAGGGGAGGGTCGATGGAGGCCTCGAGTCATGACGAGTTCCGGGAGTTCGTGGAGATGCGCTCCACCGCGCTGCTGCGGCTCGCGGTACTGCTCACCGGTGGTGACCGGTACGCTGCGGAGGATCTGCTGCAGATCGCACTGATGAAGGCCTACGGGCGATGGGCACGCATCGAGCAGCACGAGGCCTACGTCCGGCAGGTGATGTACCGCCAGCAGGTGAACCGCTGGCGATTGCGAAGACACCACGCCGAGACGACGGTGCCCGTGCTGCCCGACGCAGCGGGGGACGCCGCGGCGGGGCCGGACTCCGACCTGCGCATCGCACTGTGGGCGGCACTCGGCCGTCTGTCGAACCGGCAGCGGGCCGTGGTCGTGTTGCGCTACTTCGAGGACCTGCCCGAGGCCGAGGTCGCGGCGCTGCTGGGATGCCCGGTCGGCACGGTCCGCAGCACGGCCCACCGGTCACTCGCCAAGCTCCGCGCGCTCGTACCGGAACTCGGCCCCGAACGGCCCACGGAACGGATCCAGTCGCTCGGCTACACGCCCAAGGAGGTTCAGCGATGACGACGGAGCGCCTGGAGGAGAAGGTCCGGGACACGCTGCACGGGGTCGCCCTGGACCGGGTGCGGGCACCCGGGGACCTGGTGGACAAGGTGGTGCGGCGGCGCAGCAGGCGGCGCTTCTCGCAGGCCGCGGGGACGGCGGTCGCGGTTGCCGCGATCAGCGTGGGCGCGGTGTTCGGCTTCGGCGACGGCGGTTCGGCACGGTATGAACGCCCCGTGCGCCCGGCGGCATCACCGGCGACACCGCCGGAGGGCTGGAAGCCGTGGCAGAGCAGCGGTACGGGCACCAGCGAGCGCGGGTGTCTGGTGGACGGCTCCGCGCTGTACTGCAGCGGGTCCACGTACGACGTCGCGAAGATCGACGCCAAGACGGGCAAGCGGCTCTGGGGCGTCGAGGTCAACCGCGAAGGTGACGGCATCGACCACCCGGTCGCCGTGCGCGACGGCGTCGTGTACGCCTACCGCAATCACACCGCCCGGAACCTGCCCGGCGGGGACTACTCCGGAGGCACCGACCTGATGGCGGTGAACGCCGCCACCGGCAAGGTGCTGTGGACGGTGCAGATGCCGCAGGACGACCGCACGGAACAGGCCGCCATGCTCATCGACGGTGCGGTGCTGGCGAACACGCCGTCGGTGCGCACGATGTCCGCCCTCGACCCGCTGACCGGCAAGGAGAAGTGGCGCCACACCTGGGACAAGGGCATGGTGTGTCAGCGGGCCGTGCTGAGCGGGGTGCCCTACCTCCTGTGCGCGCGGGACGTCGAGAAGCCGGACGGCACCGAGGTCCTCCGTCTCGATCCCGCCACGGGAAGCGCCACGAAGGTCACGACCCTTCCCGGCATGCAGCAGCTCATCGGCACCTCCGGGGACCGCATGGTCCTGCTCGCGGCGCGGGACGAGGGCGGCAGGAGCCTGCGGCTGACCACCGTCGACGGCTCGGGAGAGCATGCCTCGCACCCCTATCGGGTCAAGGGGGCCCTGGCCGGCTCCGATGTCGTCGGTGGCCGTCTGATCACCGTCTCCCGGCAGGGCGAGGCCTCGGCCCACTCGCTGACCACGGGCAAGACCTTGTGGAGCCGCCCGGTGGGCGTCAAGGTGCCCGGCGAGGACACCATGCAGAGCCTCGCCTCACCCGTGGTGTCGACCCGGCAGGGAGTCGTGTACTTCCTCGACCCGACCGGAAACCTGTCCGCACTCGACCTGCACACGGGCGCACAGGTCTGGCGCGGCCACGTCGACACCCTCAGGACGGAGCCCAGGTTCGCGGGTTCGCCCCAGCTCCTGCTCTACGGTGACGCCCTCGTCGCCCGCAACGGCAGCGCGATGGTGTCCCTCCTGCCGCACACCGGCAACTGACGCCAAGGCACCCGGCCGGGGAGGCACCTCCCCGGCCCGGCGCCACCGCCACCGTCAGGCGTGGGCGGGCTCAGCCCCGGCCGGCGCCTTCGCCGTGCCTCCGTCGACCGACGGCACGCCGAAGGCTCTGACGGCTTGGTAGTACGTCCACGCGGTGCTGTTGCAGGCGGTTCTGCTGGCGCCCGAGTACGTACCGCAGACGCGCTTGAGGTCCTCGTAGAACGCCGAATCCAGACGGTCCTTGTTGGCGGAGAACGTACCGGCCGCGTGGTAGTTCCGGTAGCCGAAGTCGTGGCGGGCACACGCGTTCTGGAAGGGGAAGCCGAACGGGTTGTCGGGCGAGGTGGTGCAGTAGTCCGTCGACCAGTCGAAGCCGTACGAGGCCCACGCGCCCTGATTCTGGCGGGCGGCGGCCCAGGCGTTGTAGCTGGAAGCGCTGGTCTGCGTCCAGGAGCTGAGCACCTGGGGCTTGTCCGCCGGAGCCGCCGAGGCGGATGCGGCGGGAACCAGGACGAGGGGGAGTGAAGCCATGGCACCTGCGAGGAAGAGAGAGGCGCGACGCACCGGGGTCCTCCATACACATCGACGTGCTCGCCGTGGATCTCACGGGCGGATCAAGCTTGGGTCTGCCTTCCGGCCGCGTACAGCCAAAAACAGGGCAGGCCGGATGGCTGATTGACGCCGGTGCACTCCGGTCGGACGCGTGTCCCCGTTGGTCCCCTCCAGCGCGCTCCGTCCCTCAACGGGCTTGACGGGCGGAGGCGTTACCGGTGACGACCTCGCTGCAGCCACCCCGCCTCTCGGAGTGTCCGTGCGGATCCGAGGAACGCTGTGCGGCCTGCAAGAGGACGAGTGCGTGACGCACCGCCCGCGCCACAGCAGGTCAGCCGCCCTCGCTGCCACGTGCTCGGCGGTCGGCGGGCTGGACGCCGGACGTACGGGACCCGGTGCCGCCAGGGTTGGTCGGGGCCCAGTCGGGCCGGGCCGTCGCCGCGGTCGGGTCGGGTTCGTCGAGGGTGAGTCCCCATGCGTCGTCCTGGCCGATGCGCGTCTCGATCTCCTTGACCCGGCCGCTCTTGGCGAAGTACAGGACCACGACCTGCCGCACGGACCCCTCGTCGTAGAAGTCCGCTGTCACCTCCTCCTTGGCGGCGGCGCCGAACGCCTTCACCCAGTTGCGGGCTGTGGCATCGGCGTGCTCGTCGCCGACGGCGAGCGCGGCGAGCCCGTCGGTGTCACCGTCGGCGAGCCGCCACACGGCCTTCTGCACCGTCTCGAGACTCCCGGCGGAGGGGTAGCCGACGACCCGCAACGGCCGATGGTTGCCGTAGTCCGTCTGATAGGCCAGGGACTTGTCGTCCGACGCACATCCCGTCAGAAGTCCGCCCGCGACGACGCCGGCCAGCGCGAAACGGATGAGACCCGCCTTCCGGGCCGTGGTCAGAGCCAGAGGATGATCACGCACAGTCCTCAAACTAATGCCTGACTGTTGTGTGCACATCACGCAGAGGGGCGATTTATCCCCTGATGCTCAGGCATGAGGTGTGGTGGGCTTTCTCACGGAGGGGCGAGGCAACCTGAAGCTCCGTGTGCCGTCGAACGCCGCGACCATCACCCGCCCGGGCGCGTTCGCTCTCATCTGGTCGAGGAGCAGGGCTACGCCGATCCGGTGCAGGCGATCGCCCGAGCTGCGGATGTTCACCGAAAAAAGGTCGGATGATCGGCGCCGGAGGGGGTAGAACAGTCCGCGGGTGTCATCAGTGTTCGAGGTGGCGCCTCCCATGGACCAGCCGGGACCTCTCGGCGATATCGAAGGACAAGCAGCATGGCCAGCGGCACCGTTAAGTGGTTCAACGCCGAAAAGGGCTTCGGATTCATCGCCCAGGACGGCGGCGGCCCGGACGTCTTCGCCCACTACTCCAACATCACCGGCAACGGCTACCGGGAACTCATCGAGGGCGAACCGGTCACCTTCGACGTGACGCAGGGGCAGAAGGGCCCCCAGGCCGAGAACATCGTGCGCGGCTGACGAAGGATGATGCGTACCGCCCCGCGTGAGTCGCCGGCCACGGCGGCAGCACCACCGCGCGGGGTGGAGCAGCCCGGTAGCCCATCGGGCTCATGAGCTGGAGGCACAGATCCACATCCTGTGCCCCCGCCACGCGAACGAGGGGCCCGGCTGATGCCGGGCCCCTCGTCATGGGACGAGCAGCGCCCTCGGCCAGGGGCGAAGCACACCGCCCGGCACACCGACAGGACCGTGCCGCCCGTCAGGCGGTCACACGCCGCGCCCGATCGCTCGTGGGTTCGAGGCGTACGACGATGCCCTTGGACGTGGGCTGGTTGCTGATGTCGGCGACGCTGTCCAGCGGCACCAGGACGTTCGTCTCCGGGTAGTACGCGGCGGCCGACCCCTTGGCGGCGGGGTAGGACACGACCTCGAAGTTCTCGGCCCGGCGCTCGGAGCCGTCCGCCCACACGCTCACCAGGTCCACGCGGTCGCCCTGGGCGAGGCCCAGTTCGCTCAGGTCGGCCGGATTGACGAGCACGACGTGGCGGCTGCCGTGGATGCCGCGATAGCGGTCGTTGTTGCTGTAGGGGACGGTGTTCCACTGGTCGTGCGAGCGGAGCGTCTGCAACAGCAGATGCCCCTCCGGTGCCCGGGGGATCACGCGCTCGTTGCAGGTGAACAGGGCCTTGCCGGCCTTGTTGTTGAAGACGCCCTCGTTGACCGGGTTGGGCAGTTGGAAGCCCCCGGGGCGGGTCACCCGTGCGTTGAAGTCGTGGAAGCCCGGCACGATACGGGAGATGCGGTCGCGGATGCTGCCGTAGTCACCCTCGAACGTGGTCCAGGGGATGTCCGGCTTGCCGTCCAGGGTGAGGCGGGCGAGCCGGCACAGGATGGCGACCTCGCTGAGCAGCAGCGGGGACGCCGGTGCGAGGCGGCCCTGGGACGTGTGCACCTCGCTCATGGAGTTCTCGACGGTCACGAACTGCTCGCCGTCGGCCTGGACGTCACGCTCGGTGCGCCCCAGCGTCGGCAGGATCAGCGCGGTGTCGCCGCAGACGGTGTGCGAACGGTTCAGCTTGGTGGAGATGTGCGCGGTCAGCCGGCACGAGCGCAGCGCCTCCTCGGTGACCTCACTGTCCGGAGCGGCCCGGACGAAATTGCCGGCGAGGGCGAGGAAGACCTTGACGTCGCCCTCACGCATCGCCTTGATGGCGTTCACCGAGTCCAGGCCGTGCGGGCGGGGCGGGTCGAAACCGAACTCCCGCTGCAGGGCGTCGAGGAAGGTGTCCGGCATCTGCTCCCAGATGCCCATGGTGCGGTCGCCCTGGACGTTGCTGTGGCCGCGCACCGGGCAGGCGCCGGTGCCGGCGCGCCCCAGATTGCCGCGCAGCATCAGGAAGTTGACGATCTCCCGGACGGTGGGCACGCCGTGCTTGTGCTGGGTGATGCCCATCGCCCAGCAGACGATGACGCGTTCACTGTCCAGGACCTCGTCGCGGACCTTCTCGATCTCCTCGCGCGTCAGTCCGGTCGCCGTGTGCACGTCGTCCCAGTCGACGGTACGGGCGTGCCGGGCGAACTCCTCGAACCCGGTCGTGTGGGCGTCGATGAAGTCGTGGTCCAGGACGGTGCCGGGCCGGGCGTCCTCAGCCTCCAGCAGCAGGCGGTTGAGGGCCTGGAACAGGGCGAGGTCGCCGCCGGGCTTGATGTGCAGGAACCGGTCGGCGATCTGGGTGCCGCGTCCGATGATCCCGCTCGGCTTCTGCGGGTTCTTGAAGCGCCGCAGCCCGGCCTCCGGCAGCGGGTTGACCGCCACGATCCGGCCGCCGCCCCGCTTGGCCTCCTCCAGGGCGGAGAGCTGACGCGGGTGGTTGGTGCCCGGGTTCTGCCCGACCAGGAAGATCAGGTCGGCGTGGTGGAGGTCGTCGAGGCTGACGGTGCCCTTGCCGGTGCCCAGGGTCTCGCTCAGGGCGAAGCCGCTGGACTCGTGACACATGTTGCTGCAGTCGGGCAGGTTGTTGGTGCCGAAGGCGCGGGCGAAGAGCTGCAGGACGAAGGCGGCCTCGTTGCTGGCGCGCCCGGAGGTGTAGAAAACGGCCTCGTCGGGGGAGGTCAACGCCTTCAGCTCCTGCGCGAGGACGCCCAGGGCGTCGCTCCAGCCGATGGGCTCGTAGTGCTCGGACCCCGGCCGCTTGATCATCGGCTCGGTGAGCCGGCCCTGCTGGTTGAGCCACATGTCGGAGCGTCCGGCGAGGTCGGAGACGCTGTGCTCACGGAAGAAGTCGGCGGTGACCCGCCGCGTGGTGGCCTCGTCGTTGATGTGTTTGGCGCCGTTCTCGCAGTACTCGTTGCGATGGCGCCGGCCCGGGGCGGGGTCGGCCCAGGCGCAGCCGGGGCAGTCGACACCGCCCACCTGGTTCATGGTCAGCAGGTCCACCCCGGTCTTGCGCGGGGAGGTCTGCTCCAGGGAGTACTCCAGCGCGTGGACGACGGCGGGGACACCGGCCGCCCACTTCTTCGGCGGCGTCACGGAGAGGGTGGTCTCCGGCTCCTCACCGGGCGGGTTCTGCATCGGTTCGCCTTTCTCTTGCCGTGTCCGGCGTTGTCGTGTCCGGCGGCGGGTCAGCCGACCGGCCACTGGGCCACGCGGCTCCTGGGCGGTTCGGGGTGATCGTGCTGGACGCGGCCGTTGCGGATGGTGCCCCGCCAGGCCCCGCCCTCCTGCCCCAGGCCCTCGATAAACCGTTGAAAGTTCACCAGCTCGGCGTGCACCACCCGGGCGACCATCCGGCTGGTCAACCGGACGGCCCTCGACGAGCGGGAGAGGATCTTCGCCGCTCCCCGCGGTTCCAGCTCCATCCGGACCGTGATCGCGGTGCCGCCGGACGCCGTCGGCGTGAATTCGACCTCGCCCCGGTGGGATGGGTTCTGCTCCAGACCGCGCCAGGCCAGGTAGGAGTCCGGGTCCTGTTCCAGGATCTCCACCGGGAAGCGGCGACGCAGACGTCCGTAGCCGATCGACCAGACGGTCATGGTCGGCCTGACCTGCTCGACGCCGCGCACGACGGTCGAGAAGCGCGGGAAGGACTTGAACTGCGTCCACTGGTTGTACGCCGTCCGCACGGGCACGGCGACCTCGGCCGTCTCCTCGACGTGCCACCCCCGTGACGGTCGTCGGCGCGCGCCGCCGTCGCCGTCGGTGCGCTTCGCGCGTGGGTCCGGTACGGCCTGCCGGCTGTCGTCTTCGTGCGCCATCGTGGTCTCTTCTCCGGTGAAGGGGCCGGCGCCCGGGCATCCGGCCCGCCTCGTGCGCCAGGGCTGCTTTACCGGTTCCCATCTTGACCACTTCAAGTCACGCCATCGCGTTCTCGAGCTGTGCTGTCTCCGGCCCTCAAGGGTGACCGCGTGTGAGGGCCTGAACCATGACCATGTGTGACCCTATGTGACTACTCTGAGTTGCGATGCGGGCGCTTATGGTCATCACTGCGCACGGTTGGTGGCACGGCCCCGGACATGAACGAGGCCCGCGCAGCACTCCTCGGCGCGCGGGCCGTCGCGGGCCTCAGTGCAGCGGCTTGTCGAGGACCGCCTTGCGATGGCTGAAGGTCTCGATGGAGTAGCGGCCGTGGTAATTGCCCATACCGCTCTCTCCCACACCGCCGAACGGCAGGTCGGACACGGTCAGATGGGCGAGCGGCAGGCCGTAGCCCAGGCCGCCCGAGGACGTCTCGTCGGCGAACCGGCGCCGCGTCTCGTCGGACTCGGTGAAGACGTACAGGGCGAGCGGCTTGTCCCGGTCGTTGATGAAGCCGATCGCCTCGTCGATACCGGGGACGGTGACGATCGGGAGGATCGGGCCGAAGATCTCCTCGCGCATCACGGGCGCGTCGGGGGCGACGTCCGCCAGGACTGTGGGTGCGATGTACTTCGCCGGACGGTCGCTCGTGCCGCCCACCACGGTACGACCGGAGTCGAGCAGGCCCGTGAGCCGGTCGAAGTGCCGTTCGTTGACGATCCGGCCGTACTCGCCGGACGCGGCCGGGTCGCTGCCGTACAGCGCCTTCACGGCGTTCGCGAACAGCGGTTCCAGGGCCGCCGCCGTCTCCGGATCGGTCAGGACGTAGTCGGGGGCCACGCAGGTCTGCCCGGCGTTGAGGAACTTGCCCCGGGCCAACCGGTCGGCGACGACGGCCAGGTCGGCGTCGCGGTCGACGAACGCCGGTGACTTGCCGCCCAGTTCGAGGGTGACCGGAGTGAGATGCTCGGCGGCCGCGCGCAGCACGATCCGGCCGACCGTGCCGTTGCCGGTGTAGAAGATGTGGTCGAAACGTTCGGCGAGCAGGGCCGTGGTCTCGGGGACCCCGCCCTCCACCACGGCGACCGTGTCGTTGTCGAGGTACGCCGGCAGCAGCCGGGCCAGCGCCGCGGAGGTGGCGGGGGCCAGCTCGCTCGGCTTGGCGACCACCGCGTTGCCGGCGGCCAGCGCACCGACCACGGGGGTCAGCAGGAGCTGCGCCGGGTAGTTCCAGGGGGCGATGACGAGGACGACGCCCAGGGGGTCGTACTGCGTCCACACCCTCACGTCGGGGCCGAGGTGGGCCGGGGACGGCGCCGGCTCCGGCCGCAGCCAGTCGGCGAGGTGATCGAGAGTGTGGTCGATCTCACGGACGGTGAAGTCGATCTCGGTGCGGAAGGCCTCCGTGGCGCTCTTGCCCAGGTCGGCATGGAGAGCGGCGGCCAGATCCGTGCCGTGCTCGCTGAGCAGGTCACGCAGACGGCGCAACTGGGCCACGCGCCACTCCACGGGCTTCGTCCGGCCGGTACGGAAGGTGGCGCGCAGGCGCGCGACGACGTCGGCGGGCTGCTCGGGGACGGAGTGCTTCACGGGTACCTCACAGGTTCACAGTCAGATGTATAGGCCAACCATGTGCCCGCTCGTCTGCATTCCATCGTTCCCGTACTCCCACCCGTGCCGTGTGTCACAGGCCGGGGAGTAACCGCCGGCCCTACGGCCGTTACGTGCCGTACGGCGCTGCGCCGGGCGCTCGGCCGGTGCAGCGCCGATGGGGTGGGGCGGGTGCCGGGAACCGTTCGCTCCCGACACGTGAAGAGACCCCTACAGAGCGCCGCTGTCGGCGATCGTGATGGTGGCCGAGGGGCGGCCGGACCGCGAGCCGTAGCTCTCGATCTTCCGGACGACTTCCATGCTGCTCTCGTCGGCGACCTCACCGAACACGACGTGCTTGCCGTCGAGCCACGACGTCACGATCGTGGTGATGAAGAACTGCGAGCCGTTCGTGTTCGGACCGGCGTTGGCCATGGAGAGCTGGCCCGGCTTGGTGTGCTTCAGCGTGAAGTTCTCGTCGGCGAACTTCTCGCCGTAGATGCTCTTGCCGCCGGTGCCGTCGCCGCGGGTGAAATCGCCGCCCTGGAGCATGAACTCCGGGATCACGCGGTGGAAGGACGAGCCCTTGTAACCGAAGCCCTTCTCGCCGGTCGCCAGCGCGCGGAAGTTCTCCACGGTCTTGGGGGCGACGTCGTCGAAGAGGTCCAGGTTGATCCGGCCGGCGGGGACGTCGTCGATGGTGATGTCGAAAAATACCTTGATAGTCATGTCCCCATCTTGACACTTGACCTTCTCCAACCCTGCCAGGGACCCCTGCCGCCCGGCCGCGTCGCCCGCGGCGCAGGCCCGTGGTGCGACGGAGTCAGGGGTGGTCAGGAGAGCGATCACGCTTCGTGCGCCCCGGCTGAAACGGGCTCGGTGCGGGCGTTCCCCCGAGCGGGCCGTTCGGGCCGGGCCGGACCGGGCACCTGGAGTCCATGACCCATGACGCAAGCCTTCGGCTCGTGCAGACCGTGCTCGACAGCACCGACGCCCGCGCCCTCGCCGAGTTCTACCGGTCCCTGCTGGGGCTCGACTACGCGGCGGGGGACGAGCCGCCTCCGGCGGGTCAGCCGGACGAACACGGCAGGGACTGGCTCGTCCTGCGCAACCCCGGCGGTGGACCACAGCTCGCCTTCCAGCAGGTGGAACACCTGCGCGAGCCGGACTGGCCCGACGGCCCGGTGCCCCAGCAGATGCACCTCGATCTGAGCGTCGACTCCCTGGAAGAGCTGCGCCATCAGCACGAGCGCGTGCTCGGCCTGGGCGGCACCCTGCTCAGCAACCGGGACCGTCCGGACCCCGACGACGAGGAACGCTTCCGCGTCTACCGGGACCCCGAGGGCCACCCGTTCTGCATCTTCGTCGCTGAGCGGCACGAGTAACGCCGCGGAAGCCCGCAGCGGGCGCCGCCGGGACTCGCCCGGCGGCACACGGGTATCCGGTGTTCATGACGATGGGACACCTGCTCGTGATCACGCCGGGCATCCGCGCGTACCGGGAGTACCTGCTGCGGTCGATAAGCCGCGACTTCCGTGTCCACCTGGTGCTGACCGAACCCCCCACGTGGGAACGGGCGTACACGGCCGGCCACACCGTCGTGGCCGATCTGGCCGACGTCGACGGCCTCGTGCGGGCCGCCCGGGCGGTGGACGCCGAGCAGGCGCTGGACGGCGTCATCTGCTGGGACGAGACCTGGATCGAGCAGACCGCGCAGGTGGCCGCCGCCCTCGGACTTCCGGGAGGAAACCCGCGGTGCGTCGAGCGCTGCCGGGACAAGTACCGCACCCGTGCGGCCCTCGACGCGGACCGGGTGCCCCAGCCGCGCTCGGTGCTCGTCTCCGGGCGCGAGGAGGCGCTCGCGGTGGCCGGGGACATCGGCTATCCGGTCGTCGTCAAGCCGCGCGCCCTCGCCGGGAGCTTCGGTGTGGTGCGGGCCGACTCTCCCGACGACCTCGCGCGGGCCGTCGGGTTCACGGACGCGAGCGGCGCGTGGGCGCCCGACCTCCCGACGCACGAGCGGAACATCCTCGTCGAGGAGTTCGCCCGAGGTCCGGAGATCAGTGTCGACAGCGTCGTCCACCGCGGCACCGTGACCCCGGTCTGCCTCGCCCGCAAGGAGGTCGGCTTCGAGCCCTACTTCGAGGAGACCGGGCACATCGTCGACCCCGGCGACCCGCTGTGGTCCGACCCGACGCTGACGGACGTGGTGACGCGTACGCACGCCGCGCTGGGCTTCACCGACGGCGTGACCCACACGGAGATCAGGCTGACACCAACCGGGCCGAAGGTCATCGAGGTCAATGCCCGGATCGGCGGGGGCATGATCCCCCTGCTGAACCTCCTGGGAGGCGGCCCGGACCTCGCGCTCGCCGCCGCCGACGTCGCGTGCGGCAAGCCGCCCAGGCCGGCGGCGACCGTCGGACGGCGCCAGGTCGCCGCCATCCGCTTCTACTACCCGCCCGCCGACGACTCCGTCATCGCGGGCGTCCGCTTCGAGGAGGCGGGACTGCCGGAGCAGGTGGTGCGCTGCGGCCCCCTGGCGGCGCCGGGAGAGGTCAAGTCGCCCCCGCCCCGCGGTCTGATGGACGGCCGGGTCGCCTACGCGATCGCCCTGGCCGGCGACGCGGACACGTGCCGTGCCGCGCTGGACAAGGCGGGGCACGCCCTGCGGGTGGACGTGGCCTGAGACAGGTCGGCCCCCGGGTGGCGGCCCCGGGGGCCGGGCCCAGATGGGGCCGGTCGGCCTCGGCCCGCACACGGCTTCACCGACCGCCGGCCAGGGCAGGCGAGTCTCCCTCGCCCGCCGTGACGGGAGGACACGCGGCCCTCGCGGCCGCTGTCGGGACGCGAGGCGGCCCGCTCAGGGCGCGCTCGCAGACGTGGTCGCCCGGGCGTCCTCGGGGGGTTCGGGACTGAGGCTGTCCAGGGTGCGGACCGTGCGCAGCGGAGAGAGGATCAGGAAGAGACTGGTGCTGAGCAGCCCCACCGTCCCCACCACCAGCGCCCCACGCAGCCCCAGGTGGGTGCCCAACCACCCCCCCAGCAGCGAGCCGACCGGCTTCATCCCCAGGGCGACGAAGAGGTAGGCGGCGTTGGTGCGCCCCAGGAGCTGCTCCGGAGTGACCCTCTGACGGATCGTCATGGTGTGCACGTTGCAGGCGGTGATGCCGAAGCCCTGCACGAAGAAGGTGACGGCGAAGAGGGGGGCCGCCCACGTGCCGCGGTGCGCGACGGGCAGCAGCAAAGGTGCCAGGTCACCGAGCACCGCGGCGGCCACCAGGGTGCGGCCCAGCCCCACTCGGTGAGCGAGACGGTCGGTGAACGCCGCGCCGAGCAGGGCGCCCACGGCACCGATGGACAGCATGAGACCCAGCGTCCCCGGGCTCATGTGCAGCTCCTTGACCGCGAACAGGGTGAGGATCGTCAGGACGATCTGCCAGCACAGGTTGTAACTCGCGGCCTCCCCGAGGGTGGCCCGCAGGTAAGGGCTGGAGAACGTGAAGCGGAAGCCCTCGGAGGCCTGGGACCGTAACGGCGCGGGATCGACGCGGACGGCCTTCTCGCGCTTGCGCACCGCCGAGACGCCCAGCGCCGAGGCCAGGTACGACAGCGCGTCGACGAGCAGCGCGAACGGCGCCCCGATGAGCTGCACCAGCGCCCCGCCCAGCCCCGGGCCGCCGATCTCCGCCACCGACTCGCTCGCCGTGAGACGGGAGTTGGCACCGGTCAGATGCTCCGGCGGCACGATCGCCGGCAGATAGGAGCGGTAGGCGATCGTGAAGAACACCCGCGCGGTTCCGGCCAGACAGGCCAGCGTCAGCAGCCGGCCGAACGTCAGCAGATCCAGCGCCGCCAGCAGGGGGATGGCACCGATCGACAGCGCCTGTCCCAGACTGGACAGGATCAGCACTCCGCGCCGTTGCCACCGGTCGACCAGGACGCCGGCGGGCAGACCGAGGATGACGTACGGGGCGAACGTCAGCGCGCCCAGCAGCCCCAGCTGTGCGGGGTCGGCGTCGAGGGTGAGAACCGCGGTCAGCGGCATGGCCAGCTGGTACACCTGAGTGCCGACGAGCGAGGCCGTCTCGCCCGCCCAGACGAAGTTGAAGTCCCTGCGCCAGCCCTTGGCCACGATGCTCCCCTGGGTTTCGGTCCGATCGCCGGCACCGCTCTGGCGCCGGCGCCTGCACCGTCCCCGGACGGATGGATGGACGGGTCCGGGGACGGTGAGACTGTCTCAGTGCCCCGGTTCCACGTCGTAAAAGCCGAAGCCGTCCAGATAACAGACAGTGGCGAAATCCTGCAGGAGGACGGACCGGTCCGGGTGGATCAGGCCCACCGTGACGGGTTCGCTCTCGTCGTCGATCGTGCGCACCAGGCGCTCGCCCGGCTTGAAGCGCTGGGTGACGCCCCGGCAGCTCTCCAGTTCCTCGATCAGGCCGATGTACGGATAACCGCGCAGCACACCCTCGTAGGGCGAGGCGAAGAAGGCCATGGCGCCGTGGTTCCGCACGGCGTACGGGGCGTCGGCCTCCTTGAGGAACCGCTCCGGATGGGCGTAGGCCTGCACGGTCCGGTCGATCTGCGACTCGCCGGTCAGCAGGACCGCATACCGGGCGACGTCCGCCCCGCACAGCCGCGCGCCGGCCTCCACCAGGCGGGGTCCCGTACCGGTGAGCATGACCTCCAGGTGCACCGGGCCCCAGAGAATGCCGAGGGCGTCGAGGACGCGGCGGGAGTACTCGGTGACGGCGTGCCAGTCCGCGTCCTCGGGCGGGACGGAGGTCATGCCGTTGATCCGGTCGCGCATGCCGTTGACCGTGATCTTCTGGTAGCGCCAGACATCCGTGACCCGGTGCCGACCCCGGCAGCTGACGGTGTTCACCACGAACTCCACGCCGCGCAGGTATTCCTGGGCGACCACCCCCTCGTTGGGGACGTCGAAGACGCTGTCCCGGGACATGATCCGCTCGTAGGCGGCGACCGACTGCTCGGGGGTGTCGCAGAACGACACCCCGTCGTTGCGGGCGCTGCGCACCGGCTTGACGACGATCCGGCCGCCCACGGACCGGTGCCATGCCTCCAGTTCCCGCGGGGAGCCGACCCGTTCCTGCCGGGTGGTGGGCACCCCCGCCGCCCTGAGGGCCTCGATCTGGACGTACTTGTCGCGGCGGGCCTCGCTCAGCGCGGTTCCGTTGCCGGGCAGCCCCAGGGCCTCGTTGAGCCGGTCGGTGAACTCCACCCCCAGTTCGCTGCCCACCACGACGGCCTCCGGGCGGACCTTCGCCAGCCGTTCGACCATGTGCTCGAAGGTCCCGTCATGGACGAGGTTGTCCCGGTAGCCGGTGAGGTCGGCCGGTCCGTAGGAGGGCGGGACCTCAGGGGTGGACTGGACGCGGACGCAGTCGAGCCCGGCCTCGCGGAACGCCTGGCCCACCTTGTTGACGGCGCCGTAGGGATCGACGAGGGCGATCGTGCGGGGGTCACCCATGGTGTCCTTGCTCCACTTCGTAGAAGCCGTGACCGTCGAGGTAGCAGACGGTCTGGAAGTCCTTCTCGACGGTCGCGGCGTCGGCGTGCGCCAGACCGATCGCGAGGGGCTCGGTGCTGTCGTCGACCGTGCGCCGCAACCGCTGGCCGGGGGTGACCCGCAGCGCCATGCCCTGGTAGCTGTCGAGGCGTTCCACCTCGCCGAGCAGCGGGTACGACGTGAGGCGCCCCTCCAGCGGGGAGGCGAGGAACGCCATCGCGGCGTGCCCGTCCCTGCGGTAGGGCGCGTCGGCATCGGCGAGGAAGGCCGTCGGGTCCGTGTACGCCTGCACCGTGCGGTCGATCTGCGACTCCCCGGTGACCAGGACGGCGTACCGGGCCACGTCCGCGCCGCACAGGCGAGCGCCGACCTCCACCAGGCGCGGGCCGCCGGACGTCAGGATGATCTCCAGATGGGCGGGCCCGTGGGCGATGCCGAGCGCGTCGAGCACCGCGAAGGCGTACTCCCGCAGCCGGCTCCAGCGCGGATCCGACGGCGGCAGCGAGAGGATGCCGTTGATGCGATCCCGGACCCCGTTGACGTCGATCTTCCGGTAGCGCCAGGTGTCGGTGACGCGGTGGTGCCCGTCCCGGCTGACGGTGTTGACCACGAACTCCGTGCCCGACAGGTACTCCTGCGCCACCACCCCCTCGTTGCGCACACCGAAGTCGTTGACGGCGCGGCTGACCCGCTCGTAGGCGGCGACGGACTCGGCCGGGCTGTCGCACACGCTCACCCCGTCGTTGCGGGCGCTGCGGACCGGCTTGACCACGACCCGCCCGCCCAGCCTCTCGTGCCACGCCTCCAGCTGGGCGGCGTCCTCGACCGTCAGCTGACGTGCCGTGGGCAGGCCGGCCGCCGCCACCGTCCGGGTCTGCACGTCCTTGGTGCGCCGGGCGTGGCTGAGCGCGGTGCCGTTGCCCGGCAGACCGATCATCTCGCTCAGGGCGTCGGCGAGTTCGACGCCCTGCTCGGCCCCGGCGATCACCGCGATCGGCCGGTGACCGGCCACCAGCGCCGCGGTCGCCTCGACGTCGCCGGCGTGCACGATGTTGACGGCGTACAGGCCGAGGTCCAGTTCGCTGCGGTAGTGGGCGGGCAGGTCGACGGTGCTCTGCACCCGCACGCAGTCGTGGCCGGCGGCGTCGAACGCCTTCGCCAGCCGGCCCGCCGACCCGAAACCGTCGACGACCGCGACGGCGGGACGCCGGGTCACGAGCCGTGCCCGGCGACGGTGCGCAACGCGGCCGTCAGCCGCTCCACCA
Source organism: Streptomyces sp. NPDC059696 (assembly GCF_042733745.1). Taxonomy (NCBI): domain Bacteria; kingdom Bacillati; phylum Actinomycetota; class Actinomycetes; order Kitasatosporales; family Streptomycetaceae; genus Streptomyces; species Streptomyces sp. NPDC059696. The sequence goes on from NZ_JBHWFG010000010.1 coordinate 69,039, forward strand.
GCTCGTCGGCCTCCTCCTCGTCCAGCACGAGCGGCGGCATCAGCACGAGCGTGTTGTTGGTGCTGGTCAGCAGCAGACCGGCCGCCTTGCACGCGTCGCGCACCCGCGCCATCTCGCTCTCGCCCGGCCGCCCCCACTCCCGGCGCAACTCGACGCCGATCATCAGGCCTTCGCCGCGCACGTCGTGGATGAGCGGGATCTCCTCGGCCGCCGCGCGCAGCCGCCGGCGTATCTCCGCCCCGACGGTCCGCACCCGCTCCAGCAGCGTGCCGTCGGCCAGCTCCTCCAGGACGGCCAGCCCGGCGGCCATGGCGGCGGGGTGCCCGTCGGCGGTGCAGCCGTGCGGGAAGACGTACTCCGGACGGGAGACGGCCTCGTCGAAGACGGCGTCCGAGCAGACCAGCGCGGCCAGCGGGAAGTAGCCGGAGGTGATGCCCTTGCCCAGCACCAGCATGTCGGGCAGCACACCCCGCGCCGCCGTCACGGACATCGCTCCCGTCCGGCCGAAGCCCGTGGTGACCTCGTCGGCGATGAGATGGATGCCGTGCCGGTCGCACAGTTCCCGGATCCAGGCGAGGGCGCCCTCGGGAGCCGGCAGGACGTCGGTGCCCATGATCGGTTCCACGATCACGGCGGTGATGTTCTCCGGCCCGCGCCGCTCCACGGCCCGTTCGAGGGCGTCCAGGTCCCACGGCCGGACGTGGTGCACCTCCGGGGCGAGCGGGGCCTGCAGCGCGTGCATCTGGCGCTCACCGGTGAGCGCGCCGGCCAGGCCGCCGGTGCCGTGGTAGCCGTTGGTGAAGGCGAGGACCTTGACGCGCTGCGTCTCGCCGCGGACCTTGCGCACGAAGCGCGACAGGAGCACCGCGGCGCTGGTCATCTGGGAGCCGGTGCTGCCGAAGCGCACGTGGTTGAGGGGGTCGGGAAGCTCGGCTACCAGCCGGCGGGCGTAGCGCAGAGAGATCTCGGCGGGCTCCTGGTAGCGGATGGTCTGCGCCACCGGCAGCCGGTGGAGCTGCTCGGTGACGGCGTCCACGATCCGGTCGCAGCTGTAGCCCAGGGTGGTGTTCCACATGGCCGCCCGCGCGTCCAGGTACCAGGTGCCGGTGGCGTCCTGCAGGCGGCAGCCCTTGCCCTGCACGACGGCGGTGGCGTCGAAGCCGCCGTCCTGTACCGCCTGCGGCGTGAGGGAGTTGTGCCAGAGTGCGTCGTGATCGTTCCTCAGCATGCCAGCGTCTCCAGCTTCTTGCGGTCGAGCTTGCCGTTGTCGTTGAGCGGGAATCGGTCCACCCGCAGGAACCGGCCGGGGACCATGTAGGCCGGCAGCCGGCCCGCCACCCACCCGGCGAGCTCCGCCACCGGCACCGAGGCGCCTGTGTAGAGGGCCCTGAGGTCGGTGCCGTCGAAGACGACGGCGGCGTCCTCGACGCCGGGATGGCTGCCCAGGGCCGCCTCCACCTCGCCCAGCTCCACCCGGTAGCCGTGCACCTGGACCTGGGCGTCCAGCCGGCCGAGATGCGTCAGCACCCCGTCCTCCTCCACGACCCGGTCGCCGGTGCGGTACCACAGCCCCGCCGCCGGGGCCTCGTGCGTGGCGTGGACGCGGGCGGCGGCGCCGGGCTCCCAGGTGAGGAAACGGCCGGCGTTGTTCTCCGGGTCCAGATAACCGGCGAAGCGCTGCACGCCCCGTACGCACAACTCGCCCTCGGCCGCGGGGCGGCCCGTCTCGTCCAGGACGATGTGCTCCAGGTGCGGCAGGCGGCGGCCGATCGGGACGGAGGCGTTGCGGGTCTCGGGCCAGTCGGCCGGGTCGGCCGGCAGCCGGTAGGTGGTGCAGGTGACGGTGAGTTCGGTGGGGCCGTACAGGTTCTCGATGACCGCCCGCGGTGCCGCCCGGTGCCAGGCGGCCGCCTGCTTGAGGGTCAGTTGCTCTCCCGCGAACAGGCCCCAGCGCAGGTCGGGGAGGCACCCGGCCGGCAACCTGCGCATGCGGGCGGCCAGCGAGACCACCGAGGGCACCGAGAACCAGTGCGTGAGCCGGTGCGCCCGGGCGAACGCGGCCGGGTCGGCGAGGTCCTCCCGCTGCGGCACGACCAGGGTGGCGCCGGCGGCCCATGTGACGAACATGTCGAACACGGACGGGTCGAAGGTCAGGTCGAAGGTCTGGCTCAGCCGGTCGCCCGGCGCGACCTCGTAGCGTTCCACCTGATGGGCCACGTAGGGAAGCACATTGCCGTGCGCGATGGGCAGGCCCTTGGGAACACCCGTCGAGCCGGACGTGAAGAGGATGTACGCGGGGGCCTCGCCGGCCGGCGGTGACGCGCCCGGACCACCCGTCCCGGCCGCGGTTTCCCCGGCCCACGCATCCGGAGCGTGATGCCCCGCCGGGGTGCCGTCCGCCGCCGCCAGGGCGAGCGGGACCGCGCTCTCGCGCATCAGGTCCCGCAGCGCGGTGTCGGTGAGCACGGTCCGCAGACCGGCCCGGGCGGCGATCGCGGCGTTGCGCTGCGCGGGGAAGACCGGGTTGAGCGGCACCACGGTCGCCCCGCTGCGCAGAACGGCCAGGTACCCGGCGTAGGCCAGGGGGGAGCGGGAGGCCAGCAGCCCGATGCGCGCTCCCGCCGGGACCGGGCCGAGGTGGGTCGCGAGGCGGTCGGCGGCCCGGGCCAGCTCCCGGTAGGTGAGGGTCACGCCGGCCACGCTCAGCGCGGGCCGGTCCGGGTGCCTCCGTGCGCTTGCGGAGAACAGGTCGAACAGCGAGTCAGACATGACGGACCTCCCGGTCCATGAGGGTCAGCACGCCGTCCGCCGCGTGCAGCCGGTCGTTGCTGTAGTTCAGCGGGGCGGACCGCAGGTCGCGCAGCGTCCGCTCGAGGCCGGTCGGCGAGTCGCGCAGGTAGCCGTGGCGCATGCCCATCAGGTCCGTGAGCTCGTCGGCCGCCGCAGGACACAGCTCGGACGCGGTCAGTTTCACCGCGTTGACGAGGAGTTGCACGGGCGCGCTCGTCAAGTCCTCGGCCGAGGCGAGGACCGACGCGGTGTGCGTGATCAACGCGTGGACGGTGTCCAGGCGCTGACGGACCCGCGACAGACGGGTGAGCAGCAGGGGCGAGTCCAGGTCGTGACGGCCCCGCTCGGCCCGCAGCAGGGTCACGACGCGCCGGAGCGCGCCGTCGGCGGCGCCCTGCCAGCACGCCGCCCAGCCGAGGTGGGCCAGCGGTGCGAAGGTGCGTACCGCGATGTCCCGGAACGCCCCGTGCGCGCCGATGACCTGGTCACGGGGGATCTCGCCGGCCAAATGCAGGGGCGCGCTGTGGGTGGCGCGCATCCCCATCGGGTTCCAGTCCCCCCGCGCGGTGACGGTGAGCTGGCCGCGGTCGGCGTAGACCAGCGACAGCTGGGACGGGGACGTGGCGTCGGGCGCCAGGGCGGTGATCAGGAAGCCGTCGGCGTGGCCGCCGCCGGTCACCACGGGGGCGAAGCGGTCCACGCGGACCGTGGCATCGTCGCCGGCCGTCAGCGAGGACCCGGACGACAGCAGGTGCCCGCCGGTGGCGGCCTCGGTGGTCACCGACGCCAGATAGAGCTCGCCGCGGACGACACGGGGCAGCAGCCGCTCGCGCAGGGCCCCGCCGTCCCGGACGACGGCTGCGACCTGCTGGCAGTGCATGGTGAAGATCATGCCGACGGACATGCAGGTGCGGGACAGACGGCTGCTCACCGCCAGCAGGTCGGCCATTCCGCCGCCGGGGCCGCCGTCCTCGGCGGGGACCAGCAGCCCGAGCAGACCGGTGCGGCGCATGGCCGCCAGCGCCTCGGTGGGGAAGCGCGCCTCGCGGTCGCACTCCTCGGCGTGCCGGGCGGCCTCCGCCTCCACCTCGGACACGGCACGTTCGAGGTCGGCGGGGCGCCACGCCGTGCGGGGAAGGTCGGTGACGGTCATCCCGGTACTCCACCGGCGCGCACGGTCCGCTCGAAGAGGGCGATCAGCGTGTCCAGGCGGCTGAGGTTGTCCGGGGTGAGTTCGCTCGCCTCGACCTCGGTGTCGAGTTCCTCCTCGACCCGCTCGACGATCTCGACGATGCGGAAGGAGCTGAACGTGGGCAGGTCGGTCAGCGCCGGTGTGCCGTGCAGAGCGGCCTGGTCGACGCCGAGGACCTCGGCGGTGATGCCGGTGACGACCGCGCGGACGTCGGGTGTCTCCATGATGTCTCCGGGGTGGTCAGGCGCCGAGTTTGGCGAAGCCTTCTGCGACGCGGATGAGGGCGTCGGCGACGTGCGGAAGGGCGAGCGGGTCGGGGGCCGCGAGAGCGGCCTCCTGTTCCTCGTCGGTGTCGCCGTAGAGCATGCTGGTGGCGGCTTTGAAGCGCAGCGCGCCGGGATCGTCTCCGAGGTGGTGCCCGGCCAGCACGGCCAGGCCGTGCTCGTCCAGCAGATGACGGGCCAGCGCCGCCGATCCGTCCACCCCCCGCTGCGCCAGCGCCTCGCGCCGCGGCTCGAAGTCGGGGTAGACGTAGAACGCCCCGGTCGGCGGCCGGCAGGTGGCACCGGCGGCGACCGCCGCCGCGTGCACGGCCCGGGCCACGGCTCCGTGCAGGCGTGCGCTGGCCGCCAGCCGCTGCCGGATCTCGGGCGGATCCCCGAAGGCGTACTCGGCGACCTGCTGCATCGGGCCCGACAGGGTGGACCACATGTCACTGGCCACGGCGACCAGCCGGTCGCGCAGTGCGCGACCCCAAGCACCGGGGGGCACCCGCAGACCGCCGACGCGCCAGCCGCCGAGCGCCAGGGACTTGGACAGCCCGGTGGTCACCACGGTGCGGTCGGGGGCCACTTCGGCGGGGCTGAGGAACGGGGCGCCGGGCCGGTGCATGACGTCGCGGTAGATCTCGTCCGAGACGACGACCAGGTCCTCCGTCTCGGCGATGCGGCACACCCGCTCGATCAGCCCGGCGGAGGCGAGCGTGCCGGTCGGGTTGTCGGGGAGCGTGAGCACGACGATGCGCGGGTCGCCTCCCGTGCGGCGGGCGCGCTCGATGACCTCGGGGAGGGCGTCCGGGTCGGGGATTCCGCCGCACTCGGCGGGGATCGGGACGCCGTACACCTGCTTCCCCGCCATGCGGGCCTGCGGCTCGTAGGAGTTCCAGCTCGGACGCGGCAGGAGCACGTCGCCGGGCAGGACCAGGTCCAGTGCCATGAGCAGGGGCTTGCTGCCGGGGCCGAGCAGGACGTCCTGCGGGCCGGTGGGCAGGCCACGGCGCTCGAAGTACCCGGCGAGCGAGGAGAGAGCGTCGTGTGCTCCGGCGACGGGCCCGTACGCGCTGCGACGGGCACCGGCGCGCAGTTGCTCCACCAGCGGGCCGAAGGCGGGCAGGCGGGACTCGCCGAAGCCGAGGTGGACGACGGACCGGCCCTCGGCCCGCAGCCGTGCGACCTGTTCGTTGAGGGCGAGGTTGGGGGACATCGAGGCGTTCACGGGTGCAGCGCCTCCCGGATGTCCTGCGGCGTGTCCGCCGCGATCTCCAGGTCGCCGAGCCAGGTGGCGCCGGGGTCGAAGTGCGCCCGGAACGGGCGGCCGACCAGGGCCGGGTTGCGCGCCTGGGCCAGCCGCAACTGGAAGTACCGCTCCCCGCCGACGGTCTCCACACCGTCCACCACCACCTTGCCGGGCGTCGTGGACATCACCGGGCCGCGTACGGTGCGGGCGAGTCCGGGCAGGGTGCGGTAGGCGGTGTGGAAGATCTCCATCGCCCGGGCCAGCGGCACCTTGAAGTAGTCGTAGGGGCCGGTGTCACGTTCGACGAACATGTAGTACGGGACGGCGCCCAGGGCCAGTTCGGACTTCCACATGGAGGCCCAGGTCTCGGCGTCGTCGTTGATGTGCGCGACCATCGGGGCCTGGCAGTAGACCACGGCTCCCGTCGCCCGGATCCGCCGCACGGCCTCGGTCACCCGGGCGGTGTGCAGCTCGCGGGGGTGGGTGAAGTGGGCCATGACGGCGACCTGCTTGCCGGCGGCCGCGATGCGTTCGAAGAGCCGCAGCAGCGGCTCGGCGTCCGCGTCGCTCACGAACCGCTGCGGCCAGTAGGCGAGGGACTTGGTGCCGATGCGGACGGTGTTGACGCTCTCCACACCCAGCAGGGGTTCCAGATGGCCGGTGAGGCGGTCGGTGCTCATCACCAGCGGGTCACCCCCCGTCACCAGGACGTCGCTGACCTCGGGGTGGTCGTGCAGGTAGCGGACGAGGCGGTCCGGGCCGGGGGCGGCGAAGCGCAACGACGGGTCGCCCACGAACTGCGCCCACCGGAAGCAGTACGTGCAGAAGGAGTGGCAGGACTGGCCCTGCGTGGGGAAGTACAGCACCGTCTCGCGGTACTTGTGCTGCAGACCGGACAGTCGTTCGCCCTCGTGCACCGGCACGTTGTACTCGCGCTGACCGGAGGGGTGGGGGTTGAGACCGGCGCGTATCCGGGCGACCTCGGCGGCCATCTCGCGCTTGGTCGCCCCGGAGCGCACGAGCGACTCCAGGGAGCGCTCGTCCTCTTCGGGAAGCATGCCACGCTGGGGGAAGACCAGGCGGAACAGCGGGTCCTGCGCCGGATCCGTCCAGTCGATCAGCTCGTCGAGCACGTACTCGTTGACGCGGAACGGCAGGACGTGCGCCAGCAGGGCGATGCCGTCCCGCAGCTCCGTGGAAAGCCCGTAGCGCCGGACGACGTCGTCGATCTGCCGCGGACCGAAGGCACGGAAGCGGGTCGTGCCGACCGGTTGGTCGAGCATCAGTGTCATGCGGGGTCCCTCTGAATTCGGCGGAATAGCGGGGCGACGACAGGCCGGCCCTTGTCGGCGGTCGTGGCGTCGAGCGCCGATTACCCGGCAGGGATTGGTTGATTCGAGTTCGCTTCCCAAGCCATAGACGTTTCGTATGGCTACGATAAGAAGGCCGAATTCCGCCTCCTGGCCTGCGTTCATAATGACCGCTGCCGAGGGTGATAAGAGTCCTTTATGGGGTGCGAGCGGAATTCGTTTGAAAGCTGGGCGGCGCGGAAGTCGCTTCTCGTCAATGCCATTGAGCGCGGAAGGAAAGATCATCGATGATCGCTTGCCCCCGCCGCGGGCGCACCCCATGAGCCGCACGGACGTCGCCCAGCCGGTGCTCATGCCGATGGGCCGCCCCCGGCCCGGGGCGTGCAGCGTCCTCGTCCACGCCGCAGGCGGCGGCGTCGGGGCCTACACGGGCGTCGGCTTCGCCCTGCGCCGGTCCGGCCCGGTACACGCCCTGCGCGGCTACGGGCTGGCGCCGGGGGAGGAGCCGGACCGCAGCGTCGCCGCCATGACGGACCGCTACTGGCCGCTGCTCACGGAACTGCCCGCACCACCAAGGCTGTTGTTCGGCTGGTCACTCGGCGGCGTCATCGCCTGGGAACTGGCCGCCCGGCTGGCCGAGGAGGGGCAGCGGCCACGGGTCGTGATGGTCGACAGCCCCGCCGCGCGCATCGACCGCGACCCGGCAGCCGCACGACGGTGGCGCGAGCGGGTCCACGCCTCCCTCGCCGCCGACGACAGCGGCGTCCCCGCCGACCGGGTCGCCGCCACCGCCGACGCGCACCTCGACGCCGTCGTCTCCTACCGGCCGACGGTGCGCCACGACTGCCCCACCCTGCTGATGCCGTGCGCGGACGAGGACAACGACGACCACCTGGCCGCCTGGCGCGAGGTGGCCCCGAACCTGACCGTACGGCCGCTGCCCGGCGACCACTTCACCGCCTTCGACGGCGAGCGGCTGCCCCTTCTCCTGGACCACCTCGGAGCCTTCCTCACCAGCACCAAGGAGCAGCATGCCTGACGGCCTCCTGAGCCGGGCCCGCGCGGCCTTCGACGCGGCCCCGCCCGTGGGCGACCCCGCCTACGACCTCTACTGCCGTGTCCTCGGCGAGGAACTCCGCTCCCACTGGCCGCAGATCGCCAGGGCCAACGCGGCGGACGTCGCGGCGGCCCAGCGGCTCGGCATGCCACCCACGTTGGTGGAGCGGCTGCGTCTGACCGGCGTCCACCGGGACCGTATGGTCGAACTCGCCGCGATGACCCGGGACGAACTGCGCCAGGTGGGCGAGAGGGAGGTGCCCGTCCGCGGTGCCGCGCGGCACGTCCACCGCGTCCCGCGCCCCCTCGGCGTCGTCCTGATGGTCTACGAGGCGCGGCCCACCGTCACCGTGGACGGCGCCCTGCTGCCGGTCGCCGTCGGGAACGCCGTACTGCTGCGCGGCGGCAGGGAAACGGCCGCCACCAACGCCGCCCTCGAACGGGCCGTGCACGCCGCGCTCACCCGAGCGGGACTTCCCACGGGCCTCGTCACCGTGCTGGACGACCCGCAACGCCGTTTGCTGCGCGCCCTGTTGAAGCGGCCCGACCAGGTGGACGTGCTCATCCCGCGCGGCAGCCCCGCACTCGTGGAGCACTGCCGCAGCAGCGCCATCCCGCTGATCGCCGGCGGTGGCGGCGTCAACCACCTCTACGTCCATCGCAGCGCCGACCTGGACCTCGCCGTGCGTGCCACGCTCGACAGCAAGCTGCCCGAGCCAGCCGGCTGCACCTCCGTGGAGACACTGCTGCTCGACCGCTCCGTCGCCCGGGACTACTTCGATGCCCTCGCACGCGGGCTGGCGGGCCGTGAGACGGAGCTGACCCTGCACACGGCGCCCGAACTGGACGCTCTCGTCCCCTCCGCGCTCAAGACCGAACCCCTCGCCGCGCACGACCTGGGCCGGGAGTTCCTGGATCCGGTCGTCGCCGTCGTGCCGGTCGACGACGAGAACGCCGCACTGGACCACGTCCGCCGCCACGGCTCCGGGCACACCGAGGGCGTCATCGCCCGGGACCGGCACGTCATCGACGCGTTCCGGCGCCGCGCCGACGCCGCGATGATCGTGGTCAACGGCTCGCTGCGGCTGCACGACGGCCCGACCCTCGGCCTGGGCACCGAGATCGCCATCGCCACCGGCCGTCTGCACGTGCGCGGCCCCGTGACGCTCGGCGCGCTGGTCACCCACAGCTACGTCACCGACGGCGCCGGCGCGCTGCGCGGCTGACACCCGCCCCCCCTCCTTCCCGAAAGGCGTTCCATGCCCCAGGACCTTTCCCTCGACCGCGACGCCGTCGCCACCGTCGTCAAGAAGGTGGTCATCGCCGAGTCGCGGCTCTCCCTCCCGCCCGACCGCGTCGCCGACGACGAACCGCTCGTCGGGGAGCTGCTGAACGTGAACTCGCTCGGGTTCGTCGGCATGCTCGTGCGGATCGAGGACGAACTCGACGTCATCCTGCCCGACGACCTCTTCGTGGGGCGCAGCTTCCGCACCGTCCGGGACCTGATCGACGTCGTGACGTCCGCGGAGGTGCAGCGGTGACGAACGGTGTCCCGACCCGCTGGCGCAGTGTCCTTCCCCACCTGTCCGAACCCCTCCCGCCGGACCGCACACCACCCCGCTCCGGTGACGGGTCCGGCGAGATAAAGATCAACATCCCGACCGAGCTGATCCGGCACAGCGTCTCCGCCCGCGAGTACTGGGACATCCCCGCCCCGGTCGTCGAACGCTACCGGCAGTACCGCCCGACCCCGCTGTGGCGTGCTCGCGGTTTCGAGGAGGCCGTCGGCGCTCGCGTGCCCGTGTACGTCAAGAACGAAGGCGTCAACATCTCCGGCAGCCACAAGCTCAACACGGCGCTGGCACAGGCCTACTACTACCAGAAGGCCGGCGTGAAGGAGCTGGTGACCGGCACCGGTGCGGGCCAGTGGGGCACCGCCATGGCTGCGGCGTGCGCCCTGTTCGGGCTGCGCTGCCGGGTCTTCATGGTCGAGTCCAGCCTGCGGCGCAAGCCCTACCGGGGGGTCCTGATGCGCATGCTGGGCGCCGAGGTGCACGCCAGCCCCAGCGGCATGACCAAGGTCTCCGCCAAGGAGGACCCGGCCGCCGGCAACAGCCTCTCGCTCGCCATCGGGGAGGCCGTCGAGTACGCCGCCGAACACGACCAGGTGGCCTTCTGCATCGGCAGCGGAGAGACGTACAGCATCCTGCACCAGTCCGTGATCGGCCTGGAGGCGCAGGAGCAACTCGCGGAGCTGGACGCCGAGATCGGAGCGGTCGTCGGCTGCGTGGGCGCCGGATCCAACTTCGGGGGCATCGCACTGCCCTTCCACGCCGACGCCCGCGCGGCCGGCAGCAGCGGGCCCCGCCTGGTCGCCGCCGAGTCCAGCAGCACCCCGAAACTGACCCGCGGCGTCTACGCGTACGACAAGACCGACGCCACCGGCAGCGGCCCGATGGAGGCCATGTACACCATCGGCAGCGACTACCGGATCCCGGACGCGCACACCGCGGGTCTGCGCTTCCACGGCGCGGCGAAGCTCGTCTCCGCGATGCGCCACAGCGGGGACATCGACGCCATGGCCGTCAGCCAGGCGGACGCCCTGGACGCGGGCCGGCTGCTCGCCCGTCACGAAAGCGTGCTGCCGGCGCCCGAGTCCGGCCACGCCCTGGCGGCCGCCGCACGCATCGCGGCCTCGCCCGACGCCGTCGGCGGGGTCCTGGTGTGCGTCAGCGGGCACGGTTACCTGGACCTGGGGGCCTACGAGCACTTCCTCGACGGCGGGGTGGAGGACCAGTCCCCGCCCGACGGAGCGCTCGCCCGTGCCGTCGCCGGGCTGACACGGGTGGAGGCCCACCCGTGACGGCCACCGCGGCCGCCTCCGTGCGGACCGGGATCCTCGACTGCGTCCAGGTCAACCTGGCCGTCCTCGCGGACCGCCAGCACGGACCGGAACACCACCTCGCGCTCGGGGCGCGCCTGCGCTTTCGGCCCAGGCCCGGCCCCGACGGCCTGCCCACGGTGGACCCCGCACCGGAGGAGCACCTGCGCGACGGAGCCGCTCTCCTGGGCCTGCGGCCGGACGCCCTCGCCCACCGCGTCCCCCCGGACGGACTGCGCGCCCTGGCCCGACGCACGTCGGTGGTCTACGCCGTCGCCGACTCCTACGACATGCCGTGGCTGCCCTACGCGGGCCGGGCACACATGGAGCACAGCTTCCTGGTCGGCGCGCACCGCGACGGTGCCGAGGTCGAGGACGCGTACGACAACGAGACCGCGTGGGGCCCGGCCCGGCCCGGCCGGTGGACGTTCCCCTGGGAGCGCCTGCCCACCGCGTCCTTCGCCTGCGGCCTGACGCCCGAGCCCGAGTACCGCGCGCCCCGTCCGGAGCTGTGCCTGGACGATCCGGCGCCCTACGTGGAGGCCTACACCGCCCACCCCGACCGGCTCGCCGCCCTGCGCCGGCTGACCGCGGAGACCTGGCTGCTGACGCGGGCCCGGCATCTGCACGCCGCCTACCGCGAACACCTCGGAGAGCGGCTGGACGCACGGGACCACCTGCGCCGCTGGGACCGGCTCACGGCGACCGCGTTCATCGCACAGCGGCGCGCCGAACGCGGCCGGCCGGTCCCCGGGGACCTGCTGCCCGAACTGGCGTCCCTGCTCACCGCCGACCACGAGGTGTTCGCCGTAGCACCCCACCGACCCTGAGCCCGGCCCAGCCGGCCCTCACCACCACCCACCCGACGGAGAAGCCGTGAACCAGCCCTTCATCGACCTGCTGACGCCCTTCCTCCCCAACCTCGGGGACCGCCCCCTCACCGAGGACAGCCGTCTGCACGACCTCGGCCTGAACTCCATGAAGGCCATCGACCTGCTCTTCGCCATCGAGGACGGGCTCGGGGTCTCCCTCCCGGACGAGGACCTCAACGACAGCACCTTCGCCACCGCCGGCAGTCTGTGGGCCGCGGTGCAGCGGGCGGGCGCCGCCGAGGGCGACCGCAGGGCGGCGGCATGAGCGCCTTCGCGGTACGGGAGCCCACCACCGCCGGCTCCCGGCTCGGCACACTGCCCGCCGACGCGAGCGGGGCCGACCTGTGGCGCGTTCTCGGCACGGAGAACCGGCTGGCCGGCGTCTACCGCGACAACGACCCGCGCCGGGGCGTCGACGCGGCAGCGCTGGGCGCGCTGCTGACGGACGTCGACCACCGCTTCGGCGTCGGCTCCACGCTGGCCGTGACCGTCCCCCTGGCCACCTGCCTGCCGCTGCTGGCCGGAGGAACCGGCCCCGTCGCCCGGACGCTCGGCGACAGCCTCGACGGCCGCACCGTCGTGGCCCTCGCCGCCACCGACGAGGACTCCGGCTGCGACCTGGCGGCACTGGACACGCGCGTCTCCTTCGACGGGGACCACATCCGGCTCGACGGCACCAAACGCTGGATCACCAACGCGACGACGTGCGGCGCCGCCCTCGTCCTCGCCCGCCACCGGCCGGGCCCCCACTTCACCAACTTCACCTGGGTGCTCGTACCGGCCGGCACACCCGGCGTGCGGGTGCGGCCCGCCGAGACGGAACTGTTCGACGGATCCGGCACCGGCCACCTCACCTTCGACGGCGTCCGGCTGACCCGCGATCACGTCGTGGGCGGCACCGGCCGGGGACTCAGCGCCTTCGCGGCCCACATCGCCACCGAGCGCCTGGCCGGGGCCCTGTGGGCGGTCGCCCTGTGCGACCGGGTGCTGCGCGACACCGCCCGGTACCTGGGGAAACGCCGCCACGGCAGCGGAGTCCTGTGGGAGCGGGAGGAGATACGCCGGCGCTGGGCGGGCGCACTGCTGCGCTCCCGTCAGCACCGCGCCCTGACCGAAAGCCTCACCGAGGCGGTCGCCGCCCGGCGTGACACCGCGGCCGCCGCGCTGCTCAAGGCCAGTGCCGCCGAGACCGTCGAGCACGTCCTCGACGTGTGCGCCCACCTCCAGGGCGCGCACGGCTTCCGCACCGGCGGCCCGCAACACCTGCGGGCGCAGGCGGCCCTGTTCGGGATCGGCGGCGGCACGACCGAGGTCGTCCTGGGCATCGTGGCCGGGACGGCCGCCGAGAGCGGTCCCGGGGAGCTGCCGTGAACGTCCTGGAGATCGGCCCGGGAGTGTGGGCGGCCACCGGTGAGGCGTCCACCGGCCGCCTCACCCCCGCCGACCACGCCGCGGCACGCGGCCGTCCGGCCTGGCGCTCCCGCCAGCTCCTCCGGGGACGCGCGCTCCTGCGCGAGCTGCTCGCCGAGGTCGCACCGGACGGTGCCGGGGCGCGGATCGTGGCCGGCCACAACGGCAAACCGGTCCTGGCGGGCCCGGCCCGGCCCGGCATCAGCATCTCCCACGACGGGGAACACACCGTCGTGGCCGTCGCGCCCGGCCGCCGTGTCGGAGTCGACGTGCAGATGCCGCCCCACCACGTGGGCCACGCCATGGTCCGCCGGTGCGCAGCCCCCTACACCCACCATCTGTTCGGCCTGCCGGAGCCCCTGCGGCACACCGTCTTCACGGAGATCTGGACGGTCCAGGAAGCCTGCGTGAAGACCGACGGCACCGGCATCGGGGGCCGCCCCTGGAGCATCGACGTGCCCCCGCACCTCGACCACGGTGACTGGCGCGGACTGCGCTGGCGCAAGGTGCGAGACCTCACCGACGTACCCGTGGCCTGCGCCTGGGAGGCGACACCATGACACCTGCCCTGTCCTGCTACTCCACCGCGCTGGTGGAGTACCTGGGAGGCACGGCGGCCGACCGGCTGGCGGAGGCGGTGCACCTGTGGGTGCGCACCGACGCCCCGGACGGCACACTCGCCTTCTCCCACCACGACCGCATCGACGGCGGGACCCTGGTCCACGACCACCGCTCCGACTGGCCGTCGGCCCGGGCAGCACTGACCGGCCTGCTCGCCGAACAGGGGCAGGTGATCGTGTCGGGCAACGCCTTCCACCTCCCCTGGTCGCCGCACCACGGGGTGCGCGCCGTCCCGCACTGGTTCCTGCTGCTGGCCCACGCCACCAACGGGTGGCGGGTGAGCGACCCGTTCCACGCCCTGATGCCCGGCGGCGAGCAACTGCCGTACGCGGACGTGCTCGACGACCACGCGCTGCGCCGGGCGCTGACGCCGGTCGGGCCGCTCGACCCGGCCGTCCGCAACCGGGACGTGCACGCCCTGGGAGAGCCCGCGGACATCGGCCCCACGGACGCCTACCGCTGGCTGCGCCGGGACACCACCGCCCCGAGCGGCCCCCCGGTGCAGTGGCCGGGCACCTGGCTGCGCGAGCCGGGAGAGGTGCTCGCCCACCTGCGGGACCGCCTCACCTCCGACGGGGACCTGCTGGAGCGGCACGTCGACGACGTGTGGGCAGCGTCGCGCCACCACCTCCACCGCTTGGGGGCGGATCCCGACCCCGGCCTGGCCGACGCCTGGACGCAGCTTCCCAAGGCCCTGCGTTTCGCCGCCGACTCCGCACGGCGCGGACGATCCCGCACCGGTGTGGTCGAGCGGGCGTTCGACACCCTCGCCGGGCTCTCGACCCGCACGGAGGTGAGCCGTGCTCGGAGTTGAGACGTCGGCCCACCAGTCGGCCCCGCCCGTCGAGACGGGGGTGGACGAAGCGCTCTTCCGTGCGGCGATGACCGGTCTGGCGAAGTGCGTCGCCGTCACCACCGCCCTCGGACCGAACGGCCCGGTGGGGTGCACCACGACCTCGCTGATGTCGCTGTCCGTGGCGCCGCCGAGCGTGCTGCTGGCCTTCGGCGCGGGCGGCCGTACTGTGGGCGACCTGCTCGGCGCCGGGCGCTTCGCCGTCAACGTGCTGTCCCACACACAGGGTCCGCTGGTCGGGCGCTTCGCCACCGGCACGCCCGCGCAGCGCTTCCGGGACACCCCGCACGCCGTGCTCCGGGGCGTGCCCGTCCTGCACGACGCCGCTCTCGTGATCACCTGCGACGTCACGGAGACCTGCACCGCGGTCGACCACGTCCTGGTGGTCGGCACCGTACGTCATCTCACCGTCGCCCCCGCTTCCCCGCTGGTGCTCGTCACCGGTGAACCGCACATCGCCACACCCGTGCCACCTGCCCCGGCCGAGACCGACAACCTGCGTTGACCTGGAGAGACCATGCGTGCGACTCCCGCACCCGCCGTGACCCACCGGCCCGACGAACGCTTCGACGAGTTCCTCCTGGCCGCCGCGGCCACGCTTCCCGACCAGCCCGCCGTGGTGGAGTACGCGGACGGCGCGCAACGGGTGACGACCTTCCGCCGCCTGCGCGAGGCCGCCGAGCGGTATGCCGCCGAACTGGACCGCTTCGGCCTGCGGATCGGCGACCGCGTCATGGTGGTGTCCGACACGTCCGCCGAGTCCGTCGCCCTGGTACTGGCGTGTTCGTCGCGCGGTCTGCCCTTCGTCCCGGTCAGCCCGGAGACGCCGGCCGAACGGCGGGAGACGATCGAGCGGCTGGCCGAGCCCGCGCTGTGCCTGAGCGCCGATGGAGCACCGGGCGCGGCCGTGGGGCACGGCCGGTTCGGCGGAGGCCGCATCGAGGTGCCGCGCCCACCGGTGCGCCGGAAGCGGCTGCGGCGCGCCGTGACCCCGACCGACACCGCCTACATCATCTTCACGTCGGGCACCACGGGCCGGCCCAAGGGCGTGGTGATGAGCCACCGGTCCGTCGTCGCCTTCTACCGGGGCATGCTGGCCGAGGAGTTCGTGTCCGTGGGTGACCGCGTGGCGTCGACCTCGCCGCTCCAGTTCGACTTCTCGCTGCTGGACATCGGCATGGCGCTGGGCGGCGGAGCGGCGGTGGCTCCCGTCCCGCGGGCCCTGCTGCGCTGGCCGACGAGGTTCCTCAAGGTGCTGCGCGTCACCCGGGCCACCCACGTCAACGGCGTGCCGTCCATCTGGCGGCAGTCGCTGCGCCACATCCCCGGCGAACTGGCCGATCTGCCGGATCTGCGGGGAGTGCTCTTCTGCGGGGAGGAGTTCCCGCTCGGCGAGTTGCGCCACCTCCAGCGCCTGCGGCCCGGCATCCGCCTCATCAACTGCTACGGGGCGACGGAATCCATGGCAGCCAGCTTCGCCGAGGTCCCCGACCCGCTGCCCGACGACGTCACGCACCTGTCGATCGGCGCCGGACACCAGGGCACCGACATCCTCCTGCTGGACGCCGAGGGGGCGCCCGTGGGCCGGGAGGGCGTCGTCGGCGAGATGTACCTGCGCAGCCCGGCCCTGATGACCGGCTATTGGGGGGACGCCGAGGCGACGGACGCCGTCCTCGTCACCGACCCGCTGGAGCCCCGCTCAGGGCAGCGCGTGCTGCGGACCGGCGATCTGGCCTACCGGGACGCCGCGGGGACACTGCGTTTCTGCGGGCGGCGGGACTCCCAGGTGCAGATCCGCGGCAACCGTGTGGAGCCGGCCGAGGTGCAGCGGCGGCTGCTGGCCCATCCGGACGTCGGCGAGGCGGCCGTCGTGGTGTACGAAGGGCCTGACGGTGACGCCGAGTTGAGCGCGTTCGTCGTGCTGTCCGACGACGCCGCCGGTACGGCCGAGAGCGATCTGCGCGCGTTCTGCCTGCGCTCGATGCCCGCGTACATGGCGCCAGGTGTGGTGCGCATCGTGGACAGCCTCCCCGTCAACCAGCACGGCAAGACCGACCACCGGCGGCTGCGCGACCGACTCCTCACGGACGCCGCCTGATCGGCCCGTGGGCGCCGCGGCTTCCGCAGTGGGGCCGCGGGCCCGTCGCGGGCCCGGTCAGCCTGCGCCGACCACGTCGGAGGCGGCCTTCAGCACGGCGTCGAGGGTCGGGTGCCCGGCGTCGTCGCGCCGCCACAGAGCCTGTGTGTAGGTGGGGGTGGCGGGTCGCCAGTCCACCACCCGGCGGAGCCGGCCGTCGGCGATGTCCTCGGCGACGGCGATCTCGGGAAGGAGTCCCACGCCTATGCCGCTCTCGGCCATGCGCTTCACCGCGGTGATGGAATCGAGTTTCAGGGTCCGCCCCGCCCGCAGCGTCGACTCGACCTCGGTCAGGAGCCCGCCGCAGTGACGGACGTCGAGATCGGCGGTGACGAGTATCGACGACACCGCCTTCCCGGGGCCCGAGCGGCCGGAGCCCGGTCGCCCGGCGGCCACCAGGGTGAACGGCTCGGGGCAGAGGTCGCAGCGCTCCAGGTCCTCGTCCGGCGCCGCGCTTCCAATCATGAACACGCAGTCCATCTGCCCGTCGCGCAGCATGGCGAGAGCTTCCTGGGGCGTGGACAGCCGCAGGGACACGTCCATGTCGGGATACCGCAGGAGCAAGTATTCGATGAGCGGCAGCAGCCGGTGGTTGATGAGGCTTTCCGGCGCACCGACGCAGAATTTCCCCTGCGGCGTGTGAGAGGAGTCGGCAATACGCCGCACGTGACCGCTGAGCCGCACGATCTCGCGGGCCTGTCGGAGGATGGAGTGACCGGCTCTCGTCGGCCGGACACCGCCGGGAAGGCGCTCCAGCAGGGTCAGACCGAGCGACCGCTCCAGTGCTTTGATGCGATTGGTCACCGTGGGCTGGGTCACCTGGAGCAGGCTCGCCGCTCGTGTCACACTTCCCGCGTCCACGGCGC
This sequence comes from Streptomyces sp. NPDC059696, assembly GCF_042733745.1. Lineage (NCBI taxonomy): Bacteria > Bacillati > Actinomycetota > Actinomycetes > Kitasatosporales > Streptomycetaceae > Streptomyces > Streptomyces sp. NPDC059696. The sequence continues at coordinate 86,542 of NZ_JBHWFG010000010.1, forward strand.
CCAGAAATGCCTCGATATGCCGTGTATCCAATTTTTCCCCCGTGTGAGTCGACCCGTCGAAAATGCGAGCCGACGTCATGTCGGCTTTCTTCCCTCGCCCCGTCGTCCTGAAATTCCGGCCACGGACGTAAGAGCGTCAACGGTGTCTGCGAGCGTAGCGTCACCCTTCTGCACCATCAATACGTTTGGTAGGTGCATATATGGGGAGGCGGCTTTAGCCGGACGGATGATTTCACGTCAGTTCGAAGAGGGTGCGCGACCGGTTTTTCACGGGGCCCGGAGGCCGGTCCGCAGACCTTTGCCCGCACGGCAGCCAGGGAGGGCAGAACCGGCCGGCCCACCCCTCCGATCTGTCCGCCCGCCCGGTTCCCGACCCGCGTACCAGGGTGCGAAACGAGCCATTGGCCGGGGGCCGACTGCCGCGGCCGGATGCCCCGGCCCACGATCGTTGCCGGAACCGCCTCCCCACACGCCCCGCGGTCATCACCGAGCGTGCGTCCCCCGTTATGGGGGACACGACGCGGTATGGCGAGAGAAGCAGAGACCAGCGGCACGGCACAGTCGGTGGAGCAGGCGGGCGCACCGGAGGGAACGGCGCTCAAGCGCGCGCTGACGACCCCGCTGCTGTACTTCTTCATCCTGGGTGACGTGCTCGGCGCCGGCGTGTACGTCCTGATCGGCCAGGTCGCGGCCGACGCCGGGGGAGCGGTGTGGGTGCCGCTGGTCGTCGCGCTTCTGCTCGCCCTGCTGACCGCTGCCTCCTACGCCGAGCTGGCGACGAAGTATCCGCGGGCGGGCGGAGCCTCCCACTACACCACACGCGCCTTCGGGCCGTTCGCCGGATTCCTCGCGGGCTTCTGCATGCTGGCCGCCGGTCTCGTCTCCGTCGCGGCCCTCGCCCGCGGCTTCGGCGGCGACTACCTGTCGGCCTTCGTCACCCTGCCCGTGGGGCTCGTGGCCGTGCTGTTCCTGGCCCTGCTCGCCCTCGTCAACGCGCGAGGCATCCAGGAGTCGACCCGGGCCAACGTCGTCGCCACCGTCGTCGAGGTGGGCGGGCTGGTCGTCATCGTCGCCCTCGGCGCGTGGCTGCTGCTCCGCGGCGACGGTGACATGGGGCGGCTCGTGCAGCTGGGCACGCCGGAGAAGGGGGCGGCGGCGGCCGTGCTCAGCGGCTCGGTCCTGGCGTACTACTCCTTCGTCGGGTTCGAGACCTCGGTGAACGTCGCCGAGGAGACCCGTGACCCCAGGCGTTCCTACCCGCGCGCCCTGTTCGGCGCCCTCGCCACCGCCGGGGCCGTGTACGTGCTGGTGGGCATCGCCGCCTCCGCAGCGGTACCCACCTCCCGGCTGGCCGAGTCGAGCGGGCCCTTGCTGGAGGTCGTGCAGGAGGCGGGCGGCGTCCCGCCCCGCGTGTTCAGCGCCATCGCACTCGTCGCCGTCGCCAACGGCGCGCTGCTCACCGGCATCATGTCCTCGCGCCTGGCCTACGGCATGGCGAGGGACGGCCTGCTGCCCGCCGCGCTGACGAAGGTGCTGCCGGGCCGCCGTACGCCATGGGCCTCGATCGCGGTCACCACGCTGCTGGCGATGCTGCTGTCACTCACCGGCAGCGTCGCCACCCTGGCGTCCACCCTGGTCCTTCTGCTGCTGGTCGTCTTCCTCATGGTCAACACGGCGGTTCTGGTCCTTCGCCGCGACCCGGGCAAGACCGACCACTTCAGGGCTCCCACCGCACTGCCAGTGCTGGGCATCGGGTCCTGCGTCCTGCTGGCCACGCAGATCGAGACACAGGTGTGGCTGCGCGGGCTGGCGATCCTGGCCGTCGGCGCCGTACTCGGCGCAGTCACCGCCCTGCGGCGCAACAGAACAGCCGGCAGGGGCGGTGACGCGCCTGCCGGCTGAACGAGAGTGGCGCCGCTCCGAGCCCGGGCGGTCCTGTCCGCTTCAGTCGCCCGCGGAGCGGCCCTCGAAGTCACGCCGCACAGCAGCACCTTCGTCTTCGACCAGTCCGCCCCCGGAGGGGAGGTCCAGCACCGCGCCGCAGTGGCGGCACAGCTTCCCGTCCTCCGCCGGCGTGCCGCACGCCTTGCAGAACCGGTTGCCCTGCTCGTTCTCGATCTCCTGCGTCATGACTCTCCGAGTGCAGCTTGACAGTGATGGGTCCGGAAGCGGGGTACCCGGGGCGCCGGAGTCGATTCCGCGGACCATCGGCCGGCCGACGGACCAATCCACCGGTCGTCGTGCGGCGGCGGCCCATCCCCAACGGCGACCCGGCGCCCCCCGGCCCGGAAGGCGACGCGCTCCCACCCGGCGATGACGGCTCCCCCTCATGGGCCGGCTGCCGACCTCCCGGTTCACCCCCCGGGGCCGACGACCTCCCGGTTCCCCCCCCGGGCCGACGACCCCCCGGTTCACCCCCCGGAGCCGACGACCCCCCGGTCCTGCGTGCCGGGGCGCCTCAGCGCGAGGGCCGCGATGTCGTCGTCGAGTCGTCCGTCGCTGTGCCGGAGCAGGTCCCGGTGCAGTTGGTCCAGCAGCTCGCGGGGATGCTCGGGGCCCTGGCGCCGCATCCAGTCCGGCAGTGGGAAGAAGCTGCCCGTGTGGTCCCGGGTCTCCGAGACGCCGTCCGTGTAGAGCAGCAGTTGCTCTCCCGGGGCGAAGGCCACGACGTCGACCCAGTAGCGGTCGCCGATGAGCCCCGCGAGGTTGAGGGGCGGGGAGGGGACGGAGGGCTCCAGGACCCGGACCTTCCCGCAGTACGCGATCAGCGGTGGGGGATGCCCGCAGTTGAGAAGCCGGATCCGGTCGCCGCTGTACGGGATCTCGGCCAGGAGTGCGGTGGCGAAGTGCTCGGGCTGGTCCTGGACGGGGAACGCGGCGCTGTGGCGCGTGACGGTGGTCTCCAGGCGGTGGACGATGCCCTGGAGATCGGGCTCGTCGTACGCCGCCTCTCTGAAACAGCTGATCACCGCCGACGCCGCCCCGACGGCGGACAGGCCCTTGCCCCGCACATCGCCGATGAGCAGCCGGACCCCGTACGGCGTACCGATCGCCTCGTAGAAGTCGCCGCCGATCCGGGCCTGCTCCTGGGCCGCCAGGTACAGCGACTCGATCTCGACGCCCCCGATGTGGCTCGGCAGCGGGCGCAGCAGCACCTTCTGGGCCGCGTCCGCGACGAGACGGACCTGGAACAGCGTCTCCTCCCGCTGCAGCCGGACATGGCTGCCGTACGCGGCCGCCAGGGTGACCGCGATGATCGCGGCCGAGGTGTACGGCGTTCCCAGGTCGGTGTGGAACAGGCTGAGAACGAGCATGAGCACGAGGCAGAGCGCCCCGAGCACCACCGTGGGGAGCACGGGCCACATCGCGGCCGCGAGAGCCGGCGCGGCGGGCAGGAGGCGGCTGAACGCGATCTCCCTGGGGGTGGAGAACGCCAGGGCGGCGATGAGAACGGTCAGGACCAGGGGCGACAACCGGGCAGCTTCCCATCGGCCGCTGTAGGCGGGGCGATGGCGCCACGGCCGCGCAGACGTGATCACAAAAGCATCTTATCGGTCACATCGGGCATGGCGCGTGGGGTGATCATGCGCGTACGAGAATGTGCTGCGAGCGGCCGGGTTCCGAGGGGCGCGACCCCTGCGGAGCGCGGGCGCGCAGCCCTGCGGACCCCCGGGGTCGACCGGCCGAGGATCGGGCGCGCCCTGGCCACTTCAGATCACCGGTGTTAAAAAGGTCGCATGGCGAGTCCTTTCGCCCGTTTTCGACACCTGTCGGTCAAGGGTCTGATCAGCAAGAGCACGCGGACTGTGGCCGGGCAGGTGTTGGTTTTCCAGGTGGCTCTGGTCGTGCTGCTCGTAGCCTGCGGCGTCTTCGCTCTGATCCTGCAGTCGGAGCGGGACAGCAGTGCCGAGGCCAGGCGCCGCTCCACGGCCGTGGCACAGACCTTCGCGCACTCACCGGGCGTTCTGGCGGCCCTGCGGACCCCGGACCCCACCAAGATCCTCCAGCCCCTCACCGAGGCGGCGCGCCGGGCCGCCGACGTCGACTTCATCGTGGTCATGAGCACCACGGGCATCCGCTACACGCATCCCTTGCCGGACCGGATCGGAAAACAGTTCGTGGGCGAGATCGGGCCGTCACTGGAAGGCAAGGTCTACGTGGAGAGCGTCGACGGCCCGCTGGGCCGCGAGGTGCAGTCCACGGTCCCGATCAAGGACGCCGACGATGACGTGGTGGCCCTGGTCTCGGCCGGGATGAAGGTCAAGAACGTCCAGAGCCAATTGAACCGGCAACTGCCGATCATCCTGGGGGCGGGCGCCGGAGCCCTCGCGCTGTCGGCCGGCGCGACGGCCCTGGTGGGCAGACGACTGCGGAGGCAGACCCACAGCCTCGCCCCGGACGAGATGGCCCTGATGTACCAGCACCACGACACGGTGCTCCACTCCGTCAGGGAGGGCGTGCTCATCGTGGCCGCCGACGGGCGGCTGATGCTGGCGAACGACGAGGCCAGACGCCTGCTGGAGCTGCCCCCGGACATCGAGGGGCGGCTCGTCCCGGACCTGCCCGGCCTCGACCCCGACATGAAGGAGCTGCTCGCCTCCGGCCGCGAGGCGACCGACGAGGTGCACCTGGCGGGAGACCGGCTGATCGCGGTCAACCAGCGGCCCACGGGCCACGACGGAGGACCCAGGGAAACGGTGGTGACGCTGCGCGACTCCACCGAGCTGCAGACGGTGACGGGCAGGGCTGAGGTGGCCCGCGAGCGGCTCCGGCTGCTGTACGACGCCGGACTCCACATCGGGACCAGCCTCGACGTGCTGCGCACCGCCGACGAACTGGCTCGCGTCCCCATCCCCCGCTTCGCGGACTTCGTCACCGTGGACCTGGCCGACGCCGTCCTGCACGGCGAGGAGCCGGCCCCCACGGGGACGGACATGCGACGCGCGGCGGTGTCCGGCATCGTGGACAACCATCCGCTCATCGAACAGGGCCGGCTCTTCGACTACGTCCCCGCCACACCGCAGGCGCGCGGCTTCGGCAGTGGCCGCTCCCAGCTGGTGAGCGACCTGCCGGCCGCCACCGGGTGGCGCATGCAGGACCCGGAGCGGGCGAAGGCGGTCATCGACTACGGCATCCGCTCCCTCATCACCGCGCCCATCCAGGCCCGTGGTGTCGTACTGGGCATGGCCTCCTTCTGGCGCACGGGGCAGCACGAGTGCTTCAACGAGGAGGACGTGTCGCTGGCGGAGGAGCTGGTGGCCCGCGCCGCGATCAGCATCGACAATGCCCGCCGCTACACCCGCGAGCACGCCCTCGCGGTGACCCTCCAGCGCAGCCTCCTGCCGCAGGCCGTGCCCGAGCAAAGCGCCCTCGACATCGCCTACCGCTATCTCCCCGCCCAGTCGGGCGTGGGCGGCGACTGGTTCGACGTCATCCCCATGCCGGGCAGCCGGGTGGCCCTGGCCGTCGGCGACGTGGTCGGCCACGGCCTCCACGCCGCCGCCACGATGGGACGCCTGCGTACGGCGGTGCACAACTTCTCCGCCCTCGACCTGCCCCCCGACGAGCTGCTGAGCCATCTGGACGACCTGGTCGGAAGCATCGACCAGAGCGAGACGGCGGAGAACGCGGCGGGCGTCGTGGGCGCCACCTGCCTGTACGGGATCTACGACCCCGTGACGCGCCGCTACGTCATGGCACGGGCGGGGCACCTGGCGCCCGCCCTGGTCCGGCCCGACGGGACCGTCACCTTCCCGGACGTGCCCGCCGGTCCGCCGCTGGGCCTCGGCGGCATGCCGTTCCGGACCGCGGAAGTGTGCCTCCCCGAGGGAACCCAGCTCGTCCTGTACACCGACGGCCTCATCGAGGACCGCAGACGCGACCTGGACGTGGGGATGGAGCTGCTGCGCGAGGCGCTCGCCGGCAAACCCGGCCGCTCGCCCGAGCAGACCTGCCAGCACGTGCTGGACACTGTGCTTCCGGGCCGCCCCAAGGACGACGTCGCCCTGCTCGTCGCCCGCACGCGGCAGCTGCCGCGCGACCAGATCGCCGACTGGGACGTACCGCAGGACCCCGCCGCCGTCGCGGGCATGCGCGACGCCGTGTCCCGCAAGCTCGAGGAATGGGGCCTGTCGGAGATCGGCTTCACCATGGAACTCATCCTGAGCGAGCTGATCACCAACGCCATCCGCTACGGCTCCGGGCCCATCCACGTACGGCTGATCCGCGACCGCACGCTGATCTGCGAGGTGGCCGACGGCAGCAGCACCTCGCCCCACCTGCGCTACGCCGCGACGACGGACGAGGGCGGCCGGGGCCTGTTCCTGGTGTCGCAGATGGCGGAGCGCTGGGGCACCCGGTACACCCCCCAGGGCAAGGTGATCTGGGCGGAGCAGTCCCTGCCCTAGAGCGCGGAGAACCGGAGCACCGGAGGGCCGCGTGGCAGGCCCTCCGGTGATCACGCGCGGCGGGTCAGCAACTGTCCGTCCAGCTGTGGGAGGAGATGTTGTCGTTCACCGACTCGCCGTAGCCGTCCCACCAGGGCCAGCCGTGGCTGAAGGTTTCCCATCCGAGGGTCAGGTCCAGCCACATGTCGCCCCGGCCCAGGCAGGCGTAGGCAGCGCTCTGGTCCTCGCCGTAGTACAGGTTGACGTCGTCGTAGCTGCCGGCGTAGCCACGGTTCTCCACCGAGGAGGCGAGGTTGCGCAGGTGCGGGCAGCCCGGGCCGGGGTAGTCCCAGTTGCGGCTTGCCCCGCTCCAGGCGCAGTGGCCGCCCTCCCGGTAGGGGTGCTCCCAGGCGTGGAGCTTGCCGTCGGGTGCGGCCGCGGTGACACTGCGCTGGTCCGCCGGTTTCGGCTCGGCGGCCTGAGCCGTGGGAGCGGTGAGTGCGACGGCCACCAGAGCGGCCGCGCCGGCGAGTGACGCGAGCTTTCCCATGTCCTGTTCCTCTCGTTGTCTGCTCTCGGGTTGATCAGCCCTGGCGGACGATGTCGCGCGCACGACTGAGCGCCTCGTGTTCGAGGACGGCGCGGTCCTCGACCTCCGCGCGATGGCGGGAGCCCAGCTTCCGGTGCTGCGAACGGCTCAACTCCCTTACCTTTGCGGCCAGCCCGGACGACTGCGCGCACGCGGCCTCGGCCTGAGCCGTGCTGAACTCACCGGCCTCGTGGCCCTGCGCGAAGCGTTCGCGTGTCTGCTGCGGCCTGTCGTAGGGGTGGCCTCGTTCGCGCATGCACGCGGCCCACTTCCTGGTGTCGGCGACGAGCCCGGGGTCACGGGCGACCGCCACCGTCACCGACCGGTCCAGGGCGTCGGTGACCTTCTTGGCCCGGTACCAGCCGCTCAGATCGGTGTAGAGCGCGCGCTGGGCGTCGGACGCGCACCCCAGGTCGCTGTGCCGGATCTTGCCCATTCCAGGGACATCGGCTTCCAGTCCTTCCGCGGTCGGCCCGTCGAGTGCCGTGACAGCGGCCGCTTTACGGTCGGTGCCGAGCCGTTCGAAGTAACGACGGTTGGGGTCGTCGCGGGCCATGACCTCCCGGCGTTCTCGGACACCGCGGCCGTAGCCGTTCGCGGCGGCCCACTGCTTGTCGTCGATGACGTACGGGAACAAGCGCTCCAGGGGATCGGGGAGTTCCGGGGTGACCCAGAAAGAGAAACCCTCTTTCCGCATACATTCCCGCGTGAGAATCTTCTCCGCCTGGGCCAGAATCTTTCGTTCCGCCCTCGTGAGCTCTCGCGGCACCTGCCTCCGCTGATCTGCCGAAGAGCCGCTCGGCGCGCACGCCGTGGTCCATACAGCCGCTACGGACAGGAGAACGGCAAGGATCCGGCCCAGCACCGTTCGGCGAAAATGCGCGCGCATGCGTGAGGTTCCCCCTTGTGCCTTGTGCCACCATCCCCGGTTACTGGGGACACTCGCTTCACACGGGAACCAGTCGTGCTTCCGCAAACGTCTCTCGACCGATGACGGAGCGCTGTTCCCCGTGTGCGACCGTCGGGCTGATCAAGTGACGGCCCATTGACTATCACACGGTCGGGGCCGGTGCGTCACCGAAGCCAGGGCGCGCGATGTCTGCTGATCGATAAGCCGTTGGTTATGGCCGCAAGTCACACCGAAGAAGGGGCTCGTGGGAATGGCAGCGTCCATATCGAGGGAACCGAGTATTCATCAGCTTCGGCTCTATCTCGTCCTGAGCGAGGAGCTCCATTTCGGGCATGCCGCCGCGCGCTTGTTCATCACGCAGCCGGCATTGAGCCAGCAGATCAGAGAGCTGGAAAAGCGCTTGGGCGTACGGGTGGTGGAGCGCACGGGCCGGGCCATCACCCTGACCGAGGAAGGGCGAGCCCTGCTCCCCGAAGCCCGTGCGGCGGTCGCCGCGGTCGATCGGCTCAAGCGCGTCGCCGACGCACAGCTGAGACAGATCTCCGGGCGGCTCATCGTGGGGACCGTGGGAGCCGAAGCCGCGATGGCACACACGCGCGCCGTGCTCGGCCTGTTCAAGAAGCGCCACCCCTCCGTGGCGCTGCACCTGCTGAATCTCGGTTTCCGCGATCACCTGGCCGCGCTGACACACCAACAGGTCGATGTGGCATTCGTCCGTCCTCCGGTGACGGACGACATCGAGCTGCACCACCTGGCCACGGAACCACGCGTGGCCTGCCTCGCAGCCGACCACCCCTTGGCGGTCTCGCCCCGGCTCACCCTGGACCGGCTTTCCGGTGTCCCGGTGGTCGACATGCCTGAGCAGGTCCCGCGGCTGTGGTGGGACTTCTGGGCCGTTGATCCCCGCCCCGACGGCAGCCGGGTCAGATATGGACCGGTGGTCACCGACATGGAATCGCTGCTGCACACGGTGGCCACCGGAGAAGCAATGTGCTTCCTGCCGGCGGCCGCCCGCGACTACTTCCCGCGCCCGGGTATCAGCTACGTCGACGTGACCGACCTGACGCCCTCCACCTCCGCTCTCGCCTGGTCACGGACGAGGCGCTCCGAGCCCACGATCAGAGCGGTTCGGCACACTGCGCGGGAGGTCACGGCGGGGGGTTGACGTGGCCTACTGCGGTGAGCGCCGTCGTGTGCAGCGCGCACGGGCGGCCTCGTGTGCGCTGCGCAGCAGCTGCACCACCGTGCCCATGGTCCGTGCACCGGGATTGACGACACAGACCCAGCCGAGTGGGCCGTACACCGGATGCGGCATCACATGATCGGTGGCCGCGAGGTCGTGAGTGCGGCCGAGGGCGCGCGGTTCCTCTCCCGTGAGCTCCTGGAACATCCCACGGCCGACGTGGATGTTCACCCGCCAGCGGCCCGGAGGGTCGAGGTCCAAGGCGCTGTCGCCCGGGTAGTTCTTGGTGACGATCGTGCCGTAGGGCTGGGCGTTGGCGGGCACCCGGCCGTCGGGGGAGTAGTAGAAGAACGCGTCCCCCCAGGCGAGTTCGGGGGCGTCGCTTCCAGGTTCCGGGACGAGCACGAGTGCGCCGTCGAAGCCTCGCACGGTGGCGATGATGTGTTCCATACTCATGGTTCAAGCGTGACCTTCAAGTGCTGGTGTGGGGTTGGCCGGTGTGGTGCTGAGAACTGTCGATGTCGCCAGGGAGTCGGGGTACTCGGTCCAGCAGGTGCGGGACCTGGAGCGCCTGGGAGTCGTTCCGCCGGCGGCTCGATCGGCCAACGGCTACCGCTCCTACACGCCGGCGCACGTCCACGCACTGCGCGCCTATCGCGGACTCGCCGGGGCCGTGGGGCCCGTCGCGGCCCGTCGGATGCTCACGAAGCTGCGGAGCGAGACGCTCACCGAGGCGGCCTCGACGATCAGCGCGGTGCATGTACGCCTCACGCGCGAACGGGAGGAGGCACTGCGCGCTCAGCAAGCCCTGCGGGCGATCCAGGCCGAGGCGCACCCACCCGAACCGGAGCAGCAGGAGAGCGACGCGATGACGATCACACAGCTGGCCGCGGCGCTCGGTGTACGTCCCTCAACTCTGCGGTTCTGGGAACAGGAAGGGCTTGTCACCCCCGAGCGGGTGACGTCACTGCGGGCACGCCGATACGACCCCTCGGCGATCGGGGCGGCCCGCATCATCGCCGCCCTCCGCAGCACCGGTTACGGCATCCCCCAAGTGCGCGACATCATGGCCTCCCTGGGGCGCCCCCACGGCCTGTGCGAGGCCCGACGCATCCTGCAGCGACGCCTCGACCAGATCGCCGAACGGACGGTGGCACTGCTACGGGCGGGCACAGACCTGGCGGCCGTTGTCACACTCACCGAGGATCCGCCGAGCGCCGGATAGCCCCGGCCGGTTCCGGCCAAAAGCGAGCAGGAGCCGCGCGGCGAACCTTGCAGCTGTCACCTGGTGCACGGCTGGGCCTCGACCGGCGGCTGCCTGGTCCACCCACAGACGGAAGGCGTGCCGCATTGCCATGGTTGAAGGCTCACTCGCGTGCTGTACGTGGCGGGCGGGGGTTCCCCCGGTGTTCGGTGCCGGGGGCCCGCAAGCGCGAGCACGTCCGAAAGCCGCTGCCGTACCTTGCTCTGCTCGCTGAAGCGCTGAAACCTTCGCTTCTTGAACTCGCTCGGTGCTCTAGGTGAAGAGAACTTGCAACTACTTGAACGCAATTGCCCGCAACAGAGGAGCAGAAGCATGCTGAGAGGGATGAAGAGGTCGGGTATGGCTTTGGGGCCCGTCGTCATCGTGAGTCTCGCGCTGGTGTCGCCCGCCTCGGCCTCCGCAACGCCCTTGCCGCACGAGCCGGCCCCTTCCTGCGTCGTGATGTACGAAAGCTGGCGGTACACCGACGCCGCCAACAACTGCGTCGACACGTTGAGCGTCGCGGTCGTCTACGAGGACGGTGCGACGAGCCGATGCTCCACCCTGGTGCCGGGCGCTCGCACCACCGTCGGTGAGGGGTATCTCGGTCAGCACGGTCGCGCGGACCACCTCGCCCTGTGCGGGGCCTCCTGACGGCACTGTCGGTCAGCCGACGGGGTCGCTCCCGGGCCCGATGCCCTTGACCGTGGTCGCAGTTCCGTCCGGGGCGAAGGAGTGATGGAAGGTGAAGGCGTGCGGAGTGGAGCCGTGTTCGCGGAGGTGCTCCAGTCTGGCCACCCCTTGCTGCCACGTGGGGAGCGCACCCTCGGAGACCCACCAGGAGACGTAATTCGGGTGTCCTGTCCTTTCGAACCAGTCACGTCGCCTCCTGAGTGCCTCACGGTGCACTCCGGTGTAGACGGCGTCGAAGGCGGCGCTCGGGTCGGTCCAGAGTGAGAGCGTCGCGGCCAGGGCGGTGGTTTCCGCCGTACGCCCTTTCACGTACCAGGCTGGTACGGCGAACTGTCCCCATGCACCCCAGTCCGCCTCGAAGAGCACGCCCCGTTCACCGTCTGCCGCTTCAGCATGGGCGAGGTATCCGGGGTGCCGGCTGACCTTCCGGTAGACGGCCTCTCCGACGCCGTAGAACTCGAGCGTGAGAGGAGCCGGATCGGCGAGGGGTGACTTCAGGACGCCGAATGTGTACAGAGCAAAATGGGGCATGCGTCTCCCTGGTGGGGGCTCCTGGCAGGGCCGCGGCGACCGCCGTAGCGCTGTTGACGTTAGCCACCTCAGAGGGGCATGTCGAAGTTGCGCATTCCTTGTATACGTGGCCTGTTACGGACCTGGCGGATGCGCACCGTCCCCCGCCTCCTCCTGCCGTGCCTGTCCTGTTCGAGGAGTCCGCGAAGACCCTCGGCGGCCTTTCCGGCCTTGACCGGAGAGTTTCCGGAAACCAATGGGTTGTCGGAGCCAAGCGGACAGGTTCGGCCACTGAGGGGCCAGTAGTGGGCATACGCGGGTGCGCTCGACGCCGCTGCGCTGTGATGGCCCGATTCCTGTAGATATGCCAGCCGGGTGGGGCCGCCATGGACGACGAAGACAACACAGTGCCGGCGTGCGGGGCCGGAGTACCGGGGCCGCCGTCCTGTCGCTGCGGTACCGCATCCGCGGGGGACGGGCCGATGGCGGACGAGGAGCGGTTTCGGGGGCTGTTGGAGGCGGCGCCGGACGCGATGGTGATCGTGGACGATGCGGGTCTGATCCGGTTGGTCAACGCGCAGACCGAGTCCCTGTTCGGGTACGGGCGTGCGGAACTGCTGGGCCAGTCGGTGGAGTTGCTGATTCCCGGGCGGTTCCGTCCTCAGCACTCGGGGCACCGGGAGGCGTACGCCGCGAGCCGGCAGGTGCGGCCGATGGGGGCCGGCCTGGAGCTGCACGGGTTGCGCAAGGACGGTACCGAGTTCCCCGTGGAGATCAGCCTCAGCCCGCTGGAGACCGCCGACGGCCTCCTCGTCTCCGCGGCCGTGCGGGACGTCAGCGACCGCAAAGCCGCCGAACAGCGGTTTCGGGGGCTGTTGGAGGCGGCGCCGGACGCGATGGTGATCGTGGACGATGCGGGTCTGATCCGGTTGGTCAACGCGCAGACCGAGTCCCTGTTCGGGTACGGGCGTGCGGAACTGCTGGGCCAGTCGGTGGAGTTGCTGATTCCCGGGCGGTTCCGTCCTCAGCACTCGGGGCACCGGGAGGCGTACGCCGCGAGCCGGCAGGTGCGGCCGATGGGGGCCGGCCTGGAGCTGCACGGGTTGCGCAAGGACGGTACCGAGTTCCCCGTGGAGATCAGCCTCAGCCCGCTGGAGACCGCCGACGGCCTCCTCGTCTCCGCGGCCGTCCGGGACGTCAGCGACCGCAAAGCCGCCGAACAGCACATCAACCAGCTCGCCGCGCTCGTGGAGTCCTCCCAGGACGCGATCCTCGCCAAGACCCTCGACGGGCACATCACCTACTGGAACGCCGCCGCTCAGCGCCTGTACGGCTACAGCGCCGAGGAGGCGATCGGCCGCCACGTGGCGTTGCTGGCCCTGCCCGACCGCACCCACGAGATCACCGCGCTGCTGGAGCGGCTGGCCCGCGGCGAGAAGATCGAGCACTTCGAGACGCTCCGCGTCACCCGTGGAGGGCAGCTGCTCGACGTCGACGTCACCCTGTGGCCCACCCGCGCCGCCGACGGCATGGTCCAGGGGGCGTGCGCCATCGTGCGCGACATCAGCGACCGCAAGCGGGCCGAGGCCGAACTCCACGCCCTGTACGAGCAGCAGCGGCACATCGCCCTCACCCTGCAGCGCAGTCTCATGGGCACCCCACCGGCCATCCCCGGCCTCGCCGCCGCCCACCGCTACCTGCCCGCCACCCAGGGGGCCGGGGTGGGCGGCGACTGGTTCGATCTCATCCCCCTGGGGGCGGGCCGGGTCGGCATCCTCATAGGCGACGTGATGGGACGCGGCCTGGACGCGGCCGCCGTCATGGGCCAGCTGCGGGCCGCCGCACACGCCCTGGCCAAGACCGGCATGGAACCCCGCCGGCTGATGCAGGCCCTCGATGCCGTCGTCGCCGACCTCGACCTGCCCGACCAGCTGGTCACCTGCTGCTACCTGATCCTCGCCCCCGACACCGGCGAGATCACCGTCTGCTCGGCCGGCCACTTGCCCGCCCTCGTCGCCGACTCCGGTGAAGTGCGGGTACTCGAAGCGCCCACCAGCGCGCCGCTCGGCGTCGGCGGCATTCTCCACCAGCAGACCCGCACCGCCGTACCCCCCGGAGCCACACTCGTCGTCTACACCGACGGCCTGATCGAAACCCCCGGCAGCGACATCGAACACCGCCTCGCCGACCTCACCAACGCCCTCGGAGCAGCCTTCGCCACCACCGACGCCCTGGAGACCGTCGCCGACCGCGTCCTGGCCGCACTGCTGCCCGGTACCGACAACCACGACGACGACGTCACCCTGCTCCTCGCCCAGGTCCCCGCCGCCCCGCTGGCCACCGCCACCACCGACCTGCCCGCCCACGCCTCCTCGGTCGGCGACGGACGCAGCTTCCTCACCAAGACCCTCATCACCTGGAACTGCGCCCACCTCGCCGACGACGCCCGCCTCCTGGTCTCCGAAGTCCTCACCAACGCCGTGCAGCACGCCCAGGGCCCCCTCGGGCTCCACCTGCGCCGCACCGCCACCGAACTCACCGTCGAGATCAGCGACCACAGCCCCCACCTGCCCCAGCCCCGCCTGGCCGCTCCCGATGACGAATCCGGCCGCGGCCTCTTCCTCGTCGACGCCCTCGCCCACAGCTGGGGCGTACGCCCCACCGACCAGGGCAAGACCACCTGGTTCACCCTCCCGGCCCGCAGCAGAGCACGGTGACCTCCATGACACCGGCCAGGTGCCGACCCGGGACGACATGGAGAGTCCCGGCGGATGGTGGCGCCATGCACACTGCTCTACGACTGGGCACGTAGCATGCGCGCTGACAGCGGGGGTGGAATGGGAGCGGTGACGACGGCGGTCCACGCGGTGAACGGGCTGACGGCGCGGTGGGCGGGTGTCTCGGAGGGCGGCACGGTCTTCTCGGCGGCGGGGGTGTGGCCGCTGCTGGCCCACCTTGCCGACGGAGCCGGGGGCGTGGCACGGGCCGAGCTGGCGGAGACTCTCGGGATCCCCGCCCGGCAAGCGGCGGCCGGCGCACGCGAGTTGCTCGCGACGATGGACGCCATGCGAGGTCTCGACACAGCTCTGGGGCTGTGGACGAAGCGCACGCTGCAACTGAAGGAGGAGTGGGAGGCAGGCCTGCCGACCGACGCCCACGGGATACTCACCGGCGACCCTACGGCCGACCACCAGGCCCTGGACGCCTGGGCAGTGAAGCGCACCGGCGGGCTGATCGACCGTATGCCGGTCACGCTGACCGAGGACACGCGGATGGTCCTGGCCAGCGCGCTGACCATGCGCACGCAGTGGCTGAGCCCCTTCCACGAGGTCGAACTGGAAACGGCGTACGAACCCTGGGCCACCAAGCCGCGGTTGGGCCTGTGGCGTTCCAGTGCGGTGCTGGACCGGGTCGGGGTGGCGGACACGCCCGGCGGATGCGTCACCGAGCTGAAGGTGCTGGGGAACAACGCCCTGGACGTGCACCTGCTGCTCGGCGAAGAGGGCATGACACCGGGACAAGTACTCGGAGCAGGGATCGACATCCTCGCAGGCAGGAGCGCGGTCGTGCGCGGGCCGCAGTTGCCCTACGGGCATGTGGGTCCCGGTCTGCGCGTGGAGAGAGTACGTTGCACGCGGCCCACGCCGCCGTCGCTGAAGGTGACGACCGCGGCGTATCACCTGAACGCGAGCCACGATCTGCTCCGGTTGCACCGGCTGTTCGGGCTCACAGAGGCACGGGACACCTCACGCGGTCACTTCCCCGGCATCAGCGACGTCCCGCTCGCCGTCGGATCGGCCGAGCAGAGCACCATGGCGACGTTCGGTGCGCTGGGCTTCGAGGCCGCCGCGGTGACGGCGATCGGCGCAGTCGGCGGAGGCCTGCCCGACCTCCGCTACGTCACCACCCTGATCAGCGCCGCCTTCGACCGCCCCTTCGGCTTCCTCGCCCTGCATCGCCACACACGGCTCGTGCTGACGGCGGGCTGGGTCACGGACCCGTTGCCGTATCCCGAGTACGACGGGGAGGACGAGTGGTGAGCGCGACGTGTGCTCAGAGCATGACCTCCAGCCGAGAGTCCCCAGTGCACACGTGCGGCTCGACGTTCGGGAAGGAGCCGCAGGTCTGGGACGCGTAGGTGTGCCCCTGCGCAACTGGAGCCCGGCGCCCGGCCTTGAGCACAACACCCAAGTCCGTCGACCCGCACGCTGATTCCTTCGCGCTCCTCTTGCCGTGAACCGGATACGGCCGGATTCCGTCATCACGACGGCATTCGGCCAACAGTCCTCTCTCTTTCCGCCCGCCGGACAACCGCGCCACCGGTCCGTTCCTCTCACAGCACGGGCGAGATGAACGCCTTTCAGATGACGGCCCGGCCCGTGTCTCGCGGACGCGCGGAGCCGCCTGCTTCCTTCTCACAGCACCGGAGGACGAGGGAACCATGACCAGAAGACGCACCGCTCGGCTGCGGCGTACGCTGCTCGCCGGCACCACGGCCGTCGCCGTGACGGCCGTCACGGCCGGCATCGTGGCCGCAGCACAGGAGCCTGCGAAGGCCGCGAAGGGCCCCGAGCTGAGCATCGTCGCGGCGACCTCGTCGGTGACGCTCACCTCCTGGAAGGAGGAGCCGGGTGTGTACCTGGACCTCGGCACCTACCTCATCGCCGAGGGGACGCCGCTGGAGCTCAAGGTGAACCGGAAGTCCTACAAGGACCCGGTGACGGTCACTCAGACCGTGTACGAGGGCGGCAAGCCCAAGGCGAAGAAGCTGCCCACCGGCACCGTTAAGGACTTCTCCGGGCTGCCCGGCTTCTCGGAGATCACCCTCACCGACAAGGCAGGCAAGAAGGTCCTCTCCCGCAGCGAGAGCTTCTGCCCCAACAACGCCAGCGGCCGGGTGCGGCCCGACGCGCCCGCCACCTCCAAGTATCCGGAGAGCTGCCCCACCAACCCCTTCACCCTCGGTTCGGTGTGGGGCGTCGAGAAGGGCTGGGCGGCCAACACCTACGCGGGCTCCTACACCGAGCCGATCCAGCTGCCGGCCGGCACGTACACGGCCAAGGTCGGTGTCGCCAAGAAGTACCGCGACCTGTTCGGCATCGCCGACAAGGCGGCCACGGTCAAGGTGACCGTGGTGGAACGAAGCGGCGAGGGCGAAGAGGGCTCCACCGGAGCAGCACCGCGTTCAGCGAAGACCGGCGCGCACGCCGAGCACTCCGGGCACGCCGAGCACGGCGCCGGTCACCAGGCGCCGAACGCGCACGCCGGCCACGGGCCCGGGCATGCCCCGACCCCGGCCGAGGCCGCCGCGCCGGTGACGAGCGGTGCCGGTCCCTCCTACAACGTGGGCCACGGCCCGCTGAAGGCCGCGCCGCCGGCCCTGCCCTGGGCGCTGAAGAAGAAGCAGCAGTCCGCGCAGTCTCCGCAGGCCCGGGACGGCGGCGGCCAGACCGACGGCTCGCGTCAGGCGCCCGCTCTCGAACCGCTGTCGAAGCGGCCCACCGGCACGCCCTCCGTCCCGGACGTCCCCAAGCCGGACCTGCGCTCGCTGCCGGCCTACGGCATCACCATCAGCGACGGCGACAAGGACATCCCCGGCAAGGACTACCTGGCGTTCAGCGCGAACGTCTGGAACGCCGGCCCCGCGCAGCTCGTCGTGGACGGGTTCCGCAAGCCCGGCAAGGCCAAGATGGACGCCTTCCAGTACTTCTACGACGCCAAGGGCAAGCAGGTCGGCTACACCCCGACCGGCACCATGGAGTGGGATCCGCGCCCGGGACACGTGCACTGGCACTTCACCGACTTCGCCAGCTACCGGCTGCTGAAGGCCGACAAGAAGGAGGCCGTGCGCAGCGGCAAGGAAGCGTTCTGCCTGGCCAACACCGACGCGATCGACTACACGGTGAAGAACGCCAACTGGCACCCGTACAACACGGACCTGGCCACCGCCTGCGGTGAGGAGAACTCGATCTCCGTCCGCGAGGTGCTGGACGTCGGATCCGGTGACACGTACACCCAGGATCTGCCGGGCCAGTCGTTCGACATCACCGACGTGCCCAACGGCACCTACTACATCCAGGTGCTGGCGAACCCCGCGAAGCGGCTGAAGGAAACCAACCTCGACAACAACAGCGCCCTGCGCAAGATCGTGCTCGGCGGCCAGCCGGGCAAGCGGACGGTCACCGTGCCCGCGCACGACCTGGTGAACGCCAACTGACCCAGCCCCTCCGACGGGAAGAGTGTCCCCGCCCGGGTACCGCGCGGGGACACGGCCATCGGCGGCGCCATGCTCGGGCAGGGCGTCAGCCGGCGGAGAGCGCGTCCTCCGGCTCCAGACGGACGCAGCAGAGGCCCGGGCCGGGCGCCAGGCGGGCCCGCAGACCGCTCTCCGTGATCGCGTCCACCACGCCGGACGGCTCACCCGCTGGGCCCGAACGGCGATGCTCTCGGTCGGACATCGCCTGGCGAGCCCGTCCGAGTCGGTGCGGTCGCGGCCGCCCCCTTGACCCCCGGCCTCGTCCTCCCCGATGCTCGGTTGCGTATCGCGGAGCGTGTATCTGATGAGGCAACTCACGGAGCAACGCACGCGGCTCGTCGAGTTTCCCGTCTGAGGAGCAGCTCATGGCTCACGAGGTACGTGCCGTCGTCGCCCTGAAGAAGGGCGCCCCGGTTTCCGTCGAGACGATCGTCGTCCCCGACCCCGGCCCGGGCGAGGCGCTGGTCAAGGTCGAGGCGTGCGGCGTCTGCCACACCGACCTCCACTACCGCGAAGGCGGGATCAACGACGAGTTCCCCTTCCTTCTGGGGCACGAGGCGGCCGGCCGCGTCGAGGCGGTGGGGGAGGGGGTCACCGGCGTCGCGCCCGGGGACTTCGTCATCCTCAACTGGCGGGCGGTGTGCGGCCAGTGCCGGGCCTGCGGCAAGGGCAAGCCCTGGTACTGCTTCGCCACCCACAACGCCACGCAGCCGATGACGCTGCTCGACGGCACCCCGCTCTCGCCCGCCCTCGGCATCGGCGCCTTCGCCGAGAAGACGCTGGTCGCCGCGGGACAGTGCACGAAGGTCGATCCGGCAGCCCCGGCGGCGGCAGCCGGGCTGCTCGGCTGCGGTGTCATGGCGGGTTTCGGTGCCGCCGTCAACACCGGCGCCGTCGGGCGCGGGGACTCCGTCGCCGTCATCGGCTGCGGCGGTGTCGGCATGGCCGCCGTCGCCGGCGCCCGGCTGGCCGGCGCGTCCAAGGTCATCGCCGTCGACATCGACCGGCGCAAACTGGACCGCGCCATGACCCTGGGGGCCACGCACACCGTCGACGGTGCCAAGGGCGACGTGGTGGAGGCCGTGCGCGAACTCACCGGTGGATTCGGAGCCGACGTCGTCGTCGAGGCGGTCGGCCGTCCGGAGACCTACCGGCAGGCCTTCTACGCCCGTGACCTCGCCGGCACGGTCGTACTGGTCGGTGTGCCCACCCCGGAGATGAAGGTGGAACTGCCGCTGCTCGACGTCTTCGGTCGTGGCGGCGCACTGAAATCCAGCTGGTACGGCGACTGCCTGCCCTCGCGCGACTTCCCGGCCCTGATCGACCTGTACCTGGGCGGCCGGTTCGACCTGGACGCGTTCGTCACCGAGACCATCGGACTCGGCGACGTGGAGGAGGCCTTCGAGAAGATGCACGGCGGCGATGTACTGCGCTCGGTGGTGGTGCTGTGATGGCCGGCGCACCCCGCATCGAACGCCGCGAGACAGTCGTGCACACCGGACACGGCGACACCACCACCATCGAGGCGGAAGCCCCGTACCTGAAGACGTGGGCCGTCCGCGGCTGGTGACACGACAACCTCCGCGGCGGCCGGGGCGGCCGAACCTCCTCCGTCCTCCATGGGCCGGGCTGAACCCATGGGCACGGGCGGTCCCGGCCGCACCACCGAACCCGGGGGCACGGGCCACTGTCAGCCGTCCCCGAGGGGCTGCCCGGCTCTGACCTGCGTTTCTCATCATGAAAAGCGTTCTGTATCGCGCAACGCGAAATCCGGGCGTCGAGCGGCCTGTGAACTCCTTGACAAGGGTTTGCGGGCGCCCCCAAACTGGCGTTGCGTTCACCGCAATCCGTTTCGCTATACGCACCGAGGTGTCATGATGATTCCCGCGTGCCGTCTCGTGGATCTGCCCCGAGGCGATGCCCACAGGCTCGACATCGACCCGCCGGTCTCGGTGTTCCACACCGACGACGGTGAACTCTTCGCCATCGACGACACATGCACCCACCAGGACGCCTCGCTCGCCGACGGCTGGCTGGAGGGCTGCGAGGTCGAATGCCCGCTGCACGCCTCGAAGTTCAACCTCAGGACCGGAGCCGTCGACGCCCCGCCGGCCAAGCTCCCGGTGCGCACGCACGAGGTCTTCGTCGAGGACGGCATGATCTACGTCCGGCTGTCCATGGCAGCTCCCAACCTGCCTCCCTGCATCGCCGCCCGGCTCGCCGGGGGCGTCGCGTGAGGACAGTCGCCGTGGTGGGCGCGTCGCTGGCCGGTCTGTCAGCGGCGCGCTCCTTGCGCAAGCAGGGGTACGACGGACGGCTGGTCGTCATAGGCGACGAACTCCACCGCCCGTACGACAGACCGCCGCTGTCCAAGGAGTTCCTCGCCGGCGGCATCGGCGAAGCCGAGCTCGCCCTGGAGCCGGACGACGAGGACCTGCAAGCGGAATGGCTGCTCGGCGCCCGCGCCGCCGGACTCGCCACCACACCCCGCGCCGTACGGCTCACCGACGGCCGGGACGTGAGAGCCGACGGCATCGTCATCGCCACCGGCGCCACCGCCCGCACCCTGCCCGGCATGGCCGGCCTGGCCGGTGTGCACACCCTGCGCACCTTGGACGACGCCCGCGCCCTGCGGGACGAACTGGCCCTGGGCGGACGCCTGGTCGTGATCGGCGGCGGCTTCATCGGCGCCGAGGTGGCCTCCACCGCCTCCGCCCTCGGCCTCGACGTCACCATCGTCGAGGCGGCGCCCACCCCGCTGGCCGGACCGCTCGGCGCGGCCATGGGAAGCATCGTCTCCGCCCTCCACGCCGACCACGGTGTGCGCCTGCTGTGCGGCGTGGGCGTCAAGGGGCTGAGCGGCGAGACCCGCGTCGACGCCGTCCTGATGGAGGACGGCCGCAGCATTCCCGCCGACATCGTCGTCGTGGGTGTCGGGGCCCGCCCCTGCGTCGACTGGCTGACGGGCTCCGGGGTCGAACTCGGCGACGGCGTGAGGTGCGGCGCGGACGGCCGCACCAGCGTGGCCGGGGTGGTCGCGGTCGGCGACTGCGCCTCCTGGTACGACCCGCGCGCGGGCACCCACCGCCGCGTCGAGCACTGGACCGGCGCCCGGGAGCGCCCCGACGCGGCGATCGCCGCCCTGCTCTCCTGGGGCGAGTCGGAACCGGGCGTCCCGAGGCCGCCGTACTTCTGGTCCGACCAGTACGGCGTCAGGATCCAGTTCGCCGGCAACGCCTCCCGTGCCGACAGCGTCACGATCGAGGAAGGCGCCGCGAACGACCGTGACGTCCTGGCCGTCTACCGGCGTGCCGGGCATCCGGTCGCCGTCCTCGGCATGAACCAGCCCCGGCTGTTCATGCGCTGGCGCAAGCAACTCGCGGCCAACCCGTCCTGAAAACGGCGTTGCTCCTTGCTCCGGCGAGGCCCGGTCCGGCTCGACCCGGCGGTGAGTTCCACACCTTCGTCCAGGAGCGTCTGGACGCGGGGTCGCCGCACCAGCACCAGCGCCGGCGCCGGCCTCCGGCGGCCCGGCGCCTCCCGGCGCGTGCGGCGGTCGGCTCACGCGACGCAGTGGCGTCAGCCCAGGTAGCCCATCCGGTGGCTGATCTCGTCCGCGCCCTTGACCAGCACCGGAGCGAGATCGTGAATGCGTTCCTCGGTGAGCCGGTACGCCGGCCCCGAGGCGCTGAGCGCCGCGACGACCTCTCCGTCCCGGTTGCGGACCGGGGCGGCCATGGCGTGCAGCCCCGCCTCGAACTCCTCCAGCGTCCAGGAGTAGCCGCGCTCCAGCGCCTCGGCGAGGTTCTTCTCCAGCTTCGTCTTCGCGGTCAGGGTGCGCGGCGTCATCTTCTTCAGGCCCGCGTCCGACAGCAGTGCGGCACGCTCCTTCGCCGGCATGTGGGCCAGCAGGATCTTGCCACTGGACGTCGCGTGCAGCGGCGTCAGCTGGCCGACCCAGTTGAACGCCGTGACGGCGCCCGGACCGCGCACCTGGAAGAGGTTGATCGCGTACTTCTCCTGCATCACGGCGAGGTTCACCGTCTCGCCGATCTCCTCGGCGAGGCGCTCGCACACCGGTCTGCTCTGCTGAGTGATGTCGATGCGCCCGGTGACCGCACCGGCGAGACGGACGATGCCGAAACCGAGGCGGTACTTGCCGCGCTCGCCCGCCTGCTCCACCAGTCCGCGCACCTCCAGGGCGCCCAGCAACCGGAACGCCGTGGACTTGTGCACGTCGATCTCGGCGGCCACCTCGCTGACACCGGCCTCGCCCCGCCTGGCCAGAATCTCCAGCACGGTGATGGCCCGGTCGACCGACTGCACCCCACCGGTCGGCGCACTTGTCGTTTCGGTATCTGGATGGTAGTTGCTCACAACGCAACTATACGGGTGATTAACTTAGCCGACAGCGGTGCAGGTCACGGGCCTGGAGCGGAAAAACTGAAGTTGCGTTGTCCGCAACCTGGTGCGTATAGAGATACCGGTACTAGCATGCCGCGCATTCTCTACGGCGCGAGCGAGACGAGGCCTCATGGCTGACTTGCAGTACGACTTCGTCATCGTCGGTGGTGGATCGGCCGGCTGTGCACTGGCCAACCGGCTCTCCGCGGATCCCGGCAACCGGGTGCTGGTCCTGGAGGCAGGCAGACCCGACTACCCGTGGGACGTCTTCATCCACATGCCCGCGGCACTGACCTACCCGATCGGCAGCCGCTTCTACGACTGGAAGTACGAGTCCGAGCCCGAGCCCCACATGGGCGGCCGGCGCGTCTACCACGCGCGCGGCAAGGTCCTGGGCGGTTCCAGCAGCATCAACGGCATGATCTTCCAGCGCGGCAACCCCATGGACTACGAGCGCTGGGCGGCCGACCCCGGCATGGAGAGCTGGGACTACGCGCACTGCCTGCCGTACTTCCGGCGGATGGAGAACTGCCTGGCCGCCGAGCCGGGCGACGAGTTCCGCGGCCACGACGGCCCCCTCGTCCTCGAACGGGGCCCCGGGACCAACCCGCTCTTCGAAGCCTTCCTCAAGGCCACCGAGGAAGCGGGGCACGCTCCCACCAGCGACGTGAACGGCTACCGGCAGGAAGGCTTCGCCAGGTTCGACCGCAATGTCCACCGCGGGCGCCGGCTCTCGGCCGCGCAGGCGTACCTCAAGCCCGTGCGGAAGCGGCCCAACCTCACCGTCACCACACGTGCCCTGGTCACCCGCGTCCTCTTCGAGGGCAAGCGGGCCGTCGGTGTCGAGTACCGGCGCGGTCGCGGCAGGCCGCAGCAGGTGCGGGCCGGTGAGGTCCTCCTCTGCGGAGGCGCGATCAACTCCCCGCAGCTCCTCCAGCTCTCGGGCGTCGGCAACGCCGAGGAGCTCGCAGCGCTCGGCGTGGACGTCGTACACGATCTGCCGGGCGTCGGCGAGAACCTCCAGGACCACCTGGAGGTGTACATCCAGTACGCCTGCAAGCAGCCCGTCTCCATGCAGCCGTACCTCGCCAAGTGGCGTGCCCCCTTCATAGGGCTGCAGTGGCTCTTCCGCACGGGCCCGGCCGCGACCAACCACTTCGAGGCGGGAGGCTTCGTCCGCGGCAACGACGACGTGGCCTACCCCAACCTGATGTTCCACTTCCTGCCCGTCGCGGTCCGCTACGACGGCTCCGTGCCCGCCGGCGGACACGGCTACCAGGTCCACGTCGGACCCATGTACTCCGACGCCGTCGGCTCGGTGAAGATCAAGAGCAAGGATCCGGCCGAGCACCCGGCGCTGCGGTTCAACTACCTCTCCACCGAGCAGGACCGCCGCGAGTGGGTCGAGGCCGTCAGGGTCGCGCGCAGGCTCCTCAATCAACCCGCCATGGCCCCGTACAACGCGGGGGAGATCTCGCCCGGGCCGTCCGTGGAGAGTGACGAGGAGATCCTGGCCTGGGTCGCCGAGGACGGTGAGACCGCGCTGCATCCGTCCTGCACCTGCAAGATGGGCACCGACGAGATGGCCGTCGTGGACCCGGCCGACCTGCGCGTGCACGGTCTGGAGGGCCTGCGGGTCGTCGACGCGTCCGTGATGCCCTACATCACCAACGGCAACATCTACGCGCCGGTGATGATGATCGCGGAGAAGGCGGCCGATCTCATCCTCGGCAAGGAGCCGCTGCCCCCGTCGGGCGCCGCGTACTACCGGCACCGCGAAGCACCCGCGTAACCCGCCGTTCTCACACCGCGACCGGCCCGGAAACCTGGCGTCCCGGGCCGGTCGGCGTCGGGTTCCGGGGGTTGCCTCCTTGGCGAAACCGTCATCGGTCAACCCCTTGACGTGCGATCCCGCCTTCTCCAGAGTGTTCCACCACAAGCAATGCGGTGCGTGATGCGCAACGCGATTCGCTCGAAGGGCCCCGACGTGGCAGACCTGTACGTGGACGGCGAATGGCGGGACCCCGTGGCCGGAGGCCGCCGGGACATCCACTGCCCCGCCGACGGCACCCTCTCCGCGACCGTCTCCGAAGGTACCCGCACCGACGCCGAGGCGGCCGTCGCCGCGGCCCGGCGGGCCTTCGACGCGGGCCCCTGGCCGCGCACCCCCGAGCGCGAGCGCGGAGCGCTCCTGCTGCGCACCGCCGACATCCTCGAACGCGACGCCAAGGCGTTCGCCCGCGCCGAATCCCTGGACACCGGCAAGCGGCTGGTGGAGAGCGAGTACGACATCGCCGATGTCGTCTCCTGCTTCCGCTACTACGGGGGGCTGGGCGGCACCGGCGCGGGCCGGGTGATCGACACCGGCCGTGACGACGCCGTCAGTCGCGTCGTGTACGAACCGATCGGCGTGTGCGCACTGATCACGCCCTGGAACTATCCGCTGCTGCAGGCGAGTTGGAAGGTCGCCCCGGCCATCCTCGCGGGCGACACGATCGTCCTCAAACCCAGCGAACTCACCCCCTCCACCTCGATCCTGCTGATGAAGGCCCTGGCGGAGGCGGGACTTCCGGCCGGCGCCGCCAATCTCGTCCTGGGAGCCGGGCCCGAGGTGGGAGCACCGCTCGCGGAGGACCCTGCCGTCGACATGGTCTCCTTCACCGGCGGTCCGGACACCGGCAGACGCATCATGGCCACCGCCGCCGCGACCGTGAAGAAGGTCGCACTGGAACTCGGCGGCAAGAACCCCAACGTCGTCTTCGCCGACGCCGACTTCGAGACGGCCGTGGACTTCGCGCTCACGGCCGTCTTCCTGCATTCGGGCCAGGTCTGCTCGGCCGGTGCACGGCTGATCGTCGAGGACGCGCTGCACGACCGGTTCGTCGACGAGGTGGTCTGCCGCGCCCGGCGGATCCGCCTCGGCGGCCCCTTCGACCCGCACGCCGACACCGGCCCGCTGATCTCCGCCCAGCACCTGGCGAAGGTCGAGGCGTACGTCGCGGCCGGACTCGCCGAGGGCGCCGTCCTGCGCTGCGGCGGCGCACGCCCCGACGACCCGGCGCTGGCCGGCGGCCACTACTACCCGCCGACCGTGCTCGACGCGTGCGGTCAGGACATGCGCGTGGTGCACGAGGAGTCCTTCGGACCCGTCCTCACCGTGGAGCGCTTCACCGACGAGGACGACGCGGTCCGCATCGCCAACGACACCGCGTACGGACTCGCCGGCGCCGTCTGGACGCAGGACGCCGGCAAGGCCCAGCGGGTCGCCCGCCGGCTGCGCCACGGCACCGTGTGGATCAACGACTACCACCCCTATGTGCCGCAGGCGGAGTGGGGCGGGTTCGGGCACTCCGGCGTGGGCCGGGAGCTCGGACCCACCGGCCTGGATGAGTACCGGGAGCCCAAACACATCTGGCAGAACATCCAACCCCGGCCGCAGCACTGGTTCCGCGGCTGAACGCCGAAAAGAGGTCGAACATGACCCCAGCAACGACCGAGGCGCCGCGGCGGCGCGACACCCCCCAGGACGCGGCGCCCACTCCCGTCATCTCCGTACGCGAGCTGTGGAAGGTGTTCGGGCCGAAGGCGGCCCAGGTGCCCGGCTCCGAGGAACTGCGCGGACTCACCCGGCGCGAACTGATGGACCGCACCGGGTGCACGGCCGCCGTGCGCGATGTGAGCTTCGACGTCGCGCCCGGCGAGGTGTTCGTCGTGATGGGCCTGTCCGGCTCCGGCAAGTCCACCCTGGTGCGCTGTCTGACCCGGCTCGTCGAACCCACCGCAGGAGAGATCCTGTTCGAGGGCGAGGACATCCGCGACGCGGACGCAAGCCGCCTGCGCGAGCTGCGCCGCAGCAAGTTCTCCATGGTCTTCCAGCACTTCGGGCTGCTGCCGCACCGCCGGGTCGTCGACAACGTGGCGTTCGGCCTGGAGATCCGCGGCATGAGCAGGGCCGAGCGCACCAAGCGCGCACTGGAGGTCGTCGAACTCGTCGGCCTCTCGGGCTACGAGAGCTCCTACCCCGACCAGCTCTCCGGCGGCATGCAGCAGCGCGTGGGCCTCGCCCGCGCCCTGGCCGGAGACCCCGACGTCCTCCTCTTCGACGAGCCGTTCTCGGCGCTCGACCCGCTGATCCGCCGCGACATGCAGAACGAGGTCGTCCGCCTGCACCACGAGGTCGGCAAGACGATGGTGTTCATCACCCACGACCTGTCCGAGGCGCTGCGCCTGGGCGACCGCATCCTCATCATGCGCGACGGCAAGACGGTCCAGTGCGGCACCGGCGACGAACTCGTCGGCGCCCCCGCGGACGACTACGTACGCGACTTCGTCAGGGACGTGCCCCGCGGCGACGTGCTGACCCTGCGGTGGATCATGCGCCCCGCGGAGCCGGACGACCCCCTGGACGGCCCCGAACTGGGCCCGGACGTCGTCGTGAAGGAGGCCACCCGGGCGGTGCTCGCGGCCGACAAACCGGTCAAGGTCGTCGCGGACGGCAAGCTGCTCGGCATCGTCGGCGACGACGAGATCCTCGCCGTGGTCGCCGGGCAGGAAGGCGACGCGTGATGACCGTCGCCGTACAGCAGACGCAGCGACCACAGAGAACGGGGAACGAGGAGCCCCCCGCTCCCGCCCGGCGCGCGCCCGCGGTCGGCCGCTCGACGGTCATCGCCGCGATCCTGGTCGTCTGGCTCGTCCTCTTCGCCGTGCTGCGCGGCAGGCAGACCCTCTCCCTCGCCGCGGCCGATCTGACCGACCTGCACCGGTGGTTCAACGACGTCAACGACTCCATCGGCGCGAACCGCAACTCCAACCCGCTCTTCCTCTACTTCTTCAACGAGATCCGCCTGGTCATCGACACCCTGGTGACCTTCGTCCAGGAGCTGATATCGCAGCCCACCGCGGGCCGTCCGGTTCCGCAGATCGGCTGGCTGGGCGTCGTGGGCATCGCCGGCTACGTCTCCTGGGCCGTGGGCAACTGGCGGGTCGCGCTGCTGGCCGTCACCGGTTTCACCTTCCTGGGCATGCAAGGGCTCTGGCAGGAGAGCATGGACACGCTGGCCCTGACCCTCTCGGCGGTGTGCGTGGCGTTGCTGTTCGCCCTTCCCCTGGGGGTGTGGGCCGGACTGTCCGACCGGGTCAACCGGATCGTGACGCCGTTCCTGGACTTCATGCAGACCATGCCCACCTTCGTCTATCTGGCGCCCCTGACCCTGTTCTTCCTGATCGGCCCGGCCTCCGCCACCATCGCGACGGCCATCTACGCGGCACCACCCGCGATCCGCATCACCGCCCACGCCATCCGCTCGGTTCCCGAGACCACCGTCGAGGCGGCGGACTCGATGGGCGCGACACGGCGCCAGGCACTGCTGAAGGTGCTGCTGCCGATGTCCCGACGGACCGTGGTGATGGGCGTCAACCAGACCATCATGGCCGCCCTGGCCATGGTGACCATCGCGGCCCTGATCAACGCGCCCGGCCTCGGAGCGACCGTCGTCCAGGCCCTGCAGTCACTGGACGTCGGCACGGCCTTCAACGCCGGACTCGCCATCGTCGTCATGGCCATCGTGCTGGACCGGGTCACCACCGCCGCCGGCGGACGGGCGGACACGGTACGGAAGTCGGACAGTCCCTTCCTGAAGTGGCGCAGGCACCTGCTGGTGGCCGGGGGAGTGACGGCCCTCGCCCTGGTGTACCTGTCGCACACGTATCTGTGGGCGGCCGAGTTCCCCGGCGAGGGCAGCACCGGAAGCACCATCGCCAGGGCGGCGACCGATGTGACCACCTGGGCACAGGACCACCTGTCGGGCCTGACCAACGCCTTCCGGGACGCCCTCACCAACGGCCTGCTCAACCCCTTCCAGGCCCTGCTGACCGACTCCCCGTGGTGGCTCGTGGGTGCCGCCCTGGTCGCGCTCGGCACGGTGCTCGGCGGATGGCGCGCCGGGGTCACCACCGCGGTGTGCGCGGGCCTGCTGATCGGCACCGGTGTGTGGTCGGACGCCATGACGACCCTGGCGTCCACCGCGGTGGCGACCGTGCTCGTGATGCTGCTCGGCGTCGTCCTCGGGGTGTGGATGGGCCGTAGCGCGCTCGTCGACCGGCTGCTCAGGCCCTCCCTGGACGCGGCCCAGGTCATGCCGCCGTTCGTCTATCTCGTGCCGTTCCTCGCGCTGTTCGGCGCGACACGGTTCACGGCCATCGTCGCCGCGATCGTCTACGCGGCACCCGTCGCCATCAAGATCATCGCCGACGGCGTGCGGGCCGTGCCCGCGACCACCGTCGAAGCGGCCACGTCCACCGGATGCAACACCTGGCAGATCATCACCAAGGTCCAGCTGCCGCTGTCACGCCGAGCCCTGACCCTCGCCACCAACCAGGGCCTCATCTACGTGCTGTCGATGGTCGTGGTGGGCGGCCTGGTGGGAGCGGGCGCCCTCGGCTACGACGTCGTGGCCGGGTTCTCGCAGGGCCAGCTGTACGGCAAGGGACTGGCGGCCGGACTCGCCATCGTCCTGCTCGGAGTCATGTTCGACCGGATCACTCAGGCAGCGGCTCGCCGCGCCGGGGCATAAGGAGCACCTCACCATGGCACGACACTTCAGAGCCGGCGCGGCCGGACTGGCCGTCCTCGGCCTCACCCTCACGGCCTGCGGCGGCGCGAAGGTCGGCGACGACAGCGCGGCCGGCTCGGGCAGTTCGGGCACGTGCGGCACCTTCAACCTCGCGATCAACCCGTGGGTGGGCTACGAGGCGAACGCGGCGGTCCTCGCCTACGTCGCCGAACACGACCTGGGCTGCAAGGTCGAGCAGAAAGACCTCAAGGAGGAGATCGCCTGGCAGGGCTTCGGGACGGGCGAGGTCGACGCCGTCGTGGAGAACTGGGGCCACGACGATCTGAAGAAGAAGTACATCACCGACCAGAAGACCGCCGTCGAGGCCGGGCCGACCGGCAACAAGGGCCTCATCGGCTGGTACGTGCCGCCGTGGCTGGCGAAGGCGCACCCCGAGATCACCGACTGGAAGAACCTCGACAAGTACGCGTCGAAGTTCAAGACCTCGGAGTCGGGCGGCAAGGGCCAACTCCTCGACGGCGACCCCTCGTACGTCACCAACGACGAGGCGCTGGTGAAGAACCTCGAGCTGGACTTCAAGGTGGTGTACGCGGGCAGCGAGACCGCGCTCATCCAGGCGTACCGCAACGCCGAGAAGAACAAGCAATGGGTGATCGGCTACTTCTACGAGCCGCAGTGGTTCCTGTCCGAGGTGCCGCTGAAGAAGGTCAGCCTCCCCGCGTACAAGGAGGGCTGTGACGCCGACGCGGAGAAGGTCGCCTGTGACTACCCCGTGTACGAACTCGACAAGATCGTCAGCGCGAAGTTCGCCAAGTCGGGCAGTCCCGCCTATGACCTGGTGAAGAACTTCACCTGGACCAACGACGACCAGAACACCGTCGCCAAGTACATCGCGGTGGACAAGATGGCGCCCGAGGCCGCGGCGAAGAAGTGGGTCGAGGCCCATCGCGACAAGGTCGACGCCTGGATCAAGTAGGGCGTGGGAACGCCCGTGTGAGTCCGGCCGCAGAGGCCCGGCAGGCTGTGTCGTCAGCCTGCCGGGCCTCGTCGTTTTGTGCTGATACCTCCCCGTAGTCCCCAGGCGGGTTTCCGGCGTCGCGGACCCCTTGACACGCCGATGCACGACGGGCACATTGAGTTGCGCAACCTGAACCTTGTTGCGTAGACAGCAACTGGATCGCTTTCAGCGTCGGAGGTGCGGCGATGGCGGGACCCCGGGTGGTCATCATCGGAGCGGGCGTCGTGGGGGCAGCGCTCGCCGACGAGATCTCCGCGCGCGGCTGGACCGAAGTGACCGTGGTCGACCAGGGCCCGCTGCCCGCCACCGGGGGCTCGTCGTCGCACGCCCCCGGCCTGGTCTTCCAGACCAACTCCTCCAAGACCATGACCGAGATGGCCCGTTACACCGTCGAGAAGCTCTGCTCACTCGACGTCGACGGACAGCCCTGCTTCCTCCAGGTCGGCGGCCTGGAGGTGGCCACCAGCCCGGAGCGCGTCACCGAACTCCAGCGACGCCACGGCTGGCTGGCCTCCTGGGGCATCGAGTCCCGGCTGCTGACCACCGAGGAGTGCGTCGCACAGCACCCGCTCGTCAACCCGGACAAGGTCCTCGCCGGCCTCCACGTACCGACGGACGGCCTCGCCAAGGCGGTGCTCGCCGTCGAGGCGCAGATCCGCCGGGCCACCGAGCGCGGCGTCCGCTGCCTCGCCTGCCACGAAGTCCTCGACGTCCTGCAGGCCGAGGGCGAGGTGACCGGTGTCCGGACCGACCAGGGCGAGATCCCCGCGGACATCGTCGTGTGCTGCGCCGGCATCTGGGGCCCGAAGATCGCCCGTATGGCCGGCATGAACCTCCCGCTCACCCCGCTCGCCCACCAGCTCGCCTGGACGGGCCCGGTCCCCGCGCTGGCCGGCCAGACGCAGGAGGCGGTCCGCCCGATCCTGCGCCACCAGGACGCCGACCTCTACTACCGCGACCGCTTCGACGGCCTGGGCATCGGCTACTACGGCCACCGCCCCATGCCGATCTCCGCCGACGACATCCTCTCCGTGGACGAGTCCGACGAGATGCCCTCCGTCCTGAAGTTCACCGAGGAGGACTTCGAGGAGGCCTGGACCGAGACGCAGTCACTGCTCCCGGCGACGAAGGACGCCAAGGTCGAGGAAGGCATCAACGGCCTGTTCTCCTTCACCACCGACGGCCTGCCCCTGCTCGGCGAATCCCCTGACGTCAAGGGCTTCTGGGTCGCCGAGGCCGTCTGGGTCACCCACTCCGCGGGCGTCGGAAGGGCCATGGCCGAGTGGCTCGTCGACGGCTACTGCTCCTCCTTCGACCTGCACGAGTGCGACGTCAACCGCTTTGAACCGCACCAGCTCTCGCCCGAGTACGTGCTGGCCCGCGACTGCCGGAACTTCGTCGAGGTCTACGACATCCTGCACCCCCTCCAGCCGTCCGGGGACCCGCGCCCGATCCGCACCAGCCCGTTCCACACCCGACAGCAGGAGCTCGGCGCCTTCTTCCTGGAGGCGAACGGCTGGGAACGCCCACAGTGGTACGAGGCCAACGCGGGCCTGGTCGAGGGCCGTTCCGTCGTCACCCCCAACGACTGGGCCGCGCGGTACTGGTCGCCCATCGTCGCAGCCGAGGCCCAGACCACGCGGGAGACCGTCGCCCTGTACGACATGACGGCCCTCAAGCGACTGGAGGTCAGCGGGCGCGGTGCCGGCGCGTTCCTGGAGCGGCTGTGCACCGGCAAGGTCGCCAAGTCCGTCGGCTCGGTGACCTACACGCTGCTCCTCGACCACGACGGCGGTATCCGCAGCGACGTCACCGTCGCCCGGCTCGCCCCCGACCTCTTCCAGGTCGGCGCCAACGGCAACCTGGACCTCGACTGGTTCACCCGCCACCTTCCCGGCGACGGCACCGTCCAGGTCCGCGACATCACCCCAGGCACCTGCTGTGTCGGACTGTGGGGGCCGCTCGCCCGCGACGTCCTCCAGCCCCTCACCGACGACGACTTCTCCGCGACCGGCCTGAAGTACTTCCGCGCCAAACGTGCCCACATCGGCTCCGTGCCCGTCACCGCGATGCGCCTGTCCTACGTCGGCGAGCTCGGCTGGGAGCTCTACACCACCGCCGACCTGGGACAGAAGTTGTGGGACACGCTGTGGCGGGCGGCCGAGCCGCTGGGCGGCATCGCGGCCGGGCGCGGAGCCTTCAACAGTCTCCGCCTGGAGAAGGGCTACCGCTCCTTCGGCACGGACATGACGTACGAACACGATCCGTACGAGGCCGGTGTCGGCTTCGCCGTGAAGCCCGACAAGGACGACTTCGTCGGGAAGGCCGCGCTGGAGCGGCGCAGGGCCGATGTCCGGCGGAAGCTGACCTGCCTCACGATCGACGACGCGAAGGCCGTCGTCATGGGCAAGGAGCCGGTGTACGACGGGCAGCGTGCGGTGGGGTACGTCACGAGTGCCGCGTACGGCTACACGATCGGCAAGGGCATCGCCTATGCGTGGCTGCCGGTGGAGCTGACCGTTCCGGGGACCGTTCTGCACATCGGGTACTTCGACCAGTCCGTCGAGGCCGTGGTGGCTGAGGAGCCTCTGTTCGACCCGACGATGTCCCGATTGCGTGGCTGAGTCGTCGTCTGCGGGTGCGTCGTGGCTTGTCGCGCAGTTCCCCGCGCCCCTTGCAGGGGCGCAAAGCCGGACCCTTGTCGGAAGGAGCTCTTCAGGTGACCGCACAACTCCTCGACGGCGAGGCCACCGCCGCCGCGATCCGTCGTGAACTCGCCGAGCGTGTGGCCGAGCTGACCGCCCTCACCGGCCGTGCTCCCGGCCTCGGCACCGTCCTGGTCGGTGACGATCCGGGCAGCCACGCCTACGTCGGAGGCGAGCACCGGGACTGCGCCCAGGTCCATCCGGACGCCGCCCAGGCCGCCGGTTGGCTCGCGCCGGTGCCCGGGGGCGTGGGCCCCCTGACCCGCGCCATGTTGTCCGCCCATGTCGTCGAGGCCGCCGAGAGGAACGCGAACGCCGTATGAACGCGCTGAACACCCCCCTGGCGGAGCTGGATCCCGAGGTCCACGCCGCACTCCGCGCCGAACTGCACCGCCAGCAGTCCACCCTGGAGATGATCGCCTCCGAGAACTTCGCGCCCTCCGCCGTGATGGAGGCCCAGGGTTCGGTCGCGACCAACAAGTACGCCGAGGGCTACCCCGGCCGCCGCTACTACGGCGGCTGCGAACACGTCGACGTCACCGAGCGGCTGGCCATCGAGCGCGTCAAGTCCCTCTTCGGCGCGGGCTTCGCCAACGTGCAGCCGCACTCGGGCGCCCAGGCGAACACCGCCGTCTTCTTCGCCCTGCTCCAGCCCGGCGACACCGTCCTCGGCCTCGACCTCGCACACGGCGGGCACCTCACGCACGGCATGCGCATCAACTACAGCGGCAAGATGCTCGACGTCGTGCCGTACCACGTGTCCGAGGCGGACCACCTCGTCGACATGGACGAGGTCGAGCGGCTCGCCAAGGAACACCGCCCCAAGATGATCATCGCGGGCTGGTCGGCCTACCCCCGGCAGCTGGACTTCGCGGCCTTCCGCAGGATCGCCGACGAGGTGGACGCCCTGCTCATGGTCGACATGGCGCACTTCGCCGGACTGGTGGCGGCAGCCCTGCACCCGAGCCCCGTACCGCACGCCCACGTCACGACCACCACCACGCACAAGACCCTCGGCGGCCCGCGCGGCGGCGTCATCCTCACCCACGAGGCCGACCTCGCCAAGAAGATCAACTCTGCGGTCTTTCCCGGCATGCAGGGTGGCCCCCTGGAGCACGTCATCGCCGCCAAGGCGGTGTCGTTCAAGGTCGCCGCGACACCGGAGTTCGCCGAACGCCAGGCCCGCACACTCGCCGGCTCCCGCATCCTCGCCGCACGCCTCACCCGGGCGGACGCGGCAGCCGCCGGAGTGAAGGTCCTGACCGGCGGCACGGACGTCCACCTCGTCCTGGTCGACCTGCGCGACTCCGAGCTGGACGGCCGCCAGGCCGAGGACCTGCTCCACGGGATCGGCATCACCGTCAACCGCAACGCCGTGCCCTTCGACCCGCGCCCGCCCATGGTCACCTCGGGCCTGCGCATCGGCACCCCCGCCCTGGCCACCCGCGGCTTCACCGAGGAGGACTTCGCCGAGGTCGCGGACGTCATCGCCTTCGCCCTCCAGCCCCGACCGGACGTGACCGCCCTGCGCGCCCGCACCGAGGCCCTGGCCGCCAAACACCCGCTCTACCCGCACCTGTCCGGCAACGGAGACGCCCGATGAACCCCCGCACCCCCGGCGCCGAGCTACCGGAACACCCCGACTGGCTGTGGCGCAACCCCGAGCCCAAGCGTTCCTACGACGTCGTCGTCGTGGGCGGCGGCGGACACGGCCTGGCCACCGCCCACTACCTGGCGAAGAACCACGGCATCACCAACGTCGCCGTGCTGGAGAAGGGCTGGCTGGCGGGCGGCAACATGGCCCGCAACACCACGATCATCCGCTCCAACTACCTCTGGGACGAGAGCGCCGGCATCTACGAGCACGCCCTCAAGCTGTGGGAAGGCCTCGCGGACGAACTCGACTACCCGATCCTCTTCTCCCAGCGCGGCGTACTGAACCTCGCCCACAGCCTCCAGGACGTCCGCGACAGCGTCCGACGCGTCGAGGCCAACCGCCTCAACGGCGTGGACGCCGCATGGCTCGACGCGGACGGCGTCAAGGACGTCTGCCCGATCGTCAACATCTCCCCGGACGTGCGCTACCCCGTCCTCGGCGCCACCTACCAGCCCCGTGCGGGCATCGCCAAGCACGACCACGTCGCCTGGGGCCTGGCCCGCTCCGCCGACGCCGCCGGCATCGACATCATCCAGAACTGCGAGGTCACCGACCTCGACCTGGCCGGCAACCGGGTGGTCGGAGTCCGGACCACCCGGGGCCCGATCGCCGCCGGCAAGGTCGCGCTCTGCTCGGCTGGCCACACCTCGGTCCTGGCGGCCATGGCAGGCATCGAACTCCCCTTGCAGAGCCACCCCTTGCAGGCGCTCGTGTCGGAGCTGCTCGAACCGGTCCACCCGACCGTCGTCATGTCCAACGCGGTCCACGTCTACGTCAGCCAGGCACACAAGGGCGAGCTGGTCATGGGCGCGGGCATCGACGCCTACAACTCCTACACCCAGCGCGGCGCCTTCCACATCATCGAGGAGCAGATGGCCGCGGCCCTGGAACTCTTCCCGGTCTTCGCCCGCGCCCACGTCCTGCGCACCTGGGGCGGCATCGTCGACGTCAGCCCCGACGCCTCACCGATCGTCGGGCTCAGCCCGGTGGACGACCTCTACCTCAACTGCGGCTGGGGTACCGGCGGTTTCAAGGCCACACCCGGCGTCGGCTGGGTCTACGCCCACACCATCGCCCACGACACACCGCATCCGCTGAACGCCCCCTTCTCGCTCGACCGTTTCACCACCGGCGCGCTCGTCGACGAGCACGGCGCGGCCGCGGTGGCCCACTAGGACCACTGGAAGCTTTGGGAGCCGATCCATGCTGCTGATCCCGTGCCCGTGGTGCGGACCTCGCGACGAGGCCGAGTTCCACTACGGCGGCCAGGCCCATGTGCCGTACCCGGAGGACCCGGCGTCCCTCACCGACGCGGAGTGGGCCCGCTACCTCTTCTTCCGCGACAACCCCCGGGGCCCCTTCGCCGAACGTTGGAGCCACACCGCGGGCTGCCGCCGCTGGTTCAACGCCGTCCGGGACACATCGACGAACGAGATCCTGACGGTGTACAGGGTGGGGGAGGAGCGCCCGGCTGCTTCTGAGGCACGCTCGGCCACATCAGCAGCCGCCGGGCCTGGGCGAGTCGAGCCGTCGACCGGGCGGCGGTCAGCCCGTCCGGCGTTTGAGGACGAGGCCGTTCAGGCCGAAGGGGGGCCTGGGGGCGCAGCCCCCAGCGGGGTCGAAGGGGCGGAGCCCCTTCACGATGGGACGGGTAGGGGCGGCGGGGGCGAACCAACCCAGCCGTTCCGTCACCCCACCCGCGGCCGAATCACCCGCGACGAACCCCTGACCTTCACCTTCGACGGCACTGAGTACCAGGGCTACAGGGGCGACACCCTCGCCTCCGCCCTCCTTGCCAACGGCGTCATCCAGACCGGCACCAGCATCAAACGGGGCCGCCCGCGCGGCATCTTCTCGGCCGGCGTCGAGGAACCCAACGCGGTCGTCCAGATCGAGGAACCGTTCCCCGAGCCCATGCTCCCGGCCACCACCGTCGAGCTCTACGACGGCCTCGTCGCAACCAGCCTCCCCGGCCAGGGCCGCCTCGCCACCGAACCCGACCCGGCCCGCTACGACGCCGTGCACACCCACTGCGACCTCCTGGTCGTCGGCGCGGGCCCGGCCGGCCTCGCCGCGGCGGCGGCCGCCGCCCGCTCGGGCGCCCGCGTCATCCTCGCCGACGACCAGCCGGAGCTCGGCGGCAGCCTCCTCGGCACCGGCGAACTCCCCAACTGGGTGGCCGAGACGACCGCCCGGCTGGAAGCCGCCCCCGACGTACGCGTCCTGCGCCGCACCACGGTCTTCGGCTACTACGACGACAACCACCTGCTCGCCGTCGAGCGCCGCACCAACCACCTCGGCGCCGCGGCTCCCGAGAAGGTCTCCCGGGAACGCGTCCACCGCATCCGGGCCCGCCACGTCGTCCTCGCCACAGGCGCCCACGAACGCTCGCTGGCCTTCGCGGACAACGACCGGCCCGGCGTGATGCTGGCCGCTTCGGCCCGCACCTACGTCAACCGCCACGGCGTGCTGCCCGGCCGCCACGCGGTGGCCTTCACCACCAACGACAGCGCCTACGCGGTGGCGCTGGACCTCGCCGCGGCGGGCGTCGCCGTCGAAGCCGTGGTCGACACCCGTCCCGAGCCGGGGGAGTGGGCGAAGCGCGCCCGCCGGGCCGGCATCGAGGTGCTGACGGGCCACGCCGTCACCGCCACGGACGGCGCCCCCCGTCTCACCGCCGTGACCGTCGCGCCGTACGGGGAGACGGCGGGGCGACGGGAGTTCGCCGCCGACCTGCTTCTGGTGTCCGGCGGCTGGAACCCGGTC
This sequence comes from Streptomyces sp. NPDC059696, assembly GCF_042733745.1. NCBI lineage: Bacteria > Bacillati > Actinomycetota > Actinomycetes > Kitasatosporales > Streptomycetaceae > Streptomyces > Streptomyces sp. NPDC059696. The sequence goes on from NZ_JBHWFG010000010.1 coordinate 123,437, forward strand.
GCGCACCTGTTCAGCCAGGCGGGCGGCAAGCTCCGCTTCGACGAGGAGCTGGGCAGCTTCGTACCCGACACCTCCCGCCAGGCCGTGGAGGTCGCGGGCGCGGCGAGCGGCGTCCTCGACCTGGCCCGAGTCCTCGCGCAGGGAGCGGCTGCCGGAGCCCGCGCGATCGAGGCCGAGGGCTACACCTCCGAGGCGCCCCGCCTGCCGCAAGTGGCGGCGCAGCCCGAGACGCCCCCCATGCGGGTCTCCACCGTCCCGGGCCGGGAGGGCGCCCCGCGCTTCGTCGACCTCCAACGTGACGTCACCGTCGACGACCTCGCCCGTGCGACCGGCGCCGGAATGCGCTCGGTGGAGCACACCAAGCGCTACACCACGGCCGGCACCGCCAACGACCAGGGCAAGACGTCCGGCGTCCTGGCCAGTGGCGTCGTCGCCGAACTGCTCGGCGTGGACATCTCGGCACTCGGCACGACCACGTTTCGGCCCCCTTACACCCCCGTCTCCTTCGCCGCCCTCGCCGGCCGCGACCGCGGCGTGCTGAGCGATCCGGTCCGCACGACCGCCCTGCACGAGTGGCATGTCGCGCAGGGCGCTCTCTTCGAGAACGTCGGCCAGTGGAAGCGGCCCTGGTACTACCCGCGGGACGGCGAGGACATGGAGACGGCCGTGCTGCGCGAATGCGCCGCCGCCCGTGGGGGCGTCGCCTTCATGGACGCCTCGACTCTCGGCAAGATCGACGTGCAGGGCCCGGACGCCGCCGTCTTCCTCGACCTGCTCTACACCAACATGATGAGCACCCTGAAGGTCGGCATGATCCGCTACGGCGTGATGTGCCGCCCGGACGGGATGGTCTTCGACGACGGCACCGTCATCCGCCTCGACCAGGACCGCTACCTGGTCACCACCACCACCGGCAACGCCGCCGCCGTGCTGGACTGGATGGAGGAGTGGCTCCAGACGGAGTGGCCCGAGCTGAAGGTCCACTGCACCTCCGTGACCGAGCAGTGGGCCACCGTCGCCCTGGTGGGCCCGAAGTCCCGCGAGGTCCTCGGCACCCTCGCGCCGCGACTGGCCGTCGCCCAGGACGACTTCCCGTTCATGGCGTGGCGGGACACCGTCGTCGCGGGCATCGAGGCCCGGGTGTGCCGCATCAGCTTCTCCGGTGAACTCGCCTACGAGATCAACGTGTCGCCGTGGGAGGCGCTCGCCCTGTGGGAGGCGCTGGACGAGGCGGGCGCCCCGTACGGCATCACCCCGTACGGCACGGAGACCATGCACGTCCTGCGCGCGGAGAAGGGCTATCCGATCGTCGGCCAGGACACCGACGGCACCGTGACACCGCAGGACCTCGGCATGAGCTGGGCGGTGTCGAAGAAGAAGCCCGACTTCATCGGCAAGCGTTCCTTCGCCCGTGCCGACACCGTCCGCCCCGACCGCAAGCACCTGGTCGGTCTGCTCCCGGAGGACCCGGGCACGTTCCTGCCCGAGGGCACGCACCTCGTCGCCGACAGCGTGCTGCCCGCGCCTCCCGTCCCGATGCTCGGCCACGTCACGTCCAGCTACCGCAGCGCGGCCCTGGGCCGGACCTTCGCGCTCGCGCTGGTCAAGGGCGGACGCGAGCGCATCGGGGAGCGCCTCTACGCCCCCGTCGGTGACCGGCTGGTCCCGGTGACCGTCGCGAGCCCCGTCCTCTACGACCCCGAGGGAGCCCGCCGCGATGGCTGACACCGCCCTTACCGCCCCGCTCCGCAGCCCCCTGTCGCACGCCGCGGACCGGCTGGCCGCCGCGACCCGCACCTCCGGAGGTGCCGTCCGGCTGGCGGAACTCCCCTTCCTGACCCAGATCGACGTGCGCCTCGACCCCAAGGGAACGGCGGCGGACGCCGTGGGACTGGCGCTGGGCCTGCAACTGCCCCTCGAACCCGGCACCGTCGTCCGCGCCGGGGACCTGACCGCGCTGTGGCTCGGCCCCGACGAGTGGCTCGTCGTCGGACCGCCGGGCGGCCGGCGCGCACTGGAGCACCGGATCCGGGAGGCCGCCGGGGACGTGCCCGTGTCCGTCGTCGACGTCTCGGCGCAGCGCACCACGCTCCTCGTCGCCGGCCCCCGTGCCCGCGACCTGCTGGCCCACGGCTGCTCGCTCGACCTGCACCCGCGCGTCTTCGGGCCGGGCCGCTGCGCCCAGACGGCCCTGGGCCGCACCCAGGTCGTCCTGGTGGCCCGCGACGACCCGAAGGCCGGGTTCTGGGTGCTGGTCCGCTCCTCCTTCGCCGGCTACCTGACGGACTGGCTGCTGGACGCCGCCGTGGAGTGGACGGGCTGACCCGGACACCACGAGAGCGGCGGTCGGGAACCGGCACCCGATACCGGTTCCCGACCGCCGCGCGCCGTGCGGGTCCTGTCCTGACCGGCGACCCGGCCGGGCCTCAGCCTTGGTGGCCGAGACGGCGGCTCAGCTCGTCCGCTCCCGTCACGAGCAACCGCGCCAGTTCGTGCATCCGCTCCTCGGTCATCCGGAACGCCGGCCCTGACGCGCTGAGAGCGGCGACGACCTGGCCCTCCTGCGAACGTACGGGCGCGGACACCGCGTTGAGGCCCTCCTCGTATTCCTCCACGGTGATGGCGTAGCCCTGTTCGCGGGCCTCGGCGAGGTCCGCCTCCAGCTTCTTCCTGGACGTCACCGTGTGCGGTGTCATACGCGGCAGGCCTGTGTCGGCGAGGAGCTCGTCGCGGGCCCCGCGGTCGAGGTGGGCGAGGAGGATCTTGCCGCTGGACGTGCAGTGCAGCGGAGTCTGCCGTCCCACCCAGTTCTGCGCGGCGATGGCCGAGGTGCTGCGCACCTGGTAGAGGTTGATCGCGTGGTGGGACTCGAGGACGGCGATGTTCATCGTCTCGCCCACCTCGTCGATGAGACGCTCGCAGATGCCCCGCCCGTGCCGCGTGACGGCGATACGGCCCGTCACCGCGCCGGCGAGGCGCACGACGCCGAAGCCGAGACGGTACTTGCCGCGCTCGCTCTCCTGCTCGACCATGCCGTGCGCTTCCAGCGCGCCGAGCAGACGGAAGGCGGTGGACTTGTGGACGTCGATCGCCGCGGCCACCTCGCTCACGCCCGCCTCGCCGTGCTGGGCGAGGATCTCCAGCACGGCGACAGCGCGGTCGACGGACTGCACTCCGCCGCTCGGAGCGGCTGCGGACTCGACACCGTGGTTGCTCATGACGAAACCCTAGGTGAATCAGTCAACAGGTGTGAGGGGGGAGGCTGATTTCCTCGGTGGCAGCCTTCCTCAGCGGAAGACGACCGTACGGTTGTCGTTGACCATGACGCGGCTCTGGCTGTGCCACTCCACCGCCCGCGCCAGGACCTGCGCTTCGACGTCACGCCCCAGGGCGACCAGGCTGTCCGGCCCCTGTGAGTGGCTCACCCGGACGACGTCCTGCTCGATGATGGGCCCCTCGTCGAGGTCCGGGGTCACGTAGTGGGCCGTCGCTCCGACGAGCTTGACGCCGCGCTCGTGCGCCTGGACGTAGGGCCGGGCGCCCTTGAAGCTGGGCAGGAAGGAGTGGTGGATGTTGATCGCGCGGCCTTCGAGCTGCTTGCACAGGTCGTTGGACAGGATCTGCATGTAGCGGGCGAGGACCACCAGGTCGATGTCCAGCTCCTCGACGAGCTCCAGCAGCCGCGCCTCCGCCTCGGGCTTCGTCTCCTTGGTCACCGGCACGTGGTGGAACGGGATCCCGTAGCTCTCGGCGAGCGGCTCGAAGTCCCGGTGGTTGGAGACGATCGCCGGCACGTCGATGTTCAGTGCGCCGGTACGGCAGCGGAAGAGCAGGTCGTTCAGGCAGTGCCCGAACTTCGACACCATGATCAGCGTGCGCGTCGGGGTCGACGCCTCGTACAGCTGCCAGGAGATCCGGTACGCCTCGGCCACCGGGGCGAAGCCGGACCTGAGGTCCTCCAGCGACATGCCCGGGTCCGTGACGTCGAAGTGCACCCGCATGAAGAAGCGGTCCTTGAGCCGGTCGTCGAACTGCTGGCTCTCCTGGATGTTCCCGGAGTGCCGGACGAGGAAGCCGGTGACGGCGTGGACGAGGCCCGAGCGGTCGGGGCACGACAGGGTGAGGACGAACTCGCGGCCGGTGGGTCCAAGAGACACTGAGCCCTCCCTGAGGGGAAGTGCGTATTGCGCAACAGTGGGACTGATGCGCAACATCGTCCTGGCTGCGACGGTTCCCGGTCAAGGTCTTGACAGTGCTTCGGGCGGGCTGCACTGTGAGTTGCGTAGCAAGCATTTCGTTGCGCATGAGGCAACCACTCGCCCGATCGGGGCGCTTCACTCCGAGGGGAACCATGACCACGACCGGCCTGCCCGACAGCCTGATCGCGACCCTCCCCGGTGACCACTACACGGACCCGGAGATCTTCCGCCTGGAGCAGGAGCACATCTTCGAGTCCATGTGGTTCTGCGCGGCACGCTCCTCGGAACTGGCGAAGCCGGGTGCCTTCCGGACCGTGGACGTCGGGCGCGAGAGCATCCTGCTGACCCGCTCGCGGGACGGCTCCGTCAAGGCCTTCTTCAACGTGTGCCGGCACCGCGGCGCCAAGCTGTGCACGCAGGAGTCCGGTGAGGTGAAGCGGGCCTTCCAATGCCCGTACCACGCCTGGACGTACGACCTGAACGGCAAACTCGTCGCGGCCCCGAACCTGACGAAGATGCCCGACGTCGGCCGCACGGAGTTCGGCCTGGCGGGCGTGGCGGTGCACGAGTGGCTCGGCTACGTGTGGGTGTGCCTCGCCGAGAACCCACCGTCGTTCGAGGATTCCGTGATCGCCGACGTGGTCGCGCGCCTGGGCGACGCCGAGTCCATCGAGCGGTACGACGTCGAGAGTCTGGAGGTCGGCCGGCGGATCGTCTACGACGTCAAAGCCAACTGGAAGCTCATCATCGAGAACTTCATGGAGTGCTACCACTGCGCGACGATCCACCCCGAACTCACGGAGGTGCTGCCGGAATTCGCCGACGGCTACGCCGCGCAGTACTACGTGGGCCACGGCGCGGAGTTCGGCGCGGACGTCCAGGGCTTCACCGTCGACGGCTCGCAGGGCCTGGACCGCATTCCGGGCGTCACCGAGGACCAGGACCGCCGCTACTACGCGATCACCGTCCGGCCCCAGGTGTTCGTCAACCTCGTCCCGGACCACGTGATCCTCCACCGGATGTACCCGGTCGCGGTGGACCGGACGATCGTGGAATGCGACTGGCTGTACCTGAAGGACGTGGTGGACAGCGGCCGGGACGTCAGCCGGTCCGTGGAACTGTTCGACCGGGTCAACAGGCAGGACTTCGACGCCTGCGAGCGCTGCCAGCCGGCCATGAGCTCACGCCTGTACGCCAAGGGCGGCGTCCTGGTGCCCAGCGAGCACCACATAGGAGAGTTCCACGACTGGGTCCAGGCCCGCCTCGGCACCCGCGCAGACCTCGCGGAGCGCTAGCCGCTGACGCCCCCGCGAGCCACCCGGCGAGGACCGGGCGACTCCGCCCGCCCGCGCGCCACGGACCGGATTCCCCGGCCACCACAGCTACCCGGGCCGGTGACAGAGGAAGCAGCCTTCCCAGTAGGGGAGCCCGCTGAGGACGCGGTGACGCGCGCACGACGCCGTCGCCGCCTCGTCCGGCCCCGGGAAGTGCTGACAAGGACCGCTGCCGGCCGGCGGGGTGAAGTGCTGCACCATGACCCGGAATTGGTCCAGGTGATCACGCACGCGCGGCGGGTGACAGCCCAACTCGCTCCAGCGGTGCCCGCTCGCCGCAAGAGTCGTGGCGCGCAGTACGAAGCCCTTGGACCGCGCGCGCTCGGACTCGCCGGTGCCCCAGTCGACCTCCTCCAGAGTGAAGCCGACCGCACCGCGGCCCATCATGTTCTGGTCCTGCAAAGTCAGTAGCGCCGCGAAGCGAAAGTCCCAGGCTTCGCTTGCAAGAGCGGACACGGCGAGCATCAGCACCTCGACGAACACCTCGGTGCCGCCATTGGACAGATCCAGCTCTCGGCCCCCACCGGAGAAGACGTTCGCCACCTCATTACCGTACCGCCGGGCTGCGATCTCCCTGATCTGCGCTGCCACTTCAACGCGGGGGATGTTCTGCTCGGAGCGATTCGCGGTGCGTGAAGCACGCCGCGCAGAGTCGAGGAGGCGCACCTGCCTCCCTGGGCAGTGCGCCTCCCCGGGCCCACGGCGTCGGGCCTCAGCGCTGGAGGTGCGAGGGCAGTGGCACCCAGCGGCGCGGGGCGTGGCGGTCCGTGACGTCCCGGCCGTCGTGGATCCTCAGCCCGGCCGCGGCACAGGCGTAGGCGAGGGTGTCGGCGTCGTGCGGGAAGGCGGACCCGCGCTGCCAGAAGCGGAAGTGCCAGTGTGTGGCCGGGTCGTGGTTGTCCGGCGGGAGGCCTATCTCCTCGTGCTCGACGACTTCGCCATCGCGGGCCAGAGTGCCGAATGTCCCGCCCTTGGGGTTGAAGTAGATTCCGTAGGCGGCGGTGCCCGCCGATATCGCCCGCAGTACCGCGTCGTCGCTCGGCATATAGCCGTCCTGCGTGATCACGCAGCCACCAGGGGCCCCGGGCACCCCCGTCACGCCCACGTAACCGAGGGACTCGTCGTAGTCCATCGGATCACAGGGCGCGTGCCCGGAGTCTGCGTTCGGGCACTGCGCGGGGTCGGCGCCGAGCCGCCGGATCACCTCGTCCTCGCTCAGGCCCGGCACGAAGCAGATGCCGAGTCCTTCGGTCCACAGCTCCTGCTCGCCGAAGGCCGCGATGAGCGCGTCCGCTGCCTCGAACGCCGCGGCTTCGTCGGCCGGCAGCTCCACCGCCCCCGGCAGATCCGCGACGAGTGGCGCGAGCGAGGTCGTCAGCAGCAGCCGGCCCGGGGACCAGGCCCCGCTCTGCGGCGTCCACACATCGGCCCCGGCGTCGATCAGCGCCTGGACACTGCCCTCGTCCACGCAGCAGGCGGCGTACCACAGCGGTGTGTGTCCGTCCTCGTCACGTGCGTCGACCTCCGCGTGATGCGACAAGAGCGCGGCGACCGCTTCCGCCGCCCCTTGTTCCGCCGTGAGATGCAGGGGAGTGGTGCCACGCCATCCGACGAGGGCGTCGGGCGGTGCCCCTGCCTCCAGCCGAGCACGGATCAGGGCCGCGTCCCCCCAGTCCTCGTACCCCACGTGCTGCCAGTCGGCCCGCGGCGCTGCGCGCCTGCGGGCTTCCTCCTGGCGGCGCAGCATCTCGCGCTGGTGCCGACTCAGGGGCGGCGCCAGGAAAGCAGGCGGTCCGCCCATCTCCACGTATCCGAAGGAGCCCGGCTGCTCCGACTGATCCGGCGGCTCGAGCCCCGGCCACACCTCGAGCGCCCGCGCCGAGGCGGCATGGAGGGCCGCCACGTCGACCGCGGTGCGGGTCTCGGCAATCCCCTCGTCCGGCCACTCCACCACCAGTTGAGCCTCACCGGCGGGGGGCAGCTCTGCCAGATACAGATCGACGTCGGTCTTGAAGAGGGACCTGCGGGAATGGTGCAGGCCGGGATCCAGCGGGATCAGCCCGACCGCTTGCGGTGTGCAGGCCACGGTCACCTGTCCCTGCGCATCGGTGAACTCCACGCTCCGGTCCGTCGTGCCGTCCAACGAGGTCACCCGGCGGCCGTCGGAGAACAGCAGGCCCACCCGCAACCCGGACTGCCGCGCCGCAGCCGCGCTTAGTGGGCGGGTCCTGCGGAAGACCGCCAGATGCAGGGTGGCTGCCTGCGGCCATACGGACCATCCCGTCAGCAGCACCTTCGTGTCCGGACCGGTGCCGAGCACCTCAAGCTGCGACAGCAGCGCCGGAGCGAACCAGTCAACCGGCGGCGCGTACCGCCCGGCGTCCTCTTCCGGCGGGCCCAGCCTGACCAACACCGTCCGCTCGGCGGCCGGTTCCTCCGGTAACACCAGATCGTCGAAGAATCCCATGCACCGATCGTGGCAGAGGGGTCTGACAACCGGCCCGGACACACATCGCGTCAGGTTCCCGCAACGAGCTGTCCGTTCACGGCCCGGTGGTGGAGGCGCTGGTGCCACACGTCGGCGTCCGGTCCGGGATCGGTGGTCAGGACCGGGTTCGGACCCGTCTCGATGAGGTGGAGAAGCGTCCACGCGACGCCGTAGCAGTCGTCCGGACCGAAGCAGCCGTAGCAGTCGTCCGGACCGAAGCAGGAGACGAGTGCTCGGGCTTCTTCCCCCGTGACCGGCTTCGCCATCGCTTCGAGCGGCTGAACGCGCCTGTCGAGCTCTTCTTCGCCCGCGTCCCAGTCGGGAAGCGGGCCGGCGGCGACGAACACCTGCACTTCGGGTCTCGTGGGTGAATGATCGGCTGCTTGCGTTGCTTCAGGCATGACCTCTTGGCTCGTCGCCCTCGCCTCAGTGCGCGAATGTGCCGGATCCGGCCCTGTCGAACGCCCCGGCGCCTACCCGTGTTCGGCGTACCACGGCAGGTCTGGGAGGATGTCCGCCAACCGTCCGTACCCGGGTTCGGGAACCCGGGGGGCGGGAGAGGGCTGGCAGGTCCGGGCAGTGGCCCGGCGGGCGGGAGAGCGGAGCGGTGCGGCACATGCCGGAGTACCCGGAGTATCTCGCCGCGGTCGTGTTCGCCGCGGGCGGCGTCGTCAACGCCCTGGTGGCACCGCACCGGTTCTCCACCGCCGTCCTGTGCTGCCTCGCGGTGACCTCTGCCGGAATCGGCGTGGCCGCGCGCAGCGCGGAGGCCCACCCGGCCCTCGCCACCGTCCTCGCCGTCGTCGCCCTGTTCCTGGCGCTCGCACTCGGCCTGCTGCTGCTGGCCGACGGCGTCCTCCTGGTCCGGCGCTACGGACCGCAGGCAGCCCTGCTGGCGACCGGGGCGGCCGGTTGCGCGGTGCTGGCGGTGCTCGGCCTCGACGCGGCCTTCTATGCTGCCGACGGCCACGCGTTCGGTGCCCTCATGCTCGCGGTGAACGCGGCCGCGGGATACCTCACCCTGCTCTTCCTCGTCTTCGCCGGCTACGTGTTCGTCCGGGGGCGTAGCACCCCCCTGCCGGACACCACGCACGTCGTCGTCCTGGGCGCCGGTCTCGATGGCGACCGGCCCGGCCCGCTGCTGACCCGCAGGCTGGAGCGCGCCCTCGCCGTCGACGCCGCCCGCACACCCGACATGCCTCGTGTGGTGTTCGTCCTCTCCGGCGGCCAGGGCGACGACGAGGTCCGCTCCGAGGCGGACGCGATGGCCGACTATCTCCACGGACGCGGAGTGCCCGCCGACCGGATCGTGCGCGAAGACCGCTCCGTCAACACCGGTCAGAACCTCCGCTTCAGCGCAGCCCTCGTGGACGGCACCCCTGACGGCCACCGCGCCACGGTGGTCACCAGCGCCTTCCACGTCTACCGCACGACCCTGCTGGCCCGACGCGTCGGCGTGCCCGTGCACGTCGTGGGCGCGCCGACCTCCCCCGCCTACTGGCTGGCCGCGACACTGCGCGAATTCGCCGCCGTCCTGTGGCTGGACCGCCTCCCCCTGATCGGACTCAGCCTGCTGCTGGCGGTGCCGGTGGCGACGGCAGTCTTCGAGCACTGACGCGCCGGCTCCCACGCCTGACCTGTTCGCGGGGACCCGGGACACCAAGGGCTCGCACCAACGTCGCCTCACCACAGCCGGGTGCCCGGGGCACCCTTGAACGGCCCCCGCACCTCCGCGGTGATCCATCCGCCGTAGAAGTCCCCCTCCTGCGCCGTGACCTCCTCTCCGTCGACCGTGCAGCGGTCCACGCGGCTCGGGTAGAAGGCGAGGAACCCGGCGAGGGATGCGTAGTCGGGCTCCGGACGGGGGTAGCTCCAGGCGGCACGAGAACGCACGTCGTCACCCACGACGACGTCCCAGTACCGGGCCGCCCCCTTCCACTCGCACCAGGTCCGGCCCGCGACCGCCGGGAACACGAACTCCCCGCGGACGTCCTGCGCGGGGATGTAGAAAACGGGAGGATGGCTGGTCTCCAGTACCCGGACGGCGCTGCGGGTCTCCGCCACCACCTGGCCGGCGCACTCGACCCGCACGTGACGGTCGTCCTCCCGTATGACGGGCGGCCGCGGGTAGTCCCAGACCGACTCGGGCGTGCGCGAGGCGGAACGCGGCACGGGCCCTGCCAGCGGGTCCAGATACACCTCGTCCTCGTAGCACCACGCCCAGTGCCGGTCGCGTGCCAAGGCGCGTGCCACCGGGTGTGCGCTGGAGTCGAAGTGGGCCGTGGCGTGAGCGCCGGGAGAGCTTTCGCTGCAGCCCACATGGCCGCAGGTCAGGCACAGCAGCAGGTCGGCCGGTGCGCGTCCGCGCGCCGCGCAGGAGGCACACGTCTCACTCAGCGGGGGTGGGTCCGCGGTCCAGGTGTGGGAGCAGGGTCTACCCGAGGGCCGTCCGCCATCGGGACGGGGAGTCCATCTGGTCATCGGTGATCACCGGCCTGTTCCGTCGACGTCACACCCTGTTTCGTTCCGACATCGCGCATGAGATGCAGGCCGCCGGGCCCTCTGTCCCCAGCGGCGACCTCGGGGCAGGAGACACGCGCCACCCCTCCTGCCCCGGAGCGTCACACGGCCGAGGCACCCGTCCAGGAGCCCCGGGCCTTCGTCACATCCCACTTGCCATGGAGTGCGCTCGAAGTCATAGCGTCGAAGACACAACGGAGCCCGAGGCCGTCTCGGCGCCCGCTCCTTTCGGGATGCCGGGCCACAGCACCTGTGCCTGGATGGACAGGAGGCCTCGGGCCGCCCGAACGACGATCGAACGTGCAGGGAAGGCTGGGACACGACATGCAGAAGCGTAGTCTCCGGGAATTGCAGGTATCGGCCATCGGCCTGGGATGCATGGGCATGTCGGCCTTCTACGGGACCGCCGACGAGGAGGAGGGCGTCGCGACGATCCGGCACGCCCTCGACCTGGGGGTGAACTTCCTCGACACCGCGCAGATGTACGGCCCGCTCACCAACGAGTCCCTCGTCGGCGAGGCGATCCGGGGGCGCCGCGACGAGTACGTGATCGCGACGAAGTTCAATTACCGGATGGACGACGCTGTACCGGGCGACATCAGTACGGTCGGCCCGCAGGACGGTTCGGCCGCACACGTCCGGAGCTCCGTCCACGGCTCCCTGAAGCGCCTGGGAACCGACCACATCGACCTGTACTACCAGCACCGGGTCGACCCGAACGTGCCCATCGAGGAGACGGTCGGCGCGCTGGGCGAACTGGTCGCCGAGGGCAAGGTGCGCCACATCGGACTGAGCGAGGCGAGCGCCCAGACCATCCGGCGTGCCCACGCCGTACACCCGGTCACCGCCGTGCAGAGCGAGTACTCGCTGTGGTCGCGGGACGTGGAGGCCGAGGTGCTGCCGGCCTGCAGGGAGCTGGGCATCGGCTTCGTGGCGTACTCACCCCTCGGCCGTGGCTTCCTCGCCGGGCGGTTCACCAAGCCGGAGGACCTGGACGCCGACGACTGGCGCCGCCAGAACCCGCGCTTCCAGGACGCCAATCTGGAGGCGAACCTGCGGCTGGCGGCGAAGGTGAAGGAGATCGCCGCCGAGAAGGAGGTCACGCCCGCTCAGCTGGCCATCGCGTGGGTGCTGGCCCAGGGCGAGGACCTGGTGCCGATCCCGGGCACCAAGCGCCGCACCTACCTGGAGCAGAACGCCGCCGCCGTCGACATCGAGCTGACGAAGGACGACCTGGCCCGCATCGACGCGGAGCTGCCCGAGGCGGCCGGCGAGCGGTACGACGAGGCAGGGATGCGGTCCATCAACCGGTAGTCAGAGGAGCGCGGCAGGCGTTACACCACGTCAGGTGCGCTCTGACAGGGCAGATCCCCCGGGTGCCGGGTGCTCCGGTCCGCCGGCCGGGGCCGCGGCACGCAGCGCCGCCTCGACCCGGCGGTTGTTCGTCATGGTCGCCGTGACGGCCGTCATGGTCAGGAGGAGCCCGGCGGCGGCGTAGAGCGGGGTGCGGATGCCGTAGGCGGTCGCCAGCCAGCCACCGAGGAACGCCCCGACGGGGGCTGCGCACATGGCCAGCATGCGGGAGGTCGAGGCGACCCGCCCCATGAGGTGTCCGGGGACGATCGCCTGCCGGAGGGAGGGCGCGAGCACCATCGTGGCGCCCATGCCGGCCCCGCAGACGGCGAGCGCCAGCCCGGCCACATACGGGTTGCGGACCGCCGCCAGGCCCAGGATGGCGAGTCCTTCGACGGCGGCCGTGCAGGTCAGGGCCGTGCCGGTGCCCAGTCTCCGGCCAAGGGACGAGGCGATACCCGCACCCAGCAGCCCGCCGGTGGCCTCCGCGGTGAGGAGCAGACCGAAGCCGTAGGTGTCGATGCCGAGGCGGTCGTGCGCGAACAGGGCGAGGACCGTCTCCACGGCGAGGAACGCGATGTTCCCGACTGCCGGGCGAAGCGCGAGCCCCAGAAGCAGCCGGTCCCGGAAGACGTACGAGGCGCCGGCCCGCGCCTGGACGAGCAGCGGCTCCCGGGTCTCCGGGACGGGCCGGCCCACGGCGGGAAGGGACCGCACCAGCAGCGCGGACATCGTGAACGACAGCGCGTCGGCGAGCAACGGCACCGCCCGCCCGAGCGCGAGCAGCGCGCTGCCCGCGGGCGGTCCCGCGAAGCCGGACATGGCGGTCTGGGCGCCCCGCAGACGCGAGTTGGCGCGCTGGAGGAGCGCGGGGTCGCGGCCGAGCAGGTCCGGCAGGTAGGCCGTGGCGGCGGTGTCGAAGAAGAGTCCGCCGAGGCCGAGCAGGAACGCGACGGCCGCCAGCAGCGCGATGCTCAGCACGTCGAGCACGGCCGCCGCCGCGGGGATCGCGAGCAGCACCGCACGCGCCGCGTCCGTGACCCACATCGTGCGCCGACGGTCCCAGCGGTCCACCAGCGCACCGCCGAGCACCCCGAAGAGCAGCCACGGCAGCGTCCCGGCGGCCGTGACGACGGCGAGAGCCATCGGATCACGCGTCAACGTCAACGCCAGCAACGGCAGTGCGGCATGCGACACCCCGTCACCGAACGAGGACACCGTCTGGGCGGTCCACAACCGTCCGAACCCGAGCGGCAACTTCCGCACGTCCGCCCTCACTTGGCGCCCCCTGCGGCCTGCTCGCGCGGTGCCGGACGGAACAGCGCGAACACGAGGGACGCGTCCGGCAGTGACGGATCGGACAGCTCCCGGTACTCGTCCGCCAGTGCCTCCAGGCGCGCCCCCAGCTGCGCGAACTGTTCCTCCGTGAGCCGCAGATGCGCCATCCGCACGTGCCGTTCGGCCTCCTTCGGCGACGCCTCCAGGTCCGCCACGGCATGCCGCATCAGCACATCCGGCCCGCCCTCACCGGGGTCCGGCAGCACGATCGACCGCGCGGCCATCGCGTAGTACCGCTCGGTGACCCCCCGCACCTTCCGTGTCCGCACCACCTTCACCAGACCGGCCCGCTCCAACAGCCGCACGTGATAGCTGGAGCTGCCCTTCGCGAGGCCCACACGCTCGGCGATCTGGGTGATCGTCGCCGGCTCGAAACGGAGGACGGCCATGATCCGGTGGCGGGTGAGATTGGAGACGGCGCGCAGCTGCTCGTCCGTGGTCACGTGGAACGTCTCGGGGACGTCGTCGTCAGGCATGCGAGCAATGGTCAACGATTCTTGACCATTGGGCAAGCGAATTGACGACAGCACTGGCCGGCCGCTGGAACCGGCCGGAAGTTCCGCGCACACCGAGGGCGTTGAGGGCTACGCGTCCGGTCCCATGGGAAAGCCCGCGTTGCCCATGGCGGCCCCCCTGACAGTTGTCAGGGACCTACGGGACCCCTGCGTACCTAGCATGACGAACCAGCTGGACACACCTGGTGCCGGTCACCCGAGAGGACGTAGAACCGATGACATTTCGACCCCGCCGTCCGGGCGTGCTCATCACCGCACTGGCCACCGCCGCCACCGTGCTGGGCCTGGCGACGCCGGCGGACGCCGCCATCCACCGGTGCAGCATCTCCGGGGACATGACGAACTGCACGACGGTGACCGGGATCGACCCGGGTTCCTGGCTGCAGATGCGCACCGGTCCCGGGTACGGGTACTCCAACGTTCCCCACGGCACGCTCCTCAACGGTGACGAGGTCGGCCTCACCTGCTGGACGACCGGCGACGGCGCGGCGGACAACCCCAACTACCGGTACTGGATGCTCATCGACCTCGGAGTGCGGTCGGGCTACGTCAACGACTGGTACCTCAACACCGGCGACCCCAGCGTGTGGCAGCAGCAGATCCGCCATTGCTGAGACCGTGTTTCAGATCCGCTCTGTCTTGCGGCTGAGGTGCCGCCGGAGTGTCCGGTGCTGTTGAAGGAAGTGCCTGACGGAAGTGGCAGATGTGGTTCCGGTGAGGCAGTGCCTCATCAGCGAGGAAGGTGAACGGCGGTCTACGAAACATCCGTTGCAGAGTCAGCTAGCGTCGGGGCATGGCAGAGAAGGACATACTCGGGACAGCGCCAGATGACCCTGTGGCAGCCAAGTGGCAGGTCGTGCGGGACATGGACGCGGACCTCATTGACACAGCCCTGGTAGAGGCGGCATACGCCAACCCTGCCCTCCGGGTTCTGTTTCCGCTGGTCAGCCATGGATCGCTGCAGTTCAGCCGGTGCACCCGCTTCCCTTGGTCGCACGACCTGCCCTCGATCTTCCCCCACGGCGAACGGCACTTCCGTGTTCGTCGGCTGTATGAGCCGAACGGTTCGGGGCGGGAGCACATCGGTGGCGCAGTTACTGCCGATGAGGCCGTGGAACTCGTGGCCTCGCACCTCCCCCTAGGCTGTGGTCCTGCCCTTGACGGCACGCCCGACGACCTCGAGTCACTCAGCTGAGTCACCTAGCTTGTCCGGCTGCGGTGCGTACGAGCGGGTGCGGGCCCGACCGCGTCGCCGGTCGGCCGCGGTGAGTCGGCGGACCATGATGCCGATCATCGCCCAGCGGATCACGGTCTCGGATCGGGCCGGAATGGCCTCGTAGACCCGGGCGAGGCGACGGTGGGCGGTGAGCCAAGAGAAGGTGCGCTCGATCGCCCACCGCTTGGGTTGGGCCTGGAAGCCGCGCTGGCCAGGGTCTTTGCGGACGATGTCCAGCTCGCGGCCGAGGACCTGGGCGGTCCGATCGACCAGGCGGCCGGCGAAGCCCTGATCCGCCCAGTACTTCTGGATCTGCGGATGGTCGAGCCGGGCCCACAAGAGCGCTCGGGCGCCGTCGCGGTCCTGGACGCTCGCGGCGACCACGTGGACCGCAATGAGCTGGCCGAGGGTATCGGTGACCAGGAACCGCTTGCGACCCTTGACCTTCTTGCCGGCGTCGAAGCCCCTTGTTGCGGCGGGGACGGTGTCAGCGGTGCGGATGGACTGCGAGTCGATCAGGCCGGTGCTCGGTTCGGCATTGCGGCCGTCCGTCTCTCGCACCCTGTCCCGCAGTGCGTCGTGGACGCGCTCGCCGGTGCCGTCGTCGTGCCACCAGGTGAAGTACCAGTACACCGTCGGCCATGGTGGGAAGTCCTTCGGCAGCTGCCGCCAGGCGCACCCGGTCCGCACCACGTGGAAGATCGCGTCCACGATCCGACGCCGCGGGTGTTTCTCCCGCCGCCCGCCCTTCGGTCCCACCCGCGTCGGCGGCAGCAACGGCTCCACCAGCGTCTACTGCTCGTCAGTCAGGTCCTACGGATATCAGCCCCCAGAACCACTCACGAGAGTTCAACGAGCACGTCAGCCCACGGCTACGACAGATCTCGAACACGGTCTGAGGTCGTCCTGGCGGGGTGGTGGACGGCCCTCCCCGCCGCGGCCGTACCGCAACCGAACGGTGTCCGAGCCGAGGGGTTGTTATGACCGTCGTCATGATGGTTGCTGCCTCCCGGTGGTCGCCGTAGCCGAGCAGGACGAGCCGGGAGGGCCTGGGAGTGAGCGAAAACGTCGCACGGGCGATGTGGGAGAGGTTCGAACCGGTCCACCAGCTGGTCTACTTCACCCCCGAGGTGCGCGAAGCCGCGGAGGAACTCGGACTGCGCGGCTACTGGATGGGCTACTTCGCCCTGCGCGCGGCGCCACTCGGCCCTGTTCCTGCCTCCGTCGTCACCAGCTGCTTCTACGTCTTCCACCCCGACCGGGCGGCGAGCGCGCTGCCCGACGCCTGGGCTGCCGCGTCTCCGCAGCAGGTGATCGAGGCGCGCGAGCGGGCCGTCGGCGCCGCGATGACGCACCTCTACGGTCCCGACGTCGTTGCCTCCGCCGAGCTGTCCGAGGCCGCTGACCTCGCCTGGGAGGCCGCCCTGGCGGCGGACACGGCGGGCCGGGTGCTCGGCGCGGCCAACCAGGCTCTGCCCCGCCCGGCCCAGGCCCATGTCAGGCTCTGGCAGGCGGTGACCACCCTGCGCGAACACCGCGGCGACGGCCATGTCGCCGCGCTGGTCGGCCGTCGTCTGGGGCCGGTCGAGGCGCTGGTGCTGAAGAGCGCGACCGGGGAGACCGACGCCGAGTTCCAGCGACGCGTCCGTCGATGGAGCGCGGAAGAATGGCGTTCGGCGCAGGCCACGCTGCGCGAGCGGGACTGGATCGACGAGGAGGGACGCCTCACCAAGGCTGGAGCGGCCGCTCACGAACAGATGGAAGCGGACACGGACGCGGCGGCGGTCACACCATGGCAGACGCTCGGCGCCGACGGCACCAACCGCCTCGCCCACCTTCTTGAACCGCTCGCACGACGGGTCCTGGACTCCGGAATGGTGCCGACAGGTAACCCCGTGGGGTTGACGGAGAGTACATGGGGCTCGCGGGGGTGACGCCTGTGACCGCACCGCACCGCACCGCACCGCACCCGGAAGACGAGCGGGTGGGGCCGGTGGTGCGAGTGGCCGTCGCGGCACCCTAGAGCTTGGGACCGGGATTCTTGGGTTGCCCTCCCATGCGGTGGTCGCTCCAGTCGATGCCGTCGTCGTGCTCCTTGCTCGCTGCGAGTCCGAGGAAGCCGAGGAGCGGGGCCGCGATGAGGACGGCTCCGCACAGGCTGCCGATCGCGACGTAGGCCGCGGCGGCGGCGACGGCCCAGAACAGGACGTCGCACACGATCCGGGCCCACAGGGGGAACGGGGCACGCCACGTGTGATAGCGGCGGTAGACACGTACGAGCTTGCCGGAAGCGCGCTTGGATCGGCCGGCCCCTCTGGGACCCGTCCTTGCTGAGCGGCCGCTGCCGCGCGAACGTCCCCGCCTGTCGTCCATGGCCTCTGTGTCCCTTCCAGTGCGCTGTCGACCACAGCACCGCGTCGCCCCCGGTGAAGGTGCGTGGGCATGCCGAGGGTGAGCAGCTGCTGTCAGGTGTGCAGGACACGCGCCCCCCGTCCGGTGGTTGCGGCGAGCGAGGGCCTACATGCGTTCGAGGCGTCCGGACCGCCCATCGCCGCCGATTCCGCCTCTCCCGAGGGCCCGGCCGAGATGCGCTGACACCGCCGGCGGCGGCGAAGGCGGGAAGGAACCGGTCGGTCACTGAGCCGGGAATGATCTCGGTCCGGGACGCGGTGACCGGCGGAAGCCGGTGCGCAGGATCTGGCCGAAGTGGCCGGGGCCGGAGGGCGGCACGACCCGGGGTGCGTTCCGGTAGCGCTGGGTTCCGGTCTGCCAGGCGTGGTATCCGCTCATCCACGCGGTCATGACACGGACGTAGGCGGCGACGTCGGACCGCTCCCGCTCGGAGAGCGCGAGCTGTGCGCAGACGGCGGGCACCTGTCCGGCTTGCTCCTCGAAGCGCTGGACGCGCCGGTCCACCTCGTTCCGGGCCGCGGCGAGGGCTTCGCCGCGGGTGAGGTGCCGGGCCCGCTCGAGGACGAGGACGAGGTTGTCCATGTCGCCGCGGGACTCCTCCTTCTCCAGGGAGTACACGTCGTTGCACATCAGAGTGACGTCGATGGCGGCGCGGCGCATGATGCGCAGCTCGGGACTGTGGAAGGCGGACGCGGGGACGGTGAGGCCGGCCGTGAGTTCCCCGAGGGAGAGGGGCAGGTCGGTGGCCGCGATGCCGCGTCTGACCTGCAGGTAGGCGTCGAGGTCCGCCGGGGTGCCGCGCAGGCGACCCCGCGCTTCGTGGGCATGCGCGGCGAAGTAGTACTCCCATTCGTGTGCGGTACGGGCCGTCCAGCCCGGGTGGGCCCCTCGGGTGCTGCGGGCCCGGATGTCGGCGAACGCCATGGTGCAGGGGTCCGCGCCGGGCGGCGGCGGTGCGCCGTGCGCGATGTCGATCAGCGCCTGGCAGACGCGGGCGGTCTCGGCGGGGTCCCGGCCGAGTGGACCGTCGAACTGGTCGTCGAAGACGAAGAAGAACCCCATCGCGTCCGCCAACAGGTCCAGGGCCGGGCCCCGGGCGTGCGGAAAGCCGAGCGCGGCCAGGCGCGGCATGTCCCAGGACAGGTACCAGTCCAGGGACCGGTCGTCATCGGCCAGACCGGTGCGGCGCACCCAGGCCAGGTTGTGCCGGCGGGCGCCCTCGAGACAGGGGCTGATCTCCGTGGCGGCGGGAAGGCCGAAGTCCATGTCCTGTGGCACGGGTCCTCCGGGAGCCGTGGCGGCGGTGTGAGCACGTCATGGGCGGGAGGCCGGGGTCGTGAGGTCGAGTGCTGTGGGTTCGGCTGCCCCGGCGCCCAGCCGGGCGAAGGAGAAGCCCATGGACTCGCTGACGCTCCCCGGTGTGCGGAACGCTCCGGTGTCGCGGATCCGCGCGAAGCCGTCCCGGACCATCTCCGGGGTGGGATCCTCCGGCCACACGACGCCTTCAGTGGCGCCCAGGAAGATGCTGGCGGTGCGGCGGCCCGCCGCATGGAGGAGTTGCCCGGTGCAGGGGGCGCTCTCGTGGGCCAGCAACGCCACCACCGGGGCGACGTGCCGGGCGGGGAACAGGTCGGTGAGCAGCGCGGTCGTCCGTTCGTCGTTCCGGACCGCCTCCAGGGACATACGGGTCGCCGCGACGGGCACGACTGCGTTGACCTTGATGCCGTGAGCGGCGCCTTCCGCGGCCGCGGAGGTGGTCAGCCCCAGCACCGCGCCCTTGCCCGCGGCGTACGCGCTGAGACCGGTGTCGCCGAACAGGGCGTCGGAACACGTGTTGACGATCCGCCCGTACCCGGCGGCCGCCATGTGCGGCCACACGGCCCGCAGCATGTTCAGCGTCCCGCCCGCATGCGTGTCCAGCACCCGCCGGCAGTCGTCGTCGGTGAGCTCGTCCAGCGGGCGCAGGATCGAGATACCCGCATTGTTGACCAGGGCGTCCAGCCGTCCCCACCGCTCCAGTGCGGCCGCGGCGAGGGCGCGCGCGCCGACCGCGGTGGCCACATCGTGGTCGTCCGCCAGCGCTTGCCCGCCCGCCGCCCGGATCTCCCCGACCACGGCCCGCGCGGGCGCGGGCGACGCCCCGTGTCCGTCGGTCGCGGTCCCCACGTCGTTGACCAGGACCCGCGCGCCGCGCGCAGCAAGGAGTCCCGCGTACTCCCTGCCCAGTCCCCGGCCCCCACCGGTCACCACGACCACACGGCCATCGAAACGGACCTCGTCACACCCCTCGTCCACCGGGCCACCCACCCCTCCTCTACGGCGCACCGGGACGGCGGTTCCCCTCCCGGGCAACCGCCCACCCTGCTCCGGCAGCCCACGTCGGGGTAGGGGGCGCGCAGATCGAGTGGACGCAACCCTGCACACCCCACCTGCCGTCGCACGCTGCGTGGACCCACCCACGCCCCGGTTCGCGCCCTCGCGTGCCTGGGGCCGGTCCGGATCTCCACAGCCACCGGACGCCGGTCGCACGTCGTGCCTCGGCCTCCAACGAGGTCATGCGCCATTTGCTGCCTCCCCCACTCGAACCAGCCTGGAACGACCCGCCCGCTCGGGTGATGAGACGGCGGGAACGAAGCCGATGCGGACGTCAGCCTGTGGATGTCACCTCGCCTTGCCTCGGCGAGGCGCAGCGCATCGGAGACCCGTATCGCCCGTCCGCGCCGCCGGGCGCGCACGGGGCGGGGCCCGGCGTCAGGATGGTGCTGCGTCTCCCGGGAGGTGTCGGCCCGCGTCTCCCGGCCGGCGGGTGGCCGACCGACGGCCCGCCCGGCCATCACGGCCCGACTGGCGTTCTGGAGGTACCCCATGCATGACATGCCGCTCACCAGGAGCGTCGGTGAACTGCTGCACCGGCGGCACCGTGCCTCCCGGGACGCCCGCCCCGCGTCACGGCCTGACGGCTACGGCCTGGACGTCTGGAGAGCGGGCCAATTCACCTCCGGAACGCTCGCACCGCAGGACGAGGCGAGGCTCGCCGACGAGGTCGCGGAACTCCTCCCGCACAGCTGGGACATCCCCACCAAGTCACGGGAAGCCCTGATGACGATCATCGATCATCTGGGCGGCCAGCGGGAGTTGATGGCCTGGCTCGACCGCCACCCGGGCCGTCCGCGCATGATCGCACGGCTGTACGTCCTCATGGGGCACCTCGACCGCTACAGCGACGACGCCACGGTGGTGGGCGCCCTGCGATCCGCCCGGGAACAGGACCCTTTCCCGGCGGGGCTGCGCGGCTACCTGCTGCCGCAGACCACCGACGAGACCCTGGGGACGCTGGCCAGCCGCATGGAGAAGCTCCTCGCGGAGCAGCGGGAGGAGGAAGCGACTGCCCTGGCCCTGGCGACCACCGCATGGCTCGAGGGCGTCCCCGAGAACGCGGACAGCCCGGGTCCGGCGGTGCTGGAAATGGGCAGCGTGATGGGGCATCTGCATCAGGACATCGAAGAGTCCGCCGGACACCGGTGAGCCTCTGACGTCGCCGGCGCCGCACCCCAGAACGGGTTCGCGGGGCGGGTTGCGACCCTCGGGGCGCCGAAGTCGAGCGGCGCCACGCCCTCCCGGTGCAGAAACCCGGCGTGGCGCAGCACATCGCCGGAACCCAGCGACGACCTGGGCGGCGGTGGCGAATCGATCGCGCGGTTCCGCGCGGCTGTCGGGACCGTCAACGCCTGTTCCGGCCGCGTCAGTTGTCGTTCAGGTCCTCTGGACTGTCGGGCTTCTGCACCGACCAAGCCCACGCCTGGCTACGCGGCTTGGCGCGCGCCGCGCTGGGCCAGGCGCGGAGTGTCGTCACAGTCGACCACACCTGACGGCCTCACCCGCGGCATGCCGTGGGGCCGTGCGCAGGAGAGCGCGGGGGAGGGGCATGACCACGCGGAGATGGTCAGGGTGGCTCTGGCTGCTGTCGGATCTGCCGAGGTGGGTGGCGGGCGGCCGGGGGTGTCGCCGAGCAGCACGGACGCACGTCCCGACCGGAATTGACAGGGTTTGCGCATGGCGCGAACCTGGAAATAGACGCCCTGGACGGCCCCTCAGAAGTCTGCCTCTCCACCGGACTCGCGTTCGCCGACTCCGGCCGCGCCGAGGGGAGCGAGACGGTCCGCGTTCGGTTCGGCACCCCTCACTCGGCACCCCTCACTCGGTCATCAACGCGGCAGGCGTCAGCCGTCGCCGGTCACCAAGGCGGTGCCGCAACTCCTCGTCCGGCCATCGGATCTCCTGTCGCGGAAAGTTGCGCAACTGAAAGGACGGCATCATGCAAAAGTCGAATGTTGACGACACTGACGTGAGGGCGGCCATCAGCAGGCCTGGCACCGGTGACGGACCCGGCACCGACAACCTTGACGACCTTCCGGAGAGCGACTTCGTCGGCTTCGCCGAGGACGACGCACGGCCCGGCTCACAAGCGAGCGCCACCATCCCTTACGACTGCCCTGTGGCGGATTTCATCGACGAGCTCAGCGCTACGGGTCACGTCACTCACACGTCGTACAAGAAGACGTCGGTCACGCTGCACCACAACGCCGGCCGGCTTTCGCACCAGGGTGTGCTCGACGTCTGGAGAGTACGTCCGGCCTCGGCCCACTTCGACGTGGACGCCGCCGGCGCGGTCGCTCAGTACGTGAAGGTGTACGAGTACGCCTGGGCCGTCGGCAACACCGTCGGCAACCAGAGCTCGATCAGCATCGAAATGGCGAACGCAACGCTCGCGCCCGACTGGACGGTCGGCGAGGCCACTTGGAGGAACGCCGCCCGCCTGGCCGGCTGGCTCTTCGCCGAGGTGATCGGCGAACGCCCCAGCGGGAGCAACCTCTTCTACCACCACCACTGGTCCTCGACCGTCTGCGCCGGTCCGTACATGGACCAGATCTACGACGAGGTCCTCGCCGCGGCGCAAGTGGCGTACGACTACTTCAAGGACGCACACCCCACCCACCGCCCCGAAACCGAGCCGGTACCAGCGGAGCACCAACGCTGACCCCAATCTCACGAGCCGACCCGCTCACGTCCGCCTTGGGGCTCCTGCGGGCCAGAGGTCTCAAGGCCAGAACCAGGTCTTGGCCGGCTCGCCACTGCCGACCGTCGTGCACCCCGCGTGGCCCGCGCCTGGCCCGCGTCGGAATTTCCCGCAGGGAACGGTTTGATTTGGCTGGTGAGAGACCAAAGCGAGACAATGAAGGTGAGCTCGATTCTGAGCCGCATGAGGAGTGGAATCCCCTGATGTGCTGAATTCAACAACTCTGGGATCTGTGTATGGGTGGTTCTGCGCAGCGGCTGAGTCAGCCGGGACCTGGAGCCCCTGGCTACCGGAGATGCACCTGTTCCTCGATGAGTGGTGTATTGCAGGGCGCGGACGAGGACAGCTATGAATCAATCACCTGCTGATCAGGGCGGTCCGCGGGTGCTCGCCGGGCGGTATCGATTGGTCGAACAGCTCGGTCACGGCGGCATGGGTACGGTCTGGCGAGCTCACGATGCATTGCTCGAGCGTGAAGTCGCGGTCAAGGAAGTAAGCGTTAGCGGTCTGCCGCCGGGGGAACAGTCCGTATTGCATACCCGGCTGCAACAGGAGGCCAGAGCCGCAGCTCGAATCAAGCATCCAGGCGTCATCATGGTGTTCGACGTGCTGGAGGAGAGTGGCAAGCCCTGGATCGTCATGGAATTGATCGATGGGCGGTCTCTAGCGGACATCATCGACACCGAGGGAACCCTGTTGCCTCGGGACGCCGCCCGCATCGGGATGGCGGTGGTGGCCGCCTTGGACAAGTCCCACCAGCTCGGCATTCTGCATCGTGACGTCAAACCCGCCAACGTGCTGCTGGAGCGCAGCGGCAGGGTCGTGCTGACCGACTTCGGCATCGCGCTCTTCGAAGGGGCTTCTGGGCTCACCCGCACCGGCGACATCGTAGGCTCACCTGACTACCTAGCCCCTGAGCGCGCCACGGGTCACCGGCCAGGTCCACCCTCAGATCTGTGGTCCCTGGGCGCGACTCTGTACGCCGCAGTCGAGGGCCAGTCACCGTTCCGGCGAACATCAACCCTGGGAACGCTGCAAGCCGTGATCACGGACCCGCTACCGGAACCACGCCACGCCGGTCGTCTTGCCCCAGTCATAGAGATGCTGCTGAACAAGGACCCGGACGCGCGTCCTGGCGCGCCGCAGACCCATCGCATGCTCAAGGAAGTGGCTGCCGGAGCGACAGCCACAGACGAAACACACCCTGCCACCCGGGTGGTGCCACAGGCGACAGAAGCGGTTGTGGAGCCGGCTGCCGGCCAATCCACACAGCTGACGCCTCCAACGGACGTGCAGCCACGTGCTAGGACTTCAGACCTCCGGCATGAAGCCGGACGGGTCACCCCTCCGACGGCCACCACACCCTCGACCAGGTACGCACACTCGGAGGAAACGCGAGGCGCACGCGGCGGTCGGCACACCAGGCTGGTCGTGATCGCCGCTGCACTCGCGACGGTGGTAATCGCCGTGCTGGTGTGGACACTCACTTCAAAGAGCGGCATGGAGCCTCCAGCCTCATCGCAGACCGCCACATCCTCAAGCCCTGCCTCAGCAGCGGATCAAGCCGGGTCCCTGGACCAACTGCTCGCCCGCAGTGCAAAGTCTCGGAGCAGCGTTGTCAGCGCAGTCAAAGCCGTGGAGACCTGCAGCTCACCCGAATCGGTCTCAGCAGCCAGCACTGCCTTGAGGAGAGCAGAGCAAGAGCGCTCCACGCTCATCGCTCGGCTTGATGAACTCGACCTGTCACGAGTTTCCGGTAGTGCCGACGCGACAACGCATCTGCGTGCGGCGTGGCGACACAGCCAGAACGCGGATGCCGCGTACGCCGCTTGGGCCGACGCGATGGCCGACGGCGGATGCGCGCCCGGAAGTGCACCCCACGACGACAACTACACGGCTGCTGCCGCCGCCAGTTCCCGAGCAACCGCCGCCAAGAACGCCTTCATCCAACGATGGCACCCGATCGCTGACCAATACGGACTGCCCAACAGAACGTCAGACCAGATCTGAACCGGCAGGCCACCTCAGACTTGCGCACCCGTTCTTTCACTTGGCCGTTCCGCAAGCGCTCCGGCAACATGTCAAGATCCGGGAGGTCGGCGTCCATCTGCTGGGACCCGGCGAGGCCCCGCCGGCCTCCGTGGCCCGGGCGTCGCAGGCGTTTCCAGCCGGACACGCCGGTGCGATCATCCGGTCACGAGTCGGTCCGGCCGAGGACATCTGCGACGAGTCGGCGCGCGTACGCGGCGTCGAGTCCGTCCGGACGGAAGAGGATGCGGTACATCATGGGCGCGACGACGCGGTCGATCACCGCCTCGACGCCGGGCGTCCTCTCACCACGTGCAGCCGCTCGGGTGAGGATGAGATCGATCTGCTCGGCGGCGTAGGCCGAGCACTGGCCCGCGTTGCTGCCGTCCGGGTCGCCGAGCAGTGCGTCGCGGACATAGGCCCGGCCGGTGGGGGAGGCCATCTCGTCGAGGAACTGCTCGGCCCAGGCCGCCAGGTCGGACGACAGGGCACCGTGGTCGTCGGGTGCGGTCTCGGGCCGCAGACGCTCGACCGCCACGTCCGACAACAGCTCCTGCAGGTCCCCCCAGCGGCGGTAGATGGTCGACGGCGTCACGCCCGCGCGCTGGGCGACCAGCGGCACGGTCAGTGCCTCCCGGCCCACTTCCGCGGCGAGTTCGCGCACGGCGGTGTGGACCGAGGCCTGAACCCGGGCGCTGCGCCCCCCGGGGCGCACCATCTGCCTGCTCATGGACCTCACCTTAAAGCAAAATCGTTGCGTCTGGCGGACCGCCCACCTCACCTCCGTGCGACCGTCTTCACCTTGCGGCACCTGGCCGACCGCGGCCGAACGGCGCTTCCGGCCCGGCCGGGGTGACCAGGCCGGGCCCCGCATTCGTTCATGCCGCGCTCGCGAGCTCGCGTGCGGGCTGCGTCTGCTCGTACGCATGGCCGATCCGCAGGAGCACCCGCTCTCCGAGCGGTCGCCCGAGGAGCTGCATGCCGATCGGCATGCCTGCCGCATCGTGGCCGACGGGGACGGACAGGGACGGTACGCCGGTGATGTTGGCCGGGGCCGAGAGGCGTACGTACGCGTCGGAGACGCCCTCGATGGTGCCGTCGGCCCAGCTGATGGTCTCCTGGCCGGCTTTGACCGCGGTCGCCGGAACGCTGGGGGCGACGATCAGGTCGACCTCCTGCAACATGCCCGCCCATTCCTGCCGCATGAGGGTGCGGGCGCGCTGGGCACGCAGGTAGTCCCCGGCGGGCATCAGTGTGCCGGCCTCGAGGAGGATGCGGACGTCTGTCTGGTAGAGCTCGGGGACCGTGCGCAGGGTGCTCTCGTGGTAGGCGGTCGCCTCGGGCACCATCAGGCCCCACTGGGTGGCCTGGATGTAGCGGGTCATGGGGATCTCGACCTCGACGAGGCGCGCGCCGAGGGACTGAAGCTGCTCGATGGCGCGCCGTACGGCGGCTTCCACCTCCGCATCAACGTGGTCGAAGTAGTAGGTGCGCGGAACGCCCACGCGCAGCCCCGTCAGGTCCGTGCCCGGGCTCGGGCGGTAGTCCACGGCGGGAGTGTGAAGGGACGCCGGGTCGCGCGGGTCGTGTCCGGCCAGGGCGGTCAGGGCCAGGGCCGCGTCCTCGACGGTGCGGGTGATCGGGCCGACGTGGTCCAGGGACCAGGACAGGGACGTGACACCGTGGCGGGGGACGAGACCGTAGGTCGGCTTCAGGCCGACCACCCCGTTCAACGCAGCAGGCACCCGGATCGATCCGCCGGTGTCGGTGCCCAGGGCGAAGGTAGCGGTGCCCGCTGCGACGGCGACGGCGGATCCGCCGCTGGAGCCGCCGGCGATCCGGCCCGTGTCCCAGGCGTTGTGGGTCTGCGGCGTGGTCAGCCCGTAGGCGAACTCGTGCGTGTGGGTCTTCCCGACCAGGATGGCTCCGGCCGCCGACAGGCGGGCGGCGACGGTGCTGCTCGTCCGCGCTCGGTGGTCGGCCCGGACGCGTGAGCCGGCCGACGTGGCCACGCCGGCGACGTCGATCAGGTCCTTGAGGCCCATCGGGATGCCGTGCAAGGGGCCGCGGTAGCGGCCGGCCGCGATGTCGTTCTCGGCTTCGCGTGCGGCCCGGCGGGTGCGCTCGGCGGCGACGGTGACGTAGGCCCGAAGGCGAGACTCAACCCGTTCGATGCGCTCCAGGACGGAGTCCGCCAGCTCGACGGGAGACAGCTGACGGGCCCGGATCGCGTCGGCGGCTGCGCGCAGGGAGAGTTCATACGGCTGCATCGTGCATCTCCTGTTCCGCGCGGTAGGCGGGGGCGGGCGGGGTGTCCCCGAAGTCCAGCTCCCGCAGGAGCGCGACGACGGAGTGGATGTGGGTCGCCGTGGCCGCGACCGCGGCGTGGCGGTCGGCAGGCAGCGGAAGCCCGGCACGGGCGGCCCAGCGGGCCGCTTCCGGCGGGGTGACATCAGCGCAGGACATGGCTTCTTCTCTCCTCGGGCGGGAGGGGCCGGAGGCCGGAGAGGCCGAGGCCCTTGTGAGTCAAAAGCTAAGTATTTGCGTTAGTCGACCGTAGAGCCTACGGTCGGCTAACGCAAATGAATTGCTTTAAGCCTCGAGGAGTCCATGCCCACCGTCACACCCGGCGCACCTGCGCAACCCGGCCCCACCGGAGCCCGTACCCAGCGCGCCCACCGCTCTGCGCCCTCGTCCTGGACGCCTCGATCCTGGCCCCGCGCCTCGCCGCAGCCCGTGCGTCGACGCCCCTCCCTCTCGACTACCAGGACGTAGGGGCCCTGTCAGCACTCGCCGCGTCGAGACGCGGGGCAGCCCACCATGCGCACAACGGCCTCGCCCAGCGAGACAAGAAGGAAACGACCGATCATGAGCACTCCTGCGGCCACCCACCCGACCGCCATCCCCGCCTGGACCGTCGGCGACGTCACCGTCCACCGCATCGACGAGGTCCTCCTGCCGCCCGCCACCGGTCCGTGGCTGCTGCCCGGCGCCACGCCGGACGTCGTCGGCCACCAGGACTGGCTGCGTCCCCACTTCGCCGACGACGAGGGCATCCTGCACATCGACAGCCACAGCTTCGCGTTCACCGTCGGCGGGCTGCGCATTCTGGTGGACACCGGCATCGGCAACGGCAAGGAGCGAGCCAACCCCGCCTGGCACCACCTGAACACCGACTACCTGCAGCGCCTCACCGCCGCCGGATTTCCCCCGGACTCCGTCGGCCTGGTGATCCTCACCCACCTGCACGCCGACCACGTCGGCTGGAACACCCGCGAGGTGAACGGCGAGTGGATCCCCACCTTCCCCGACGCCCGCTACATCACCTCACGAGCAGAGCGGGAGTTCTGGGCCGGGTACGAGATGGAGGAGGCGCGCCGGCAGATGTTCCGCGACTCTGTCGTCCCGGTGGAGGAGGCGGGGCTGCTCGACCTCGTCGACGTCCCCGCCGACGGCGTCGAGGTCGCCCCGGGCCTGCGCCTGATCCCGACCCCCGGGCACACCCCCGGCCACGTCGCCGTCGAGCTGACCAGCCGTGGCGAGACGGCTCTGATCACCGGCGACTGCGTCCACCACCCCGTCCAGCTCGCCCATCCCGCCATCGGGGCCTGCGTCGACATCGAGCCCGAGCGGTCCGAGGCCTCGCGCCGCACGCTGCTCGCATCGCTCGCCGGCACGGACACCCTCCTCCTGGGCACCCACTTCGCGCCGCCCACGGCCGGCCGTGTCGTCGCCCACGAGGGCGCCTACCGGCTCTCGCCCGTCCCCGCCGACCCGCACTGATCCGGTGGCGGCCCCGCCCTGGTCCGGTCCGCCCTCCGCACGGCTCCTCACGGCCCGACACGGCGACAAGCGACCGGCGACACGGCCCGGCACGGCCCCCACAGCGCTCACGCGGCGAGCCGATCTTCTCGATCTGCCGGCGGCTGGAGGATGCGGCCCCTGGCCGGTCATCCGTGGCACAGCTAGGCCCGGCCCGGGAGGTTTGTCTCGCACTCGCTGTGGGTCGATGCTTGAGGGGGGAGACCGGGCATGTGCCGTGCGAGCGGGGCCGGCGAAACGGACGTGAGATGAAGGCACCACCGAACGGGGCCGAGGCAGTCGGCCTCGGTGACCCGTCGAGGGTGATCCGGGCGGCCACTGTCCTGCTGGATCGCAGCGGAGTGGTGACCGGATGGAGTCCGGAGGCCGTCCGGCTGCTCGGCTACCAGGCCCAGGAGGTGCTCGGCCGCTCGGTCGACGCCATGTCCGCGGAAGGCGGAGAGGAAGGGCTCAGTCCCCGCTGCACCTCGCGCAGCGTTCGCGCGGTCACCTTGCGTCACCATTCTGGCCGTCTCGTGCGCGTGGCCGTCGAGTGCCACAGCCTCCCCGACACAGTCGCCGGCCCCACCACTGTGCTGATGCTGACGGACGCCGAGCGACTCGCGGAGTGGCAGATGCAGCAGGCGATGCTGCACGGTATGGCGACGCAGTCTCCGGTCGCTCTCACGATCTACGGCCCGGACCTCCGGGTGGCCTGGGCGAACCAGGCGGCGCAGCGGGAACTGCCCGGGCCCTTCACGCAGTATCTGGGGCGCAGCGAGGACGAGCTGCACCCGGGAAGCAAGGCGCTCTCCGC
Source organism: Streptomyces sp. NPDC059696 (assembly GCF_042733745.1). Lineage (NCBI taxonomy): Bacteria > Bacillati > Actinomycetota > Actinomycetes > Kitasatosporales > Streptomycetaceae > Streptomyces > Streptomyces sp. NPDC059696. Next base: position 152,535 of record NZ_JBHWFG010000010.1, read on the forward strand.
GCAGCACCCGTCCTCGGTCACGCAGATCATGCGAGGGGTGCTCGACACGGGGCAGACCGTCGTAGGCCTGCATCACAGAGGCCGCTCCCCGGCGGATCCCGGTCGTGAGCATGTCTGGTCGCTCTCCTACTACCGGCTGCAGGACGCGGAGGGACGGCCGCTGGGCGTGTGCGAGGAGGCCGCGGACGTCACCGATCTTCACCGGGCTCAGCGGCGGCTCGTCCTGCTGAACGAGGCCAGTGCCATGATCGGCAGCACGCTGGGCCTCGAACGTACTGTCCAGGAGCTGGCCGGCGTCCTGGTGCCACAGGTGGCGGACTTCATCGCCGTGGACCTGATCGGCGATGCGCTGGCCGGAAGCGAACTTCCCGCCGATGCCGCGGCCGGGGCGGGTGACCTGTGCCGGGTCGCCCACCGCTCGGTCCGGGAAGACCTGCCCGAGGCCGTCGTGGCGCCGGGACACGAGGTCGGTTACCCGCGAGGCTCACCGCAGTGGCAGTGTCTGTCGTCCGGGGCACCAGTGCTGAACGCCGTGCTGGACCCGGCCAGCCCCTGGCTGCTCGACGACCCTGTGCGCAGGGCGCGTCTGAACAAGCTGGGGATCCACTCCCATATGGTGGTTCCGCTCCGGGCGCGAGGAGTCACGATGGGCGTGGCCACCCTGATGCGCTGGCGCGATCCCCTTGCCTTCGCCTCCGAAGACCTGTTGCTCGTGGAAGAGTTGGCCGGCCGTGCCGCCGTGTGTATCGACAACGCGCGCCGGTTCCACCGCGAGCACACGTCCGCACTCACACTGCAGCGAAGCCTTCTGCCCCAGAAGCTCCCCGCCCACGCGGCAGTGGAAGCCGCCTACCGTTACCTGCCCGCGGACACCGAGGCGGGCGTGGGTGGCGACTGGTTCGATGTGCTGCCCCTCGCCTGCGGCCGCGTGGGGCTGGTCGTCGGCGACGTCATCGGCCACGGCATCCGGGCCGCAGCCACCATGGGACGTCTGCGCACCGCGGTGCACACCCTGGCCGACCTGGACCTGCCCCCCGAAGAACTGCTCTCCCACCTCGACGACCTGGTCAACCGACTGGCCGAGGAAGCGGAGGAAGCACACCCCACGGGGGTCGAGGGCGTCGTCGGAGCCACCTGCCTGTACGGCGTCTACGACCCCGTCATACGCCGTGCCACCTTCGCCCGCGCAGGCCACCCGCCCCCTGCCCTCGCCCACTTGAAGAAGCCGGTGGAGTTCGTCGACATACCGGCCGGACCGCCCCTGGGCATCGGCGGGCTGCCCTTCGAGTCCGCGGAAGTGGACATCCCGCAGGACTCCGTCCTGGCCTTCTACACCGATGGGCTGCTCACAGCCTCCGACGCCGACACGGACACCGGGCTGGAACGGCTCAGCTTCGCCCTCGCCCATCCCGATCGTCCCCTGGAAGACATCTGCCGCACGGTGGAGCGCGCTCTGCTGCCCGACCGTCCCCGCGACGACGTCGCCTTCCTCGTCGCCCGGCCCCGGCCGCTCCCCGCCGAGAACGTCGCCACGTGGGCCCTGGACCTCCAAGCGGAGTCTGCGCACCGGGCCCGTGCGCTGACCGGTGAGCGCCTTGCCCACTGGCAGTTGCACGAACTGGCCTTCTCAGCGGAACTGATCGTCAGCGAGCTGGTCACCAATGCCATCCGGCACGCCCAGGGGCCCGTCCGCCTGCGCCTCATCCGCACCGACAACCGAATCGTCTGCTCAGTGTCCGACGGCAGCAACACGTCCCCGCACATGCGACGGGCCGGTGCCGTGGAGGAAGGAGGCCGTGGGTTGTTTCTGGTGGCCCAGTTCGCGCTTCGCTGGGGGACCCGCTACACCCACGACGGCAAAATCATCTGGGCGGAACTTCCCGTCCCGGGCCCATGAGCAGCCAACCCTCCTCCGCGACCGCAGGGTGCGGCGCTTGAGCGGAGCCAGAACGCAGGCTCACCATGCCGGCCAGGAGCCGAGCGACGACCATTCAGGAGAGCGGCTCGCAGCGCCTGCAGTCCACCGGGGGTGAGAGCGCCCCCGGACACACCGACGCTGTACGCGCCCCAGCCGGGTGCCGGTTCGCGAGCCGATTGGCCGTGACGCGCCAGATGCATCCGATCGCATGCGCGGGACGGAAGTACCAGGTGCACGGCAGCTTCCCCACGGACCGACCGGCACGCGGAGGTGCGACCATGACCGAACGGCTGACCCCTCCGGGGGAGACACCGCCCGTCGAAGGATCGACCGCCACGGCCCACCAGGAACCGCCCGACGGTGGTCTCTGGGAACATCCGCGCCTGTGGCTGTCCCTGATCGTGATCGGCTGCCTGCTCGTCGCCGCGTTCTTCATCGCCCGCGTCACAGGCCTGTGAGAACCCCATGGCACAGCGGATCCCGGGCACCGGGCGACTTGCCCAGCCCCACACCCGAGGAGACCCACACGTGACGCACACCCTGCCCGGGGCCGCCCCGCAGCCCCGCCGCGCCCGGCGCCGGCCGCTCCTGCTCCTGCTGCTCGCGGTCTGCTACGCCGTCGCGGCCCTGGGCGGACTCGCGGCGTCCGACGCCGCGAGCACCTACCGCTCGCTCGACCTTCCTCCCTGGGCCCCGCCATCCTGGCTGTTCGGCCCGGTGTGGACGGTGCTGTATGCCACCATCGCCGTGTCCGCCTGGCTCGTACTGCGCCGAAGCCCACTCGCCGAGGCCAGGGCGGGGATCGTTGTCTGGAGCGCCCAACTCGCCCTCAATCTGGCTTGGACGCCGCTCTTCTTCGCGGCCGGGCAGTACGGCCTCGCCTTTCTCGACATCTGCCTGCTGCTTGCCGCGCTGGGCGTCACGATGCTGCTCTTCCGCCGCAGCAGTCCGGCAGCCTCGCTGCTGCTCGTCCCCTACGCACTGTGGGTGCTGTACGCGGCGTCCCTCAACCTCGCCATCTGGCAACTCAACGGCTGACCGCCCGGAACCACTGGGACTGGGGGTCGGAACTCGAGGAGAGTGAACTCGCGTCCTCGTCATGCCGTCGACCGTTGCAGCCGCCCGCGACAACGTCTGGTCACTCTTTCCTTGTGAACCGCGTCATGCTCTTGCCGCGCCCCCGGTGCGATCGGGATCGAACAGCGGGTGTCTGCGGTGTTCGCGGAGGGTCTCCGTAGGCTGACGCCGTTCGTGACGATCGGCAGGCGCCCTGTCATCCCCCGTCGCGGCGGACCGCCTGCTCGGTCACGGCGTGGACCAGCGCCATGATGGTGATCTGCGGGTTCACACCGGGCGACGACGGCAGCAGGCACGCGTCGGCGACGAGCACCCCTTCCGTTCCGCGCAGTCGCCCGTCGGGGCGCACGGGGGAGTGCCGGTCGTCCGCCCCGAGCGCGGCGGTTCCCGTGGGGTGGAACGCCGACAGGTGGAGGCGGCGGCGACCGGTGCGGCGGACGACGTCGTCGAGATCGGCGGGCGAGGTGACCGACGGGTGTGCCGGGATGCCCGTGAGGACCTCGCGCGCGCCCGCCGCGAAGAGGATGCGCCCCATGTGGGAGAGGGACCGCAGGAGGCGGCGTCCGTCCTCGGCGTGGAGGGTGTAGGACGCCACCGGGCGGTGCGTGCCGCGCACGCGTCCTGAGGAGCGGTCCGAGACCATCGCGCCGAGGACGGCGAGCCTTCCCGCGTCGTCCAGCTCGCGCTTCAATCGGCTGCCGAGATGCGGGAGGACGAAGGACGTCATGCCGGGAGGTGCGGCGGTCGCCTCGATGAGGATGCCCTCGTCGTGCCACTCGTCGACCCCGACGCTCTGCAGGATGTTGGGTCCCGCCCCCGGACCCGTGACAGCTTCAGCGAAACGCCCAGCGACGCTGACGGCCGGGTGGATCGCCAGATTGCGGCCCACCCCTGGATGCCCCGCCAGCCCGGAGCGCCGCAGCAGGGCCGGGGTGTGCAGGGCTCCGGCCGCCGCGACGACGAGGCCGGTGCTGACGGTGAAGCTCGTGCCGTCCGGACGCACCGCCTCCACCGCGACGGCGCGTCGAGCGCCCGCATGGTGCTCGGTGACGACGCGGGTGGCCCGGGCACGGGTGACGATACGGGTGCCGGCCGCGCACGCCGCGGGCAGCACGGACAGGTGCACCGCCTGCTTGGCGCCGCTCGGGCAGCCGGCGACGCATTCGCAGCATCCCCCGCACCCGATGGCGTTACGGCGCAGAGGAGCGGCGGACCAGCCCAGGCGGCCGGCACCGAGAAGCGCCAGCCCGCCGTTGCGGCCGAGGTCGGACGGATCGGGCACCCCCACGCCGAGCAGCCTCTCCACATGGTCCAGGTGACGGGCGAAGGAGACGGGGTCCGCCAGCTCGATGCCGTGGGAGCGCTGCCATCGGCCCAGTACATGAGAGGGCGTGCGGAAGCAGGTGCCCGAGTTGACCAGGGTCGTGCCGCCGACGGCCCGGCCGAGCGGCAGCAGGACGGGCGGCAGACCCCAGGCGAGGGTGGCGCCACCGTCCCGGTAGGCGTCGGCGAACCGGTCCAGGGGCGGCCGCGAGGCGAGTTCCCGTGTCGAGAAGTGACGTCCCTCCTCCAGGACCACGACCGAACGTCCGGAGGACGCGAGAGTCAGCGCCGCCACGGCACCTCCCGCACCGGAACCGATCACCACGGCGTCCACGCGGTACTCGTCGGGCCAGTCCGAAGACGGGGAGAGGTCCAGCGGAGGATCGGCCCGGACGAAGGGTCTGTCCGGCCGGGGGCCGTGCCGGCTCGCCCCCGCGGCCAGCAACAGCGGGATCTTCGCGTGGTCCATCAGGGGCCCGAATCCGGGCAGCCGGATCAGCCGCCGCAGGAGCCGCGCCCTGGCGTCCGGCGGCAGACGGTGCGCACGCCGGCCCGTGGTGAGGACGGAGAACCCGTCGAGAGCCATGTCCGCGGCGTGCAGACCCGTGCGGAGGTAAGGAGGCAGGGACGACATGAAACGGTGCAGTCGTTCCGGCACCTGTCCTTCCCACTCGGGACGGTGCGCGTCCGCGCCGACGTCCAGCAGCACCGCCGACAGCGCCCGGCCGTGAAGCGTGCTCATCGCAGCCCCACCTCCGCGTGCGCGGTGCCCCGCACGTCCCAGACCTGTTCGGGCCGCCACCCGCCGTCGCGCCACTGCTCCAGGCGGACCCGCACGTCGGCCCGCTCACTGTTGTGACAGGTGGACCTGCTGCCGTCCGGGTCCGTGTAGCCGACCGCGGTCCGGCTCCCCTCGGGCAGCTGCACCCGGACCTCGATCCGGCGCCCTCCGGCCTGGCCCCGCACGGTCCAGGTCGGCAGCCGGGGCGTGCCCCGGAACCGTCCGATCCCCACGACGCCCAGTGAGCTGCGCCAGTCGCCGCGCGGCCAGTCGTGTCCGGCTCTGCGCAGTCGCAGGAACACCAGCGGCGGAAGATGTCGCAGCAGCGGCAGGCCGGAGACGGCCGCCACCACCTCCAGAACGGTGTCCTCGTCCAGATCGGCGTGCAGCCAGGCCCAGCGGTGGGCGTTGCCCCGGCCGGCGATACGGGCGCCGGCACCCAGGGCGTCGGCCACGAGCAGCGTCTGTCCGTCGAGGCACACGGACCCGCGGTAGCGCGCCTGTGCTTGCGGGACGACGTGCACGGCGGGCAGCACTCGGCGCTTCCAGGCCAGCCGGGGGAAGGTACGCAGGGGCGCCGAATCCGCGGCCACCCGGAGGTCCCAGACCAACCGCTCGGTCCTTCCGCGCAGTTCGTGCGCGGTGGCGACGGCGGACGGGGAGTGAAAGCCCGGCGGCAGGGGAGGAGCGCCGTCCTCAGCCGAAGAGGCCGAGCCCTCCGGCAGCGCATGGGGGCCGAAGCGGTCGAGGACGGGGGGCGTGTCCGGCCTGTACACCGCGGCCCAACCATGGGTGTAGGGCGTGCCGTTCACCGGGCGCACCAGCTCGTGGTGGAACCAGAATCCGCTACCGGTCCTCGGGTCGGTGAAGGTGCTGTACCAGACGTTCAGGCGGTCCCCGCGAGCCGCGGTGAGGCCCTCGGTGGAGTCGGCCGCAGCCGGAAAGCGCCAACTCGCCGCGAACGACGGCAGAGTACGCAGGCGAAACCGCAACCGGCCCTCACCGACGGAGCGGTGGGAGCCCGAGCCCTCCTCCCGGCCGCCCGTCTCCCCGGCCGGGCGCAGGCGGATCGGCAGGACCGTCATGGAACGCAGCGGACTGCGCCAGGTCGGGGACTTGTGACCCTCCAGGGCGTACTCCCGGCCGTCCAGGGCCGTGAAACGCACGTGGTAGTCGATCCGGCCCCGGGACAGCGGGGCGATGAGCATGGTGCCGGAGGCATGCAAGTCGTCGGCCCACCCGCCGATCCGAACGCGGCCCGTGACGAAGGCAGTTGTCACCCCGTGGGGGCGGAGCGGGCCGGGTGCGTCCACCCGCAGGTCGAGTGTCACGGGCCGGTTCCCGCCCCCGCCGGTGTCGAGCCGCAGACCGCCCGTCATGGTCTCCGCGAAGTGCGCTCCCCGGCCTGCCGCCATGTACGCCACCCTTCCTCTCCGAATCGTCCGGGCCGTCCGACGCGTGAGGCAGCCGTAGGGAGACCACGGAAGTTCATGACGAGCCCCGCGAGCCGGTGACCGAGTGGCTCAGTGGCTCATCCACTGACGGCAGAGAACCAGCCCACTCCTCGTAGGTCAAGTCCCCGGCCTCGTCCGTGACTTTGTGGTGCCCGGTGGCGCCGGGGTCACTTCCGCGGCTTGTGCCTGACCAGATCCGCGGTCATCTCCTGCGCGGTCAGCTGGAGATAGGCCTCCGCGGCCCGTCCGGCCTCCTCCGTCTCGCCGTTCACCACGGCCTCCACCACCTGCCGGATGCGGTACGCGGCGACCGCCGGGTCCGCGAAGGGGGTGCTCATGACGTGACGAACCGGCAGATATGCGTTGAGCAGGGTGTTGGTGAGCAGCAGGTACACACGGTTGCCCGTGGTGCGGGCCAGTTCCCGGTGCACCTCGGCCTCAGCGAGCTGGGCGTCCGCCGGGTCCGGTGTCTCACCCACCGCGTCCACCGCGGCACGAAGCCGAGTGCCCTGCGCGGTGCTGCACTGCGACGCCGCCTTGCGCGCGATCAGTCCGCCGATCGCCCGGCGGGCCTCGAACACGTCCGACAGCCACCGGCCGTCCTGGCCCACCAGCAGCGGAAGGAGGTCGATGCCGCCGGACCTGAGGAAGTCCAGCACCTTCGTGCCCACACCGTGCCGGGTGCGGAGCAGGCCCGCCTGCTCCAGCCGGGACAGGGCGTGCTTCAGGGTGGTGCGGGTGACGCCGTAGGACGCGGCGAGTTCACGCTCCGGCGGGAGCAGGGAGCCGGGCTGGTGGGTGCCGTCCAGGATGTTCGTGCGCAGGCGTTCTTCCAGGAGGTCGACGACGGACTGGCGAACGATCGCTTCGGCTGGCATGGCCGCACTCCTTCGGTTCGGTCCGTGCTCCCGCCCGGCGAAATCGGGGACCGGATGTCGAATCTTCGCAGGCAGTGGATCAGCGCGGGCTTCTCACCGTCAAGCGGCGGCCGGACGAGCCGACCGCCGCTCGAGTCTTCGGACGCCGAACGCCGAGACGTGCCGGACGCGGACCGACGGCGAGTGCGGGGTGGTAACCGTGTCCGAGATCAGGTGCGTCGCATCGGAAAAACCGCACACGTGGCGGTCGCGTGGGCGTACATCTTTCCGTCGTCGATTCCAGTGAGCCGCGCCTCGGCGGTCGCCAGGGTACGGCCGAGGTGAATCACCTGCGCGGTCGCGCGCAGCGTTCCCGTCGCCGGCATGACCGGCCTGATCATATTCACGTTGAGTTGTGCCGTGCTGTAGGCCAGTCCGGCCGGAAGCCGGGTGAGCACCGCGGATCCGAGCGCCGAGTCCAGGAGAGTGGCGGCGAATCCGCCATGCACCGATCCCATCGGGTTGCAGAGATGCTCTCCGGTCTTCCCCTCGAAAACTGCCGTTCCGGGCTCCACCGCGACGAGATCGAAACCGAGAGTCGCCGACATGGGGGCCCTCGGGCTGCGCCCGTCGATGATGGAGAGAAGGTGATCGAGTCCGCTCACGCCCCTGTCGTCGAACTCGCCGTCGGAACCGCGCATGCTGTTGTCGTCGCTCATGCCTTCACCCTAGGCCGACCGCGCACACAGACCAGTCCAGATTCCGTACCGCCCGCGGTACCCTCGTTCCATGGCCGGTTACCAGCAGTTCTGCCCGATCGCCCGCGCTCTCGACGTCCTCGGGGAACGGTGGACCCTGCTGGTGGTGCGGGAGCTGATGATGGGGGAGCGGCACTTCAACGGTATTCAGCGCGGCATCCCCCGCATTTCCAGAACAATGCTCTCCGCACGGCTGAAGAGGCTCGAATCGGCGGGTCTCGTGCAGCGGGACAAAGGTGAATACCAGTTGACCGAGGCGGGAGAGAACCTGGCTCCCGTACTGAGAGAACTCGGACTCTGGGCCCTGGAATCGGACCCCCGTGGACTGCGCAAAGAGGACCTCAGTCCGGAGGTGCTGGCGTGGGACATGCACCGTCGTGTCGTTCCCGATCGTCTCCCTGAGCACCCCACCATGGTCGAGCTGCGATTCCGGGGCGCCGGTGCCCCCCATTTCCTGCTGGCGAAGCGACCCGGGGTGCAGTTGTGCGCGGAGGACGGCGGTTTCGACATCGCTCTCCACGTCGACGCCGACCTGGAGGCGCTCACCAGATTCTGGCTCGGCGAAAGCACCTGGGACAGTCTCTTGCGCTCCGAACTGGTCACAGTCACCGGCCCGGCCGGACTCAGGCGGGAATTCCCGACCTGGTTCACCGGCTACCTGCTCCAGCCGCGAGTGTGAGCACCAGTGCCGTTCCGCGACGGTGACCGCCCAGAACGGGCCTCGGCCGCTCCGAGTGTCGGTGGGACTCTCGGAGCGGGCCGGGGCCGGTCGAGGTGCCGGCGTCAGCAGGGCTGGGGGATGCCGTTGCCGATGTGGGTGGGCACCGGGTCGGTCTCGCTGTAGATGTCAGTGTCCTTCATCCAGCCCCACTTGCCGTTGTCGGCCTGTGTCCAGAGCCACCGGTTCGGGTGGGGGCCGCCGATGTAGGCTCCCGTGTCCCTGCGGCACTCGAACCAGCTCGGGTTCGAGTACATCGTGCCGACCGGACGGCTGGTGTCGGGAGTGGCGTAGACCGTGGCACCCGAGACGTTGTTGCAGTACATGCGCATGCCGCCATCACCCCACCAGCACGGATTGGCTGCCTCGGCCGTGCCGGAGAAGACGGTGCCCAGTGCGGTGAGTGCCAGGCCGGTGACGACGGCCGAGAGCTTGCGCGCGGAAGTTTTCATGGTGATCCCCCTGTGGTGGAGTCGGCGGTGCGTGCCCAACAAGGACGCACCGAGGTGGTCTCGCCGGTATCCGAGGTGTCCTTCACAGACCCCCACTCCTCGCCGCCCGCCCTGTTGAACAGCCGACGGTTCGGGGCGGGTCGCCCACGCGGGGCCCGTCGTGGAACTTCGAGCTCGTGAGGCGGTCATCAGGAGATGCGTCTGCCGTCCGGCAGTTGCTTCCAGTGGGGTGTGCACTGAGGCTGCGGGCGGTCACCCTGGGGCGTGGGATAAGGCGCAGTCGACCGGACGGCTGTTACCAGATTCCACTCTGGACGTACGGGTTGACGGCCCGGAAATTGCTGTCGTAGCTGGCCCTGAACACGTAGTTCGGGTCGGACTGGGTGAGCCACCCTGACGTGTGCGCGTAGCCGGTGCCGTCCGACAGATAGGTGCCGTCGGCGAAGGACCAGGTTCTGCCGCCGTCCCTGCTGATGTCCAGCCAGATCCAGCCACGCGGGTCCCAGCCGGAGCCGACCAGCCGCCCCCAGCCGTACTGGTAGCCGTTGTAGTAGCCGGAGCGGAGCTCGATGCCGATCGTTCCGCGCTGGTTGGGGGCGTGGGTCAAGCGATCAGTGGTGGCCATCACCTGGTCGGTGTTGATCGTCGCGGGTGCTGCTTGGGCGGGTGGTAAGCGCCGCGACTCCCAGCGCGCCCAGCGATCCCGCCACCGCCGCGGACCCGGCCGACCTCAGCAGCGTCCTGCGATCCATCGAGCGACTCATGCGTTTCCCCCGTCTCGAAAGTGAAGGCTTTGACCTACGGACAGCGCTGTGGACAGACCCTAGCGAGGCAGCGGGTGCTCAACTCCTGACAGATGTCAGGGCAACTCCTGTCCTGGGATCGCCGCGAGTCACCCGGAACACATTGGAACGTTTCGTGGGGCGGCCACGAGGGTCGTTGTCAGAGGGGATGGGCAAGATTGCCGCCATGAATGTCACTCCTGTCACTCCACCACGGCCGATCGATGTTGCCGCGGTCTTTCCCCAACTGGCTCCGCTGGCCCGCACGGCGACCCGCCTGCACCCCCGCCCCGGGGAGCCGACGCGGCGCGACAGCTCGATCGGCGGGCCGCTGCTGTGGCCCGCGGAGGAGCCGTGGCCGCACTGCTTGGAACCGCATGTGGTGGATGGCATCAACCCAGCCCGGTCCCCGGCGGATCTGCGGCTGGAACGACGGATCTTCGCCGCCTCGCACGGCCGGGATATGACTCCGGAGGAACAGGAGACTCTCGAGCGGATCCGACCCCCTCGGGCGTATCCGGTCAGGCTGTCGGTCCAGGCGTACGACGGCCCCATAGCGATGCTGCCCGTCGCGCAGCTGTACGCAAGGGATGTGCCCGATCTGCGCCCGCCGGAGGGCAAGGACCTCCTGCAGGTTCTGTGGTGCCCCTTCGATCATCCGATCATGCCCAAGACCCGGCTCTTCTGGCATTCGGCAGCCGCCGTCACCGACATCCTCGACACGCCGCCCGAGCCGCCCGCAGTGCAGTTCGACGGCTACCTACCGGAACCGTGCGTGCTCGAACCGGAGCAGATCACCGAATACCCCGATCAACTCGAGCTGAGCGAAGAACTGCGGGAGCAGCTCAAGCAGTGGAATGTGCCGCAGGCAGCAGAGGAAGACATGGACCCGGACACGTACTACGACTGTGTGCTGTCCAACGCACCCGGCTGGAAGGTCGGCGGCTGGCCCGCTTGGGACTCCGCCGACCCCAGCTCGCAGGCCTGCTCCGAGTGCGGCACCGGCATGGAGGTCCTGATGACCATCGCCACGTTCGAGGAAGGGGACGATGCCGGGAACAGCTGGTCTCCGCACCCCCACCCAGGTGCCGGACCATACCCGGGCCACCGCGGCTACAACGCGACCGGTGTCCAGATAGGCAGCGGCTACCGGCAGCACCTGTTCGTCTGCCCGGCGGAGCCCGAGCATCCGCACATCGAGTTGATGACGTAGCCCCTCCGCAGTGTGCAGCCGGGGTCATCCCCGCCCACCCCGAGCGCGACCGGGACCAGCTGCGCGCGGTGGAGAAAGGCCGGCGCTCCCCGCTCGCGGCGCCGCGCCCGGCACCGGAACCCGACTGAGCGCCCCCGCGCCGGTACAGCACGCGAGGGCCCCTCGTAGGCGCACATCGTCCCCGGCCACGGCCGTCATCCGACCTCTGCGACGCCTGCGGCCGCGAGTATTCCGATGACGATGAGGAAGACACCGACGATCAACGGGCCCAGCCGCACCGTGGATTCGCCCGCGGCGGCGTTGGCCCGCCCGACGGCTCCTCGCCGACCAGTGGCGGCGCGGGCGAACTTTCCGCTGCAGAGCACGAGGGTGATGCCGGCGAGGATGCCGAATACGGCGACGAAGATTCTCATCGAGGCCTCCGAGGACTCGCGGGAAAAGCGTGTGTCCGCCCCTGGGGGCCGGACACGCCACCCAGTGCTGCAAGGCGTCGTGGCGGGTGAGACGCCGGCGGGTGACGGCGCGGGCCGACCGTAGGGCCGTACGGTGGCAAGACGGGCGTTGGTCGTCAAGGGCGGAGGATCAGTTTCCCCTTCGTACGGCGGCCGAGCAGGTCCTCGTGCGCGTCGCGGGCCCGCGCCAGGTCGTACTCCGCGCCGACCAGGGGCCGCAGGCGACGCCGCGCCGTGAGGTCGAGCAGTTCCGCGAGCTCCGCACCGCCGGCACCGTTCCTGGCGATGAGCGGGATGACCCAGAAGCCGGCGACGGTGATGCTGTCCACCGCCAGTCGGCTCGGCGCGATCGCGGAGGCCGCCTGCCGGGACAAGGCGCCGTAGGTCACCAGTCGGCCGAGGGGCGCGAGTGTGTCCAGGGCGGCGTCGAGGACGGGGCCGCCGATGGCGTCCAGGACGATGTCGACCGGGTGTCCGTGGTTGGCGTCGAGGACCCGCTCTCGATAGCCGGCCGCGTCACCGTCGATCGCCGCGTCCGCGCCGAGTTCGAGAGCCAAGGCGCGCTTCTCGTCGGACGATGCCGTGGCGATGATCCGTCCTGCCCCGAACTCCCGGGCCAGTTGGACGACGAGACCGCCGGTCCCGCCCGCGGCGGCATGGACCACCACGCTCTCACCGGGCCTGATACGCGCGACCGACCGCAGCAGATGCCACGCCGTCAGCCCCTGTACGAGAACTGCCAGCGCTTCTCCCGCGCCCACCCCCGGCGGCAACGCGACCAGGTGGCGGTCGGCGACAACCGTCTTGGCGGCATAACCGCCCTGCGGAACATAGCCGAGGACTCGTCGGCCGGCTGCGGTCCTGCCGACGACCTCCATGCCGGGAACACGGGGCAGCGGGCCTTGGGGGGCGTACGGACCGTGGGTGTGTTCGCCCGCGATCTGCTTGATGTCGCCGAAATTGACACCCGCGGCCTCCACCTGGACCAGAGTCTCACCCGGCCCCGCCGACGGATCCGGCACATCGGCCTCCTCCAGGACCTCCGGGCCACCGAACCTCCCGTACTGCAGGGCACGCATGACATCCCTTCCGTCAGATCACTGTTTCCAGCCCGTCCGACAAGCTGTCCCGCAATGCCGGCCAACACCCGGACTTGGGCGGAGTGCGGTCACCGGCCCGGGAAGCGGACGCCCCAGAGGTCCTCTTCCAGGAGGAGTCCATTGGCCAGGTGGCTGATGGTGCGTTACCAGCCGGCCGGCACGAGGAGCTTGAGGCACTTCAGTGAAGATCCGACCGGACCTCGGTCAGTCGATGCCTTCGACGATGCGGAAGTCGCGCTCGACACCGTCGGAGAGGGCGACCAGCGCCTCCTGGTAAGCCGCACTCTCACGTGCCGCGACGGCCTGCTCGAAACTGTCGAACTCGACCAGGACGGTGCGCTCGGCGACTCCGGCGTCATACGCCGCGACCCGACCACCACGGACGACGGTCCGACCGCCCCCGGCCTGGACGGCCAGAGCGGCCAGCCTGTTGTAGGCGGCCAGCTTCTCAGGGTCTGAAATGGTGCGGTAGACGCTGACCCAGTAGCCCTTGGGCATGGAACCTCCAGTGTTGGGATGAATGCATCTGACTTACGGGTTGGTCTCGGACGAGCGTCGGCGGGCGAGAGCGAGGCTTGTCAGCGTCGTGATCGCCATGGCGCCGATGCCGACCAGCGACGCGGTGGTGTAGGCGCTGTCGCCGGGGAAGAGGTGGCCGGGGCCGGTGCCCGCGGCGAGGACGAGGCCGCCGATGGCGCTGCCCAGGGAGTACCCGACGCTGCGGACCACGTAGTTGAAGCTCATGGCGCTCGACGTCTCGCTCTCGGGAGTGACGGCCAGGATGACGCCGGGCATGACGGCTGAGAAGCCGCCGACGCCGAAGCCGAGCACGCCCATCGCCGCGAACAGTTCGGCCAGGTCCGACCGGGCCGCCGCGAACAGGGCGAACCCGCCGCCGACCACGACGGCGCTGCCGGCCAGGAGCAGGGGGTCGGCGATCCGCGTCCGGACCCGCGGCGCGAGCTTGCCGGCGACGAACCCCAGCACCGAGAACGGGATGAGGACCAGCCCGGCGACGAAGGTCGTCAGCCCGAAGCCGTAGCCGGCGCCGTGCGGCGTCTGCGCGTACCTGGTGATGAGCGTGAGCAGGAGGTACATGCCGATCCCGCCGACGAACATGGCGAGGTTCGCCCCGGCGACCGCGGGGTGCCGCACCGCCCGCACATCGACCAGGGGCGTCGTGCTGCGCAGTTCGATGACGGCCCAGACGCAGAGCAGCACCACCGCGACGACGGTGAGGCCCGCCGCCACGGCGAGGTGCCGGCTCCACAGATTCCGTTCGCCGGCGAGGAACAGCACCAGGAGCAGCGCAGCGGCCAGGACGACCGCGCCTTTCACGTCCACGTGGGCGGAGCGGCCTGCGGGGGCTTCCGGCATGGAGTGCCACGCGGTCAGGAGGGCGGCGGCGGTGACGACCAGGCCGAGACCGTAGGCGGCCCGTACCCCGCCGAGCTCCGCGAGCAGGGCGGCCAGCGGGTAGCCGACGCCGGCCCCGATGATCGAGACCACCGAGATCAGGGCGATCACGGCCGCGCCGCGCTCCTCGGGGAGGTGGTCCCGGGCCACGCCCATCATCGGCGCCGTCAGCCCGAGCCCGACGCCCTGGGCCGCCCGGCCGGCCAGCAGCCACGCGAACGGCAGCGGCAGCACGGTGAGCGCGCTGCCGACAACGACGACCGCCAGCGTGGCGAGGATCGCGGCCCGCCGGTGCGGGCCGGCTCCGAGCCGGCCCAGGACCGGCGTGGCGACGGCGCCGCTGAGCAGCGCGACGGTCAGCGTCCACTGCGCGCTGCCGAGCGAGACGTGGAACGAGGTCGCCACGCTGGTGATGAGCGGCGTCCCGAGGCTGGCGACCGCCGCCACGACCAGGGCGATGAACATCAGGGCGGGGACCAGCAGCCGCGCCTCGCACCGCGCCACCGGTAACGCCTTCGCCGCGACCTCGCCGACCGGCTGCCCGGTCACTGCTTCGGCCCTTCGCGGTCCTCGCTTTCGAGCTCTGCCAGATGCTTCAGCGCCGGAAGGGCCGCCACCAGCGCCTCGACCTCGTCGCCGGTGAGCTCGCCGATCAACCGCTCGAACGCGTGCACGCCCGCCTGGCGACGCGTCCGGACATACGAGGCGCCGGCCTCGGTCAGGCACACCAGCGTGACCCGCTTGTCGGACGCGTCGCCCCGCCGCTCGACCAGGCCGGACTCCTCCATCACCCGGACCAGGGCGGTCATCGCGGGCTGGGTGACGCCCTCGACCGCGGCCAGATCGGTGATGCGCCGCGGGCCGGTCCGGTCCAGGGTGGCCAGGGTGGCGGCGGACGTCAGGCTCATGTCCCGGGGCAGGCGTCTCGCGGCCCTGGTGGCCAGGCCGTAGAGGGCTGCCCCGATGGCGGCGGACGCGCCAGGAGCGGTGTCTTCACGACTCATGCTCGAAGCATAGCAGTTTTATATTCATAGTTTATGGAAATGGTCGACTGGCGCCGACTCCCCGGGCTCCGCTCGGAGCCGAGGGCAGCATCGAGGAGTTCGTGGACGGCCACCACGTACGCCGATGCCGCTACCGCGGCCTCGCGAAGACGCACGTCCGGCACGTCCTGACCGCACTCGCGAGCAACGTCGGCGCACTCTCTGGACCGCCGTCCCGTAGCCGCTTGAAGTCCCCCCCAGCCGCCCGCATCGGATCAGCAGCGCACTCGTGTCGAATTCGCCGCCCGCAGGCACGCCCGTGTGTCGACGGTCTCCCTGAACGGATGCCGAGGCCGGTGCTGTCCCGGTGGATGTCGGAGGGAAGCGCCAGACCGCCACAGGTCAAGTCGGCCTCGACCACTACCAGGACAAGCGCTGGGCCTCATGGCACCGGCACATCACGGTCACGCTCGCCATGCTCGCTTGGCCTTGTGACCGCCGTCGGCGACGTCCCGTGTGGGTGACCTGCTCTCAGCCTGCTTTCTCCGCTGGGGCGGGAGAAGAGTGGGCTTGCGTGACTACTGGAGAAACGATCCTGTGCCCTGGGTGCGCACTGTCCGGAAACCCGTTTTGCACATGCATTCCCCTTTCTGAGGCCTCCGCGTGCCGGGAGGATTTGTCCGCAGTTCGCCTCGGGCGGATGCAAGACGACCGGATCTCGAGACAGGGGCGAGGTATGACGGTAGGCCAGGACCGTCGGGAGCGGGCGCGAGGAACGGGGGGAGGTCGATGAGCACTGCCCAGCCCACCACAGGTGACGAGAACGCCGTTCCGCCGATCAGCACGGTCTCGGGGACCGGGGCTGCGGGATTCAAGGGCGACAACGAGCCGGCCGTCTCGGCTCAGTTGAACCGCCCGTACGGCATCGCAGTGGACAGCACCGGAACCCTCTACTTCTCCGACTCCAACAACCACCGCGTCCGGAAGATCACGACCGACGGGAAGATCAGCACGGTTGCGGGAACCGGGTCCGCGGGCTTCAGCGGGGACAACGGCCCTGCCGTCGCGGCCCAGTTGAACTGGCCGCGCGAAGTTGCGGTCGACAGTGCCGGCGCCGTCTACATCGCCGATGGCAACAACCACCGGGTGCGGAAGGTCACCCCGGACGGACGGATCAGTACCGTCGTCGGCACAGGCGCCGCGGGCTTTAGCGGGGACGACGGTCCCGCCACCGCCGCCCGGTTGAACCTCCCCACGGGGGTGGCGGTAGACAGCGGCGGCACCCTCTATGTCTCCGAGTACCACAACAACCGCGTGCGGAAGATCACGACCGACGGCCGCATCAGCACGTTCGTCGGCACGGGGGCTGTCGGCGCCGGTGGAGATGGCGGCCCGGCGGTTTCAGCGCAGCTGAACCGCCCGCACGCACTGGCGGTCGACGGCACGGGCGCCCTCTACATCGCGGACTACGCCAACCACCGGGTCCGCAAGGTGACGGCCGACGGGAAGATCAGCACCGTCGCCGGGGCGGGCGCATCGGGCTTCAGCGGGGACGACGGTCCCGCCACCGCCGCCCGGCTGAACGGCCCGGTCGGAGTGGCGGTGGACAGCGCAGGCGACCTCTACATCGCCGACTACGGCAACCATCGAGTCCGCAGGGTCGCTGCGGACGAGAAGATCAGCACGGTGGCCGGCACGGGCACCGCAGGCTTCGGTGGTGACGGCGGCCCGGCCGCCAAGGCCCAGCTGTACCACCCGTACGGGCTGGCCTTGGACTGCGTCGACACCCTCTACATCGCCGACCACGTCAACAACCGCCTACGGAAGATCGCGTCGACGAGGCTGGCCGGGTTGCCCGACTCGGGCACTGTGGTCTCCTGGGCCAACGTGCGCAGCAGGCTACGGATGGGGATCGTGCGCGAGTCCGTCAAGGACGGGGCGGAGGTCCATCAGATGCTCGCGGCGTCCAGGGATCATCAGCGGTGGAGGGTGGTCGCGGCGGGTCAGCACGACGGCGACGTCCTGTACCGGATCGAGAACGTGCGCAGCGGCAAGGTTCTGGAGGTCGTCGGAGCGCAGGAAAGGTCCGGGGCAGTCATCGCACAGCGCGGGTACGAGGGCGCGGACGCACATCATCAGCAGTGGAGGCTGATCCCGGTAGGCCCGGTGGACGGCACTCCCCGAGTGTTCGAAATCGCGAACCGCAACAGCGGTCTGCTCCTGCGGGTCGACACCAATGCCCGCGCGGCGATCACCCAGGACGGGTCGGAGGGCGATCACCAGGGCCGGCAGTGGCAACTGCTTCCCGTATGACACCGGAGGGCAGGGGCACTCTCGCCCCTGCCCTCTCTTACACCCTGCCCTGTCTCTGCTCCGCCCCGGCCCCTATTCGGAACGGGACGGCTTCTCCGCGGTCGCCTTGGGCGCGGTGGGTGCCTCAGGTGCTTTCGGCGTCTGCGGGGTTTTGGGCGGCTGGGCGTAGTCGCTCTTCTTCGGCCTGCTCTGCAGATCCTCGTCCTTCTGCAGATCGCTGTGATCTGTCACTGTCGCGCTCGCCTTGTTCATGCCGGCGGACGCTGCATCGCTCACCGAGCCGGGATCGGTGGCGTATCGGGCCTGCGTGTGGGCGGACGCCTGGGTGCTCTGGATGAAGGAGCCGAGGAAGCCCAGGACGGCCCGCGCTTCGGGTGACGTCTCCTGCACGATCTTCGCTCGGGAGGAAGCGCCATGGATCGCGCTGTTGAACAGGCTGGTGCTGGTGTCGTCGTACGTGTCGCTGCCGGCGTCCTCGAAGTCGACGTCCTCGCCGAACGGGGGCTTGGTGCCGTCAGTGGTCACGGAGAACAGTCCCGCGCCCGTGCGCGCGGAGTTGAAGATGTTGTCGAACACCATGGTCGTCCCCTCGGTCGTCGTTGTCGTTGTGGTGGCGGTTCCGCGCGGTCAGGGCTGCTTGTACAGGGTCTGCGGGCTGACGGCCAGGCTCTCGCTGTCGAGCATCGTGTGGTGGACCTCCAAAGCGGAGACGACCTCGGCCAGTCCTTTCATGCGAAAACCGCCGGGTGCCAGGTCGATGTCGCCGATGTCCCGGGCGACCAGCTGGTCGAGGCCGGGGTAGGCACCGGACTGCGGAGGGGACAGGACCGCCACCGGCACGGCGTACTTCACCGCGATCAGTCCGGAGAAGGTCACCGGGATTTCGTAGGTGTACTGCTTACGGGTGCGTCGCTGCGTGACGAGGGTCTGCACGCGGGAGTTCGGCGGGACCTTGCCGGAAATCTGCGACTTCGAGGCCCAGCTGGTGTTCAGAGAGCCGCCCACGGTGGCCGCGATACCCAGGGCCAGCTGCGCGTTGAGCGACGCGTTGCCGGTGGCGCTGCCGGTGGTCGTGAATCCCACCGAGTTCGTCATCCCGTTCGACGAGGAGTTCGTCGCGGAACTGCTCGCGGACGTTTCGGTGGTGTTGGCGTTGTCGACTCCGACGCTGTCCTTGCTGTTCTTGTTGGTCACGGTGTTTGCGTTCTTGTTCGCCGTACCGTTCTGGCACGACGCCTGAAGCTGCGACTGGAGGTCCAGGCGGAGCTGGTTCTGCAACTGCAGCTGGAGCGAGGCGCCGACGCTGCCGCCGAAGGTGAGCTTGGCGTCTCCGTGGAGCGACCACGTGACACCGTTCGAGACGGTGAAGTCCACCGAGTCGGTGAAGGTCATCTCGGACTGGCTGCGATTGACGTACGTGCGCGAGGAGAACGTGTCGGGCGGGGGCTGGCCGATGTCGCCGCGTACCTCGATCAGCGGCTCCCCGAGGTTCATGTAGGCGAGCCACCCCAGTTGGAACGCGCTCCCGGGGAAGTTGCCGAAACTCGACTTGTTCACGGAGAACCCGACGGGCTTGTGTTTCGCCCCGTAGTCGTCGACGTAGATCAGGCTGGGATGGTTCAGGATGGACTGCCAGGTCTGCTGGATGTTGAGCTCCCGCAGGTTCTTCTTGGTCAGCGGCTGACGCTTGGCCTGTACCAGGTTGTACGCGTTGGAAGTCATTCCCCGTCCTCGACTGATATGGCCGAATGTGAATCGGTGAATTCCGAACAAGGATCTGCGCGTTCCCGATAGCTGAAGCTAGCACGCTCTTCGAAATCTCAGAAGATGGCGCCGTATTGTGCGCTCAATCGAGTGATGTGGCATCCGGGGTATTCTCAACTGCCCTGCTCCGCAACTAACTTGAGAATCTGCCGGACACTCGGATGTGACTGTTAATTGCTGGCCGGAAAATGTCAATGGACTTCGCCGGCTGGTGCTGCGGTTCGAATCTGGTTACTGCAGCCACTGCATTGAGCGTCCGACGTGTCGTTCTCCACATTGAGGGACAGGTGAGGTTTCCGCGATGTACACCCAAGAACGCACGGCGATGTCGAACCTGGTCGTCGGCGGCCCGGTGGCGGTGAACAGCTACGACAACGCGATCGTGGCGGCGCTGGTCGAGAACCGGCCGGTCATGCTCGTCCACGCCTTCAACGGCGGCTACCTGCGGCCCGCCGAACTGAAGGAGGAGAGCCACGACAAGGGCGTCAAGCTCGCCACCGCGCTCGACGAGGCCACCAAGGAGGCGAAGGGCCACCTCTGGCACATCACCCCCGCCGGCTTCTTCGGGCAGCGACCGCTGTACTTCGTCGAGAGCGCCGCAGGTCAGGTCACGCCCAAGCCCGCCGCGGCAGGCGACGCCGAGACCGGCCGCGGCGACGACGGCGCGCCGAAGCCCAAGCGCAGGCGCATCACCGTCCACCAGGACGCCCCCAAGAGCACCTGCGACATCGTCCAGGTCGGCCTTCCCGACAAGGTGGGGGACAAGTGGCGCGGAAGGAACGGCGCGCCCGAGGACACCCAGCTCTGGGTCGTCACGGTGACCCCTTGGGGCGGGATCACCTTCGTGCCGATCACCCATCCCGACACCATCCTCGGGTTCAAGGACCACGCGGTGACGGCCGACAGCGAGGTCCGTGTCACCCGCAACTGGGGCGGTGACTTCACCGGGACGGTCATCAACACCTTCT
Source organism: Streptomyces sp. NPDC059696 (assembly GCF_042733745.1). Classification (NCBI taxonomy): domain Bacteria; kingdom Bacillati; phylum Actinomycetota; class Actinomycetes; order Kitasatosporales; family Streptomycetaceae; genus Streptomyces; species Streptomyces sp. NPDC059696. Next base: position 172,864 of record NZ_JBHWFG010000010.1, read on the forward strand.
ACCCGCGGCTGCCCAACGAGTGGGACGTCCCGTACCACCACGTCTTCACGTGATGCCCGGCCACCGCCGCGCCGCACCCGCCCCCAGTCGCGGCCGGCCCGCAGTCGCCGGCCGCGGCACCCCCGACCGCCTGGAAGAGGCATCACGATGCCCGTGCCCATCGAAGACCTGAAGCTTCAGATCGTCAACGCCGCCACGGGGAGGACCCTCGGTGTCAAGGCCGCGCCGAGCACGGACGGAGCGCTCGTCGCCCGCGCCGTCCCCGATGACGACCCGAGCCCACACCTGTGGCAGCTCGCTCCGGTACAGACGGCGCAGGACGACCGGATCCATGTGATCCGCAACGCGTCCAACGGCAAGGTGCTCGACAACCCCGCGACCCCCGAGCGCGGCGTCCGTCAGTGGGACGCCTCCGCGGGCAAGAAGAGCCAGCAGTGGCGCGTCGTCCCCGTCGACGGCGAAGCGGGCCTCTACTTCATCGAGGGCGCCACCGACGGCGCTGTCCTGGACCTCGGAGCAGCAGGCCAGGACGACACCAAGGTCGTCCTGCGCGAGTACGACGACAACGCGGAAACCCAGCGCTGGAGGTTCGTCCCAGCCGAGCCGGAGCGCACCAGCGATTCGGTACTGCGCTGGTCACCACTGGATCACTGGAACGGCCGCCGGTCCTGGCGGCTGACCCGGTCGGCCTCGCTGCGGCCGGCACCCGACGCGACGCCCTCCTTCAGCGATGCGCTGCTGGTCGTCAAACGCTTCGGCAGCGACCAGGACGCCGGCGGGTGGCAGAGCGACGGCGCGGGACACCTCCCCGACGGGCAGTCCACCCGGTGGGCCGGGCTGGGCGAGCGGTTCCTTGCCGACACCACAGGCACAGGGCGCGTGGACATCGTCGCCATCAAACCCGCGAAGGGCGCTGTGACCGCGGCGGGCCGGGGTGACGGGACCTTCGACGACAACGAGCGCGTCCTGCACCCACCTGCCCCCGCCCCTCATGCCGCGGACCTGTGGACCTCCCTGGACACGACGGGCGACGGCAGACCCGACATCGTCGTGCTGGCCGTCGACGGTGTCCGGGTGAGCGCACAGGACGAGGGCGGGACCTTCGCACCCACCAGCGGCAAGCTGGTCCTCAAAGCGTTCGGACACGGCCGGCAGGCCGGGAGCTGGCTCACCGGCAAGCACCCCCGGTTCCTCGTCGACACCACCGGCGACGGGCGCGCCGACATCGTCGGCTGCCATGACGACGGCGTGTGGATCTCCCTCCAGAGCGAGGACGGCACCTTCGACGAACCTCTGTACGTTCTGGACGACTTCGGAACCGACCAGGGGTGGAGCTCAGTCCGGGAACACCCTCGGTTCCTCCTCGGGACCACCCGTGGTGGTCCGGTGGACATCGTCGGATTCGGCCCTCAAGGCGTTGTCGTCGCACGCGGGCGGGGCGACGGCACGTTCGAGCCGGCGCAGCTCGTCCTGAACGACTTCGGGCTCGCCCAGGGGTGGACGGGCAGCAGACACCTGCGCTTCCTCGCCGACGTCACCGGTGACGGCACCCCGGACATCGTCGGCTTCGGCGACGAGGGAGTCTGGGTGTCGCACAGCCGCGGCGACGGCCGCTTCGAGCAGGCACAACTGGTGTGCCGCGGCTTCGGATACAACGACGACGCCGGCGCCTGGCGGGTCGACCGTCACCCCCGCTTCGTCACCGACATCACCGGCGACGGACGGGTCGACATCGTCGGATTCGGCGGCCCCGGCGTATACGTGGCACGAAACCTCTTCCGCCGCTTCAGAACCCGATAGCGTCCCCGACGTCTGTCATCCTCCCGCTCCGACGCAGGCGGGCCCGCTGATCTCGGGACAGGCGCGTAAACGACCGGCGTCTCTTCACGAGCCGTCAGCGCCGCACTCACTGTTCGTTGCCGGTGCCGTTCGCTCCGCTGAGATCCGCGCAGACCTTCAGGCGCAGGCTGATGGCGTCGTCATCGTGCGATCCCGCTGCTCGATCGGCAGGTCGGGCAGCGGACGCCTCGATCCTGCCGACGCCTTCAGCCCGGCGAGCTGAACCTCGGACAGCCCGGACGACGGCTTGACCCGCTGCGGATCATCCGCCGGACATCGACCCGCCCGAACCCAGGCAACGCATCAACGCCCTGTGGCGAGTTGGGGAAAACCCCTAGGATCGGTCGGTGATGGAGAGCGCAACGCTTGCGGAAGTCTTCGACGAGCTGGCCGACAGCTATGACCACGGGCACCATGAGGAGATCGCGCGGGCCCTGATCGCGTGGGCCGATCCCGGTGCCACCGCCAGGGTCGCCGACGTGGCGTGCGGTGCGGGTGCGGTGGCGCTGCAAGTCGCCCGGGGCCGGCCGGACACCGCACCGGCCGTCCTGGCCGTCGACCTGTCGCCGGGCATGGTCGCCACGGGCCGCGACCGCGCCGCCGGCCTCGTCCCGGTCGGCGCGATCGACTGGCGGGTCGCCGACGCCGTACCGCTGCCCGTCCCGGATCACTCCCTGGACGTGGTGCTCTGCGCCTCCTCGCTGCACTTTCTCGGCCGTCGCGTGATGGACGACTGGCTGCGCGCCCTGCGCCCCGGGGGCCGGGTGGGCTTCACCCTGCCGTTGGCCACGCATTTTCGCCCCTCGGAACGCTTCGCCCGCCACATCTGCCGTGACGTGCCATTGCCCCGCACCGCACGGGAGGCCGACGCCTGGGCGACTTCATGCGGTTTCTCCGGGGCCGCCTCGCGGATCCTCGACCTCGGAACACGCCGTGTGGCCGTCATCGTGGCGAACGCGCCCGCCGGGGACTGACGCCCGGTCTGCGGGTTCGGCCGGACGACGACACCGTGCGGCGGCCGGTACGCACCGGCGGCTGCAGATAGGTCGGCCGGCGGGCGTCCCAGGAGCGGCGCAGCGGGTCGTGGACCGCTCGTACGCACAGCCCCGCGGGGGTGACCACCGCGAAGTACAGCACGGCCAGCCCCACGTGCCGCAGCCGCTCAGTCCACAGGGATCGCGGCACGCCAGTCACCCTCCTCACGCCACTCGGGCTGGTCCCGCTTGTCCAGCAGGAAGTCGCCCAGGACCAGCAGATCGATGCGCGTGCGCATGAAGCAGGCGTAGGCCTCCCGGGCGTCCCGCACGATCGGCTCCCCCCGCACATTGAACGACGTGTTCACCAGCACCGGACAGCCCGTCTGCTCCCGGAACGCGGTGAGCAGCGCGTGGAAGCGCGGGTTGTGCTCGGCCGTCACCGTCTGCACGCGCGCCGAGCCGTCGACATGGGTGACCGCCGGAATGGTGGAGCGCGGCACCCGCAACAGCTCCAGTCCCGACACACCCTGCGGTGGGGGCCCGCACTCCTGCCGCCGGGCGGCGGCGACCTGCGCGGTCAGCAGCATGTACGGGCTCTCCTGGGGGAGTTCGAACCAGTCCTTGGCGTCCTCGGCGAGCACCGCGGGCGCGAACGGCCGGAAGGACTCGCGGAACTTGGTCTTGAGATTGAGGGTGGACTGCATCAGCGGGTCGCGTGGGTCGGCGAGGATGGACCGGTTGCCGAGCGCACGCGGCCCGAACTCCATCCGTCCCTGGCACCAGCCCACCACCCGGCCCGCCGCCAGCTCCGCCGCGACCCGCTCCGTCAGCGCCCGCTCCGGCATCCGTACGGCGGGGTAACCGCCTTCGGCGAGGAAGTCCTCGATCTCCTGGTCCGAGCAGGCGGGGCCGAGCAGCGCCCCCGCCATCGCGTCCCGGCCGCTGCCGGCGTGGGCGCGGGGCGCCCCCCGGTGGTGCGACTCGGCCAGGGCGGCGCCCAGCGCCCCGCCCGCGTCCCCCGCCGCCGGCTGCACCCACAACTCGTCGCACACCCCGTCCGTCAGGATCCGTCCGTTGGCCACGCAGTTCAGCGCGACGCCACCCGCCAGACACAGCCGCCGCTCCCCGGTGCGTTCCAGCACCGTGCGGGCCAGCCGCCGCAGCACCTCCTCGGTGACCTGCTGCACGGACGCCGCCAGGTCGAACTCCCTTTGGGTCAGCGGTCCTTCGGGAGTCCGGCGTGGGCCGCCGAACAGCTCCTCGAAGGCCCGGCCGACCATGGTCAGCCCGTACTGGAAGGTGAAGTAGCCGAGGTCCAGGCGGAAGGAGCCGTCCGGTTTCACGTCGATCAGCCGCTCCCGGATGAGCGGCGCGTACCGCGGGGTGCCGTAGGGCGCGAGGCCCATCAGCTTGTACTCGCCCGAGTCGACCTTGAAGCCGCAGTAGTACGTGAACGCCGAGTACAGCATGCCGAGCGAGTGCGGGAACGACAGCTGTGCGAGTGGGACCAGCTCGGTGTCCCGGCCGTGCCAGAGCGTCGTGGTCTCCCACTCGCCCACGCCGTCCACGCACAGCACCGCCGCCGAGGAAAACGGGCTCGGGAAGAACGCCGATGCCGCGTGCGAGGCGTGATGCCGGTGTGCCACCACCGGGGGCAGCGGCCGTCCCCGGGCCAGCTCACCCAGCCGCGCCCGTACGTCGTCCACGGCACGCCGCTTCCAGCCGGTCCATTCGGGCCACGCCCGGCGGAACACCGGAAAGCCGCGGGGAGCCGTGGCCAGCCAAGTCGCCAGCACCCGGCGGAACTTCAAGGCCGGATCCTCATAGAACGCCACCGCCGCCAGGTCGTCCAGGCTTAGCCCGGCCTCCCGCAGACAGGACACGACGGCGTGGGCAGGGAAGGCCGCGTCGTGGCGGCGCCGGGTGAACCGCTCCTCCTGCGCCGCCACGAGCGGGACGCCGCCGGCCACGACGGCGGCCGCACTGTCGTGGTAGTAGGCGGAGATGCCCAGGACCGGGCGGTCCGGGCCGGTCCCGCTGCCGGAACGGGCCATCTCAGAACAGCGGGTAGACGGAGGCGTCGTCCTCGGGCTGCGGGCGCATCCCGTGCGGCGGGGCGTCGGTGGAGGGGGCGGCCCGGTGCCGACGGCGCAGCCAGGAGGCCAGGCGGCGCACTGCCGGCACGGACGCGGGGCGGCTTTCCCGGGGGGCCTCGCCGTGCGCCTCATGCGGGAACTCGGGCATCACAGGCTCCTCACGCCAGATCGAGACGGTCGGCGAGCTGCCGGGCCACGAGGTCGTAGCCCAGATCGGTGCAGTGCACCCGGTCGATGAACAACCAGTCCTCCGGGCCGGCCACGTCGGCCAGCGCCACGTTCATGTCGAGGAACGGTACGTGCAGACCGGCGCATCCGGCGGCCAGCCGGCCCGCGTAGGCGCGGCCCACCGCCATGGTGGAGATGTCGTTGTGGAACCGGCGGAAGTTGGACACCTCGTCCAGCTCCTCGAACAGCAGCTTCTCCCGGGGCAGCGGCTCCTCGCGCACCCAGGGCGCGAGCGGCTGGAGGACGAAGGTCAGCCGGGCGCCGAGCCCGTCCGCGAGGGTCTTCCACGCCCCGAGGTGCCGCAGCGTCAGCTCTGCGGCGTGCGCCACCCGCCGCTCCGGTGGCGGGACGACGTCGGGGGCGGGCCCGCAGTCGAAGAACGCTCCGTGCCGGCCCTGCTTCTTCTCGGGCAGTCGGCTGAGCACGAGATTGTTGACGCCGGACACCAGCACGATGTCCTCGACGGGCGGCAGTTCGTGCAGGAACAGGGTGAACAGCATCAGTTCCTGCGCGGAGTTGTGGCTCTGCCCGGCGATGTTCAGCCACGGCAGCCGGGGGGCGTGGGCGTTCCACAGCCGGGCGGAGATGGTTGCCGCGTCGCCGGTGGCGCCCACGCCGAAGACCGCGGAACTGCCGGCGAGCACCCGCACCGGTCCGTCCGGGCGGTCGTCGCCGAGGCCGGCCAGAAGCCCGGCCGGCCCCGGCGTGACCCGGAAGCCGTGCCGGTCGGTCGTGTAGACGGGTGTCTTCTCGTTTCCGTACTGGAAATAGCCCAGGTACGGCTGGTCCTCCAGGACGAAGGTGTAGTGCTCCATGTGCGGGGCGAACTCGGCGCGGGGTGAGGTCATCGCGAAGGGGCTCCCGTGGCTGGGTGGGACGGTCGGCGTGCGCTCACCGGGCGGGCTGCGGAGGCGGCGGCTCGGGCAGGGAGCCGGGCCGGTCCTCCCGGATCAGGTCGGCGTTGATGGCCATGCCGGCCAGCCCGCCGCTGGCGGCTGCCATCGCGGCCTGCTGCATGTTCCGGCCGAGGTCACCCGCCACGTACAACCGGGGCAGGCTGGTGCGGCCGCGCTCGTCGGTCTGTACCGACTCCAGGTCAGGGGCCTGCAACCAGGGACGCAGCGGGTCCACCCGGGGCTCGATGTCCAGATGCAGGAAGAGCGCGCCGTAGGCGGCGGACCGGCCGTCCTCGAAGATGACCTCGACCCCCTCGGGGTGCGGCTTGAACTCGCTGATCCCGTCGGCCACCACGGGCACCCCGGCCGCGACGAGCCGGTCGCGTTCGTCCCGCGGCAGGACGCGCCGGTCGGACAGGTAGGTGATGTCCTCGGACCACACCGTCAGAGTCGCGGCCAGGCACTCGCTGGGCACGTTGCCGCCGTACACGGCGAAGCTGCGCTCACGCACCTCCCAGGCGTGGCAGTAAGGGCACTCGAATGCCGCCCTGCCCCACAGGTCCGCGAGGCCCGGGACCGCGGGAAGCACCGAGCGCACCCCGGCCGCGTACAGCAGGGTGCGGGCGTGGAAGCTGCCGGACTCCTTGGTGGTGACGACCACCCGGTCGCCGTCGCATCCCGCCGACATCACCTCGTCGTCGCGGAAGGTCACGTCGTACGCGGCGAGCTCGGCGCGGGAACGGGCGCGGAAGTCCGCGATCGGCGCCCCGTCGTTGGTCAGCACGTTGTGCATGACCCCGGCCGCCATGTTGCGGGCGTCACCCGAGTCGATCAGCAGCACCTTTCGGCGTGAGCGGCCCAGGTACAGCGCGCCGTTGAGGCCGGCCGGGCCGCCTCCGACGATCACCGTGTCGTAGAGCTGTGTGTCCAACGGTCACCCCTTGTCGAGTAGGTCGTTGTGCGGGGACGGGTCGGCCGCCGCTGGGGCGGTGTCCTCGCGCAGCGGCGCGAGCAGCAGGAGGGCACCCACCGCCAGGACGGCACCGCACACCACGAAGACGGCGGGCACGGACAGGGCTTCGGCGAGCACACCGCCGAGCGTGGCGCCGACCGGCATGGAGCCCCAGGAGCACAGCCGGGACACGCTCATCACCCGGCCCTGCAGCGGCTCCGGCGTGAGCCGCTGGCGCAGCGACATCACGGGGATGTTCCAGCCCATCATGAAGACGCCGTTGGCGGCCAGTGCGAGAGCGGCGAGCGCCGGCTGCCGCAGGAAACCCAAGGCTACGTACGCGGCACCCGACGCCGCCAGGGACCACCGGGCCAGCCGCAGCGCGGTCAGCCGGCCGACGGCCCGGGGCGCCAGCCAGCTGCCCGCGACGGCGCCCACCGAGCCTGCTGCGAGCAGCAGCCCGTACCCGGTGCCGTCCAGCCCGAGAGCGTTGTCGCTGAGCAGGACCAGCATCGAGAACGTCGCCGAGAACACCAGCCCGTACAGGGCGCTCGCGGCGAGGGTCAGCCTGAGCGTGCGATGGTGAAGGACGAATGTGAGGCCCGCCCGGATGTCGCGCAGCACTCCGCCGCGCGTGCCCCGCGGGACGTCCGGGCGGGCGGCGCGGGGGAGCGGGGCGAGGCCGAGCATGAGCAGCGCGGCCAGCGCGTACATCGTGCCGCCGGTCGCCACCGCCGCGACGGCGGTCACTGCCACGAGGAGGCCCGCGACGGGCGGCCCGACCATCTCGTTCAGCACGATCTGTGCCGCGGACAGCCGCCCGTTGGCGCGTTCCAGCTGCCGCTCGTCGACCAGCCGTGGCAGCATCGCGGGCGCCGCGGTGTCGGCGAGGGTCTCGGCGATACCGAGCACGAACGCCAGCGCGTACAGCAGGGCCAGCGGGCGGTGGTCGGCGAGGGCCACGGCCGCTGCGAGCAGGGCCGCGGCGCGTACCGTGTTGCTGGCGAGCACGATCCGGCGCCGGTCCGAGCGGTCCGCCAGGACGCCCGCGGGCAGCGCGAAGAGCAGCCAGGGCAGCATGTTGACGGTGGTCAGACCGGCGACCACTGCGGGGTCGGGATGGTGTGCCACCACCAGCAGCGGCAGCAGGGTACGGGTGATGCCGTCGCCGGCGTTGGAGGCGGCGGTCGAGGCCCACAGCCACCGGAACGGTCGGCCGAGGTCCGCCCGTCGGCCCGGTCCGGTCGCGGGCCGTGCGGTGTCAGTCAACAACGCCTCCCCGGGATGCGTCGTCCCGCGGCACACCGTCGTCGGACCACGCCCGCAGGCCCAGCAGTCGTTCGCCCAGACCGCTCAGCCGCGCCGGTCCCCACAGCTCGGCCTCGTCCTTGCGCACCCCGCCCTCGGGGGGATGCGGGGGCACCCGGTCCCGCCAGAACCGCACCCGGGCCTCCCGCAGTTCGGCGTGCTCCTCCCAGGCGGGTGCCATGGTCAGGTACTGGGCCATGCGCACCCGGTCCTCGGACACATTGGGATGCACACCGTGCGGCAGCAGGCTGTTGAAAATGATCAGGTCACCGGGACGGACCCGGGGCACGGTGATCGAGTGGCCGGTGATGTCGGGCGTGAACGGATCGCGATCGGCGGGCTGTTCACTCACCCACTTCTCCCACTCGGTGAAGATCTCCGGCACGCACTGGAACCCGCCGATCTTCTCGTCGCCGTCGGTGAGCGAGAGCACCGCCTGACAGCTCACCGGCAGCGGATCCGTGGAGGTGTCCACGTCCCAGTGGACGAACCCCTCGAAGGCACGTGGCCCCCGGTTGGGCGGGTTGACGTTGGCGAAGTCGATGGTGACCCACAGGTCGGTGCGGTCCCAGATGTCGGCGAAGGCGCCGTAGACCCGGGGGCTCTGCCGCACGTCCCACTGGGCCTGGTGGTTGTACATCTCGACCAGGCCGCTGTGCCCCGGGAGCCGGTCGTTGCCCGTGTGCGGCGAGGTCCAGGTCGAGGGGTCGTCCGGACGCATGTCCAGGAAGGAGTACAGGCCCTCGGTCAGAGTGGCCACGGTCTGCGGCTTTACCGCCTGACGCACGATCACATAGCCCTGGGTGACCCACTGCTGCCAGTCCGCCGGGGACAGGACGCGCAGCGGCTGGGTCTTGACGATGTCACGCAGGGGAACGACGGCCACGGATACTCTCCAGATCAGGGGTCGCAGGTTGCTGGACGGGGCGGGCCTCACTCGACGATCAGGCGGTGTTCCGGAAGTGCCACAGCGTCCAGGTCGGTGCCCGTGAGCAGCTCCAACGCCTCTTCGAGGCGGTTGAGGAGCGGGCGTCCGCCGGCGTTGGCGCTGGTGTTGATCAACACGGGCAGGCCCGTGCGTGCCCCCACCGCATGGCACAGCCGGTGCAGCAGGGGCTGAACACCGGGCGTCACGGTCTGCAGCCGGGCGGTGCCGTCGATGTGCCGGGCCTCGGCCAGCTGCCGGGCCCGGTCCGGCCGTACCCGCACCGCGAACAACATGGTCTCGGCGTGATCCAGGGGACCGGTGAAGAACTGGTCGGCCACCTCCTGCGGACAGATCGGCGCGACCGGCCGGAACCACTCACGTTGCTTGATCGTCTCGGAAACGTACCGGCGGGCGCCGCTCCAGTGCGCCGAGACGAGCAGAGAACGGTGACCGAGGGCTCGCGGCCCGGTCTCCAGGCCACCCTCCAGCCACGCCACGCACCGCCGTTCGGCGAGCAGTTCGGCGACCCGCTCGACGAACTCCTCGTCGTCCACTGCGCGTCGCACGGACAGCGCCGGCTCGGCCGGTGCCGCCGCTGGACGGGCGGCCGCCTCGGTACCGTCGGCATCCAGAGCCTCCAGAGCCTCCAGAGCCTCCAGAGCCTCCAGGCCCGTCAGCGGAGGTCCGGCGTAGGCCAGCGGCGCCCAGCGCGGACCGCCCAACAGCGCGGGGCGGTCGGCCGGATCGGCGACGGCAAGCGCCGCGCCGAGCGCGACCCCCGAGTCGTCGCAGCACGTCGGGACGTGGATCCGGGAGAACAGGCCGGACTCGGCCAGGCGCGTGTTGGCGGTGATGTTGAGGGCGCAGCCACCCGCGTAGCACAGCGTGGTGTAACCCGGGAACCGGCGGCTGATGCCGGTGACCAACTGGAGCAGGTCGTCCTCCACGGCGTGCTGCAGGGTCGCCGCCAGGTCCCGGCAGACCCGGTCCTCGGGAGAGGTTCCCACCAGCGTGACAACGCCGTCCGCGCTCCGGATCTCGTCAGGGAACACCGAGCCGAAGGAGTGCACGACGTCGTCGTCCGAGGAGTCGGCCAGGCCCGCGTCGAGGTAGCCGCCGCTGACCGAGTCGTACTCCCACCAAGTACCGGCGTAGCGCAGCGCGGTCCCGGTCAACTCCCTCTCGTCCAGCACCTCGTACAGGTCCGGTGCGGCACGCCGGGCGGACTGCGGGACCAGCATGGCGCGCAGCACCGGCAGCAGGGCCCCGTCCGTCTCCCCGGTGGCCGTCAGCCCGAGCAGTTTGCCGGTGTCGAACTGGCTGCCGTGGACCCGCCGGGCCAGCGCCTCGTAGACCAGGCCGAAGCGCGGGCCGCCGCGGTTGGTGAGGGACATCACCGGGGTGAGCCGGTCGCCGTCGCCGATACAGACCATGCCGCATTCGGCGTAGTTGCCCGTCCCGTCCAGCGCCAGCACCAGGGCTCTCCGGGCGCCGGAGGTGTGATACGCAAGGGCGGCGTGCGCGTAGTGATGGCGTACCGCCATGAGGCTGATGTCGCCGAGACCGTGGGCCAGTGGCCAGTCGACGGGCTTGATCGCACGGGTCACCGCCTCGGCCAGACCGGTGACGCCGGGCGCCGCCCAGCGCGCGTCCTCGTTGACCAGCTCGACCAGCGCGGGCGGCACCACCTGGCATCGCGGTGTGTACCAGTCCGCCACGGCGATCCGGGTCACCGGGCTCCCCGCCCGCTCCCGCAGCTCCGCCAGCCACTCGGCGGCGGCGTGCGGGAAGTCGCCGTTGCCGCCGCACACATGACGCAGGCCCAGCCGTCGCTCCGCCTCGATGACCCGGTAGCCGTCCGCGTCGGTGAGTGCGGCCCCGGCGTCATGGCCGAAGTGCAGTCCGATCGTTGCCATGGAACCTGTCACCCTTCCTCGGCCCGGAACTGGGTCACGGGAGCCGGGTCGTGGACCGGCGGGGCCGCCGCACCGTGCGGGCGACCCGTCGGGGAGAACGTCGGCGCGGAGATCAGGACAAGCCGGCGAGGCTCTGCGCGTGATGGCGCTCCAGCAGTCCCTGCACCACCTCGCGCATGTAGGCGCAGTAGCCGGGCGACATCACCTGGATCGAGCCGTTCTCCTCCTCCAGAGCGCCGGCGGATCCGCCCGAGCAGGTGCCCTGCAGCTCACAGCCCTGGCAGCCGGGGCCGTTGGTGTAGGCCCGCATGCCGTAGTCCTGGTAGGCGGGCGAGGCGAAGATGCCGCGCCAGTCGTCGATGGTGCCGAGCTTGCGGGCGGTGGCCTTGCAGGCGAACACACTGCCGTTGGGCTCGATGGAGAGCTGACGGCCGACCGCCGGGCAGGTCTTGTAGTCGGCCTGCTCGGCCCACTTGGCCTCGTCGATGATCATCTGGAAGGTCTGGTACCAGTAACCGCTGAGCTGCACGCCGCGCTCGCGCCCGTAGTCCACTGCGGCCAGCAGCCGCTGTGCCACGTCGTGCGGGCTGTGCTTCTGGAAGAACTCCTTCGCCTGGAAGGACACGATGACGTCCAGGCTCTCCAGGCCGGCCTCGGCGACGAAGTCGATCAGCGGGGTGCCCCACTTGTCCCAGGTGTACTGGGAGAGCACCGAGGTGATGCTGACGGGCACGCCCGCGGCCTTCATGTCGAGGATCGCCTTGCGGACCACCGCCCAGGGAGTGCGCTGCTGCTGCCCGCCGCGGAACTCGCCGGTCTCCGGCACCAGGTAGTCGATGGAGACGGTGGTGTCGACGCGGTGCTCGGCGAGCGCCGCCAGCAGTTCGGCGTCGATGCGAGAGCCGTTGCTGGTCAGGTCGTACGAGAGGGAGACCCCGTCGTGGCGGTCGCCGAACGTGCGCAGCACGTGCAGGATGGTGTTCCGGGCCAGGGTCGGCTCGCCGCCGAAGAACGACACCGTGAGATGCCCGCCCCCGTTGGCCTTGCGCAGCTCGATGGCCTCCCTGACGGTCTTCTCGGCCACCTCGCGCGACATGTGCATCGAGGGATTGCGGCCCTCGTCCGAGCCGTGGTTCCAGTCGCCGCGGGCGAGCGTGGGTCCGGAGTCCGGACGGCCCGGCGCGTCCTCGCGGGAGCGGCGCAGCTCGACCAGGACCGGACCGGGTTTCACCGACTCTCCGGAGGTGTTGCGCTCCTCCACACCCCCGTCGAAGTTGTACGCGAAGCAGCCCTGACAGGAGAAGTTGCACGCGTTGGTGAGCACGAGCTGGATGGAGGAGTGGAAGACGCCGCTGCTGAGCACTTCACGCCTGCTCTCGAGCAGGGTGTCGATCTCCTTGGCCTCGTCGTGCCCCACCTCGACCAGGAAGCGGGCTTCCACGAGGTCACGCAGCGACTCCTCGTCGACCCGTTCGCGTAACCGCTGCCAGCTGATGCCCCCGGAGGCCTCCCGCAGGAGTTCCACGATGTCCCGGTCGATCAGCCGCGCATTGCCGAAGAGTGAATGAAAGGCCATGTTTCGCTCGCCGCCCGAGAATGCGTCGAGCCGGCCGCCGAATGAGCTGAAATCCCGATCATCCGCGCCGCGCAGGGTGCGGATGTAGCGCGAGGACTGGTACATCGAATTCTGCATGGCTGAAGCCTTCTCCCTGCGGGTCACGAATTCCGGCGCGACGGAAAGGCGTACACGAGGGCCGGGACGGCGGTGCCGCGGTCACAGGCGCGCGGCGCGGAACAGGGCAGGTCCCGGCGCGCGCGGTGCCGGGGCCCAGCCGGCGAGCGGGGCCCCGGGTGTGGATCAGCCGTCAGGCCGGCTCACACTCTTTTCGTTGGTCAGCGGAGGCCGGGGCGGTCTCCGTCCGCTGACGCTGGGGCGTGATGGTCGGGGCGTTGCCCCTGTCCGGCGATACGAACGCGCACGGACGGCTCGACGCCGTGACCGCGGGTCGGGCGACCTTCCTGACTTCGGCCATACGGCCCTCCTCGGTGAGTGAGGCGAACAATGCGACCCACTGAAGCAGAAGTGAGCGAGGCCCAATAAGACGTCAACCGGTCATGCTGGAATTGCCCGTTTACCGAGGGACGACGACCATATCGATCACGCATTACGCACCGCGCGGCTCCCTTTGGGGCGGCCTCACCTGCTACCCCTGCTTGATCAATTCATTGGGGACGACCCGCTGCGCGGCGGCCGAAGTGCCGCACGCCGACGGGTTCTGGTCACCCAGGGGATGCGGCCGACAGATCGCCCACGCCAACCCGGCCCTCGATATTTTCTCCGTGCAGCACCCCTTTCGCCGTACCGGTCGCGGCGTCGTCCCTGGCGGTAAGGCGCGGTTGGGGCAGGCGGAGGCTGCGGCCGCCGGCCTCCTGTGCTTCCCGGACGCGTCGTCGGTGCGGTTCGCCTGCGTAGCGGTAGAGGCCGCGGTCGATCTGGCGGTAGAGGCTGCGGTCGATGGCCGGGCGTCACCCGTTCGAGTGCTTGTCCGCATCCGTGGCGGGGAGCGGCAGGGAAGCACACGAGAAGCAACGGATGCGGGAGGTGGTGGTCGTGATGGGCGCGGGCCTGGACGTCGTCGTGGTGGGGGCCGGAGTGGCGGGGCTGGCGTGTGCACACGACCTGGCCGCCGCCGGGCTGGACGTCGCGGTGCTGGAGGCCGGGGACGCGGTGGGCGGACGGATGCGGACCGACCGCCTCGACGGTTTCACCGTCGACCGGGGCTTCCAGGTCGTCAACCCGGCCTATCCGCAGATGCGCCGCCGCCTGCCCGCCCGGTTCCTCGCACCGCGCGCCTTCCTGCCGGGCGTCCTGGTGCACACCGGTGAACGGCCCGTGCTGCTGGCCGACCCGCGGCGCCGGCCCGACACGGTGGCCTCGCTGCTGTCCGGGCGGCTCGCCCGCCCGCGCGACGTAGCCGCGCTGGCCGTGCTCGGCGCCCGCGACGGACTCGGTCCGGCCCGCGCGCTCAAGAGCGCGCCCGAGCGCACCACGCGCACGGCGCTGGCCGAGGCCGGCTTCTCCGAGGCGTTCGTCGAGGGATTCTTCCGGCCGTTCGTGTCGGGCGTCTTCCTCGAGGATTCCCTGGAGACCTCCAGCCGGGTGTTCCATCTGGTGTGGCGCAGCATGCTGCGCGGCTCCCTGTGCCTGCCCGCCTTCGGTGTTCAGTCCGTCCCGCGCGCTCTGGCCGCCGCGCTGCCGGAGGACACCGTCCGGCTGGACACGCCGGTCGACGGGATCGTCGAAGGGGGCGTACTCACGGCGGACGGCACGGAGGTTCCTGCGCGGGCGGTCGTGGTGGCGACGGACGCCGACGCCGCCGCGAAGCTGCTGCCCGGTCTGTACGCCCCCGCACACCGCACGGTCACCACGTACTACCACGTAGCGCCGCGCTCTCCCCTCGGACAGCCCGTCCTGCTGGTCGACACCCACCGCCGCGTCCTGAACACCTGCGTCCTCAGCGATGTCGCGCCCGAGTACGCGCCACGCGGCAGCTCGCTCGTCGCGACCTCGGTGCTGGGCGGCGACGACGGGCCCGTGCGGACCAACGTGACCGAGGCGCTGTCCGAGATGTACGGCACCGACGCCACCGTCTGGGATCTGCTGACCGCCCGTACCGTCCACGGTGCGCTGCCCGCCATGCCGCCACCCTGGCCACTGACCCGGACCTGCCGCATCGCACCCGGCCGATACATCTGCGGGGACCACCGCGGCACGGGATCCGTGCAGGGCGCGCTCGCCTCCGGCGCGCGGGCGGCCCGAGAGGTGCTGCGCGACCTCGGCGGGCGCTGAGGCACGAGCCGCGGCGCACCGCTCCCGGCAGCGGGGACGAGCCGGTGCGATCCCGTCCACCATCGCTGCGGCATGCGCCGCACAGGCGGTTGGGGGACGGAGGCCGTCCCTCCACCGGGGCGTGCCCCGCACCTCCGCAGGGCCGTGCCTCACGCATCCCGTAGGCTCCCGGCCATGAACGACGGGGAATCCGGCAGACGGGTCATAGACGGGCGCTTCGAACTGCAAGGGCGGCTCGGTGGCGGCGGGATGGGCATGGTGTGGCGGGCGCGCGATCTCGTCCTGGACCGGGACGTGGCGCTCAAGGAAGTACGGCCCTCCGATCCCGGACTCGCCGAACACGATCCGCAGGCCGCCGCCATGCTCCGGGCCCGGGTGCTGCGCGAGGCACGGGCGCTCGCCCGAGTCGACCACCACAACGTGGTCACCATCCACCACGTGGTCGACACCGAGGACCACGCCTACCCCTGGCTCGTCATGGAGCTGGTGACCGGCGGATCGCTCCAGGACCGGCTCGACAAGGGCCCGTTGGAGCCCGTCGAGGCCGCCCGGCTCGGCCGCGAGGTGCTGGCCGCGCTGCGTGCAGCGCACGACGTCGGCATCCAGCACCGGGACGTGAAGACCGCCAACGTCCTGATGCGGCCCGACGGCCGCCCCGTCCTCACCGACTTCGGGATCGCGGCCATCAGGGAGTCGACCTCCCTGACCGTGACCGGCTCCATCATCGGCACACCCGACTACATGGCGCCCGAGCGCATCAGCGGCGGCGAGGGCGGCCCCGGCTCGGACCTGTGGTCGCTGGCGATGATGCTGTACGTCGCCGTCGAAGGACACCACCCGCTGCGCAGGGGAAGCACCCTCGCGACGCTGGCGGCTCTCCTGAGCGAGGAGCTTCCGCCACCCCTGCGGGCCGGAGTGCTGACCGGTTTCCTGAACGCCGTGCTCGTCAAGGATCCGGCGCGCAGAGCGGACGCGGAGACCGCCGACCGGATGCTCGCCGAAGCGGCCGAGGGCCGTGGCGCGGCTCCCGGCGTACTCGACGAGGCGGAGGCGGCCACCTCGTACCGGCTGGCTCCTCCGCCGGTGCCGACCCCCACACCTTCGGTGCCGGCCGGGGTCGCACCGCCCGTGGGCTTCGGCCCGCCGACCGGCTTCGGACCCACAGGACCGCACGACGCCGCGCCCCGCTCCACCGGGCCGTCGGCCCCCGCCCCAACTCCCTACCCGGTGGGCCCCACCCGGCCGACGCGGCAACGACCGGGAAGCCGGACGAAGAGCCGCGTCACGATCGCTTCCTCCGTCGCCGCTACCGTGCTGGCAGGAGTCCTCACATGGACGCTGCTGCCCGACGGAGGGCAGAACGACGATGCCAAAGCAGCCGACCCGACCGCCTCGGCCTCGACCGGCGCGCAGAACCCGGCCTCCGCACCGCCGAAGGCGTCCCGTTCGGCATCCGTGCCCCAGGCCGACGCCAAGACGGACCTGCTGACCCCGGACGGCATCCGGACGGCGGTGAAGGAGATCAAAGCCGCGACGGGCACGGACCGGGCCTGCGACCTGACCGTCTACCCGGGCTACGTGTCCGCGGAAGTCATGGTCAAGGGCAGTGACACCAAGTACGACAGCTACACCTACCGCCCCGCCGAAGGCGTCAGGAAGGGCATCATCAGCAGCGCCCTCATCGGCGGCGAACGCCCCTTCAGCCTGGACGACTTCGACTGGGACGTCCTTCCGTCCTTGCTGAAGCGGGCAGAGAAGGACCTGAATGTGGAGCGGCCGACCATGCGCTACGTCCTGGTCCGCCCGGCGGACGACACGTTCGGCAGCCCGCTGGGACTGGCCGTCTATCTCGCGGACGAGCACGTGACCGGCTACCTGGAAGCCGACCTCAAGGGCAAGGTGACCCGGGTCATGCCGGCTCAGGACTGATCCCTCGCACGCTCACCTCCGCCACCGCATCACGCCCGACCGTCTGCAGAGCGTGAGCCCGAGGTGTGAGCTGGAGAGAACGCACGGTCACGGATCGGGTGGTGGCGGCCATGGGAGAGCCAGTCCTGTTCGACGAGGCGATGTCCGAAGCTGCTGGACGGCCGCCCCAGGCCCGGGCGTCCGTGGTTACTGGCGGCACGGCGGGGCGGACGTCGCGCTGCTGCGGCCGGACACGCCCGACGGGGGCCCGCCCGGCGTCGCTCGTCCACGGCACCGGCGTGTGGGGGCACACCTCTCCGGCCACACGCGAGCGAACCCGAACAGCCGGCCACTGATCCGCCTCGTTACTTGATTGCCAACCATGCCGCCATGCACACCGTCGCGAGGCCCGCGAGCGCCATGGCGTCACCTGATCCCGTGAACTCGGCCACGGCACCGAACAAGACCGGCCCCACCCCCTGCACGGACATCAGCCCGGCGGTCAGCAGTGCGAACGCCTGGCCGCGACGGGCCTCCGGGACCGCTTCGAGGAAGGGCCGCTGGAGCCCAAGTGCGTAGGCGAACCCGGTACCGGACACCAGGAGCAGCGCTGCGCCGACCACGCGCGACGGCTCCAGCGCGAAGCCGACCAGAGGCAGGCCCAGAACCACGATCAGCGGGACGACCAGGCGTTCCCGGGCGGCTGGCCGGAGGAAGCGCCCGATGGCCAGGTCACCGACGAACATGCCGAGGGGCAGGCACGCGAGCAGCAGTCCGGCCGAACCGGCGGGCATGCCGTGGCCGCTCGTGAAGGGGACCACCAGGCTCTCGGCGCCGGCCACGAGCGCCGGTGGCACCCACTGGGCGAACAGGAGGCTGCGCACCCTCGGTTCGGCGAGCAGCTTCGTGTTGCCGGACCAACTGAGACGTAGGAGCGAGCCGTTGGTCTGTGGTGCCTCGTGGCCAGCCGTCTGTTGAGCAGGGGGCAGGTAGGGCAGCTGGAGGCGGACGGCCGCAGCGGCTGTCAGATAGACGCCCGCGCTGACCAGCAGCGCCCTCTGTGGGCCGAGGAACCCTACCGCGGCACCGCCAGCGGCCAGGCCGGCCAACTGGGCCGCGGACACGGACATGTTCGACAGCGAGCGCCCCAGGACGTAGGCGTCACCGGTGAGCCGCTCGGCGATGAGCCGGTTGGACGCACCGCTGACGGCGGGCGTCGTGAAGGCCACGGCGGCGATGAGGAACAGGACCGCCGCCACCGACAGGTGGGTCGCCCCCATCACGGCGGCCGCCGCGCACTGGATTCCGTATCCGACGGTGATGACCCGGCGCGGGCGGGCGCGGTCGGCGAGTGCGCCGAGGAGGAGCGAACCGGCTACCTGCGGGAGGAAACCGATGCCGAACGCCAGGGCGCCGAACAGGGGTGAGCCTGTCGCCGCGAAGACAAGGGTTGACAAGGTCACGATACGGAGAGAGTCGGCGGAGACCGTCAGGATCCTGGTCACGAACAGCAACCGAAACCGCCGGTCGGAGAGCACTTCCCGGTAGGTGGCCCGCTGTTCGGGAGTGGGGGCGGAGGACATGCGCAGCAGGGTGCCTGGCCCTCAATGAGTCGGCCCATCGTTACGCTCGGGGCGGAAGACGACAGAGTTTCCACCAAGTCTGACGGGGTGTGGGAGGAAATCGGGGACAAAAGTCCCATTGGCTTGAGACCCGGTATGGCGGAACATGATGCTCCGGCGGGCTGCTTTCCGGCCTGTCGGGGTCCGTACTGTCAGTGAACAGAGGGGATGGAAAACATGCTGGTGGACACCATCAAAACGCCGGAGCTGGCTCCGCAGACGTACCTCGACGACGACTCTGCGCTGGTCGCCGTCGACGCGCCGGAGGAGCGCGCCTGGCTCCCGTCCTACCAGGCGGCCCGCACCGCCTGACGCGTGACCGGTCGGCATCGTACCCACGGAAGGGCCCGATGCCGACCGCTGTCCCTCCCGCGTCCGTCATCCCGCTGCCGAAGGACGGTTGTCGTTGCCTTCTTCTCCCTCCGCTGAGCCGGTCACGGACCGGGCAGCGCAAGCCGACACGTTGCTGTGCGCCGACCGGCAGTTCGGCGATTCCGATGCCATCCGCGCGCGCAACCTCGCCCGGTTCCGCTTGGGCCTGACCATGCTGGCGCGGCATGACGGCGAGGCGGCGGACGTGCTTCGGACGACGGCCGCCGCATCAGCGGAGCGCCTCCGGCCGCTGCTGTACGACCCGGTGCTGCGCAACTGCTTCGAGGTCGACCTCGCGCGGCTGGAGAACGACCGCCTCGAGCGCAGTTCGTTCGGCTTGTACGTGCGTGGCCACCTGACTGTTCCGGCGGCGGAGATCCCGTCCTCGCTGGGCCCCTGCGAAGCCCTCATCCATCCGCACCGGTCTGCCTGGCCCGGTCTCGGGGACGCCTGGGTGCTGAGCGAGCCGACACCGCAGGGCCCCTCCCAGGACATGCTGGCCGGGCGCCTCATGGAGTTGTACCGCGATGCGCTCGGTGAGGGCCGGGCGGGCAGTCCTGTCGATCCGACGGACGCGGAGCGTGCCGTCCTGCGGGACGGCGCGGAACTCCTCGCGACGCTGCTGCCTGCCTCGGGAGCTGGTGTGCTCGGGCACGTCACCATGGTGGGTTTCACCCGCCGCGCGAGTGAAGAAGGCCCTCTTCAGTCCATGTCGGGCGGCGATCCACTTCCTTCGACGGTGCTCCTGGCGCCCGAACGCTGCACGTCGCCGTGGCTCATCGCCGAAAGCCTTCTGCACGAGGGCGCCCATCTCAAGCTCTTCGACGCACTCCGCACGGGCTCCCTGGTCAGGAACGCCACCGAGACCGTCCCCATTCCGTGGCGGATCGGTTCTTGGACCGTCATCAGGGTGTTCGTCGCCCTGCATTTCTATGTGCACCTAATGGTTTTCCGGGCCGCGGCCGAGGGGGCGGGCGAGGTGATCCGGGAAAGGTTCGGCCCGCCCCCGTCGGTAGAGGACCTGGACGAGCCCAGTCCGGGCACTCCCGCCGCGCTGAGCGGGCAGTACCGCACCAGTGCGGAGAGGGCCCGCTACCTCGCCGAGTGCGTACTGTCACTGCCCGAGCAGTCCCTCACCGAGAACGGGCGCCGGTTCGCCCGCTGGCTGCTCACCGCCCTGCGTCTCATGGATGTGGACGCGCCGGACTCCGACGAAGGGGTCGAGGCCGGGGGCACGCGGCTGCCACAAGCGGTGCCATCTCAGGAGATTGCGTCGGCAAGTGCTCTGCGTCGCGTCACACCGGTGGACGCGTGCGCTCTGCCCGACCTGGGGCAACTCGTGGTCGGCACCGTTCGGTCCGGACGGATGCACTGGTTGAACGCGCGCTCATGGACGGTCTATTCGCTGTGTGACGGGCGCGACCTCGACTCGTTGCACACAGCCTACGCCGGAGCGGCGGGTCTCCCCGTCGGTTCGGAGGAGGCTGGCCGGCACGTGACCGACAGCTTGCGCCTGCTCGTGGCGGCCGGTCTGGTCACGCACGACACGTGACTGTCCCGCCCGAGGTGCGCTTCCCCCGGCCGATACGGCTCCTCCCGCTGGACGGCGAATTGCTCCTCACCCGGGGGCACCGACCGCCGCGCAGGCGTGAACGGATCGGTGCGGGCGGTCGATGGGTCAGGAGGTGACGGCATCCCCGGTCCGGGACAGGACGTGAGACAGCGCCTGATCCAGGTCCTTGATGATGTCCGCGACGTCGTTGCTGTACCCGAGGGCCAGTCGCACCGTGCCGCGCGGGACTCCGATGCTCACCAGTTCGTTGTCGGAGTACTCGAAGTAGGTGAAGAACGTGCTCTGTTCGACGAGAGTGTGCGGTGCGCCGAAGTTCGAGGCCATGAAGGGCACGCGCAGGCGGTCGACGACCTCCGCGGTCTGCTCCTCGCTCGAGCAAGACGAAGCATGAAGTGTGTTGCGGAAGGCTTGGCGGCGGGCATTCTGCCTGCCTGGGTGGGATGTTGTGGGTTGCGGTCGTGCATGCTCTTGCTGTGGCGGCGGTAGCGGTCTGCCCCAGCGGGCGGCGGTGGCGTGGCTGACCTGGAAGCGTTCCGCGGCCCGACGCACAGGCGGTGGGACAACGGGGGCCTCCTGGCTGCCGGTTGTAGAGGTCGCCATCCACACCGAACCCAGAGGCCCTCGCCCTGGACGCGCCTCGGCCGCTCCGAGTGTCGGTGGGACTCTGGGAGCGGGCCGGGGCCGGTCGAGGTGCCGGCGTCAGCAGGGCTGGGGGATGCCGTTGCCGATGTGGGTGGGCACCGGGTCGGTCCCGCTGTAGAAAGGCGGTGACCTACGGACAGCGCCGTGGAACCCTAGCGAGGCAGCGGCTGCTCAACTCCTGACAGATGTCAGGGCAACTCCTGTCCTGGGATCGCCGCGAGTCACTCGGAACGCGAGTCCGAGGCCCCTCCGCCATCACGGTGCTGGAGGCGCTGTCCGTACCGTGGAACGCCCCGGTGGGCTTCCTGGACGGGCTGAGGCACGGCCGCGTGGGTCATCAGCGGCATCTCCGTACGCTCATGTGTCAACACGCTTCCCCTCGACGCCGAACGGGCCCGATCCACTGGCTTCTCGTTCTTGGACGCCGACCACCGCTGCTGCGCGCGCCTGGCCCGTCTCACCAAGGCGGGACTACGGCCTTATGGTGCTGTGGGGTCTCCGCCGTCCATGATCTTCTTCACGATGTCCTGGTGAAAGCCGCGCACATGTGCCTCCACCAGATCGCCGGCCGCCTCCGTGTCCCCGGCCGCGATGGCGTCGTAGATCGCGTGGTGTTCCGCCCGCAGCCGGGAGGCGACCTTCTCCCAGTCGTCGAGCTTGTTGAACACACTGAGCAGGGTGTGCCGCACCGCATTGCGGACCGCGATGGTCATGTCAGCCATCAGCCGGTTGCCCCCGGCCTCGGCGATGGCAACGTGGAAGTCGGTGTCGCAGTCGTTGAAATGCTCTCGGGGCAGGCTTGCGTCGTCCATCCGGAGCAGGGGATCGCGGATGCGCTCGAGACCGTCCTTGGTGACGAGTTGCGCGGCCAGGCGAGCGCTGGCCCGCTCCAGCGTAGCGCGGGCCTCGACGACGTCACCCATCGGAAAGTTCGCCAGCGCGATATGCAGCCGCAGCAACTGGGTGAGACCGGCGTCCGGCATGGCCGCGATCACGGTGCCGGAGGACGGCCCGGTCCCCACGCGTGAGCGCAGTACCCCCTGGGCCTCCAGGACGCGCAGCGCCTCCCGCACCGCGGCCCTGCTGACGCCGAGCATGTCGACGAGCTCCCGCTCCGGCGGCAACCGGTCACCGACTCGCAGTCGGCCCGCGAGGATCTGCTCTTCGATCCGGGCCAGTACGAGTTCGAAGGTGCGCGAGCGGGGCACTGGCTCCCAGGCAGCAGCCATGTCAGCCATAGAAAGCCCTTTCTCGCGCCTCATCACTCCCTGTGTGTTGATCATAGCTTGAGTGCCCCGCCCTTTGGTCCGACCAAGCCGTAATTCGGTCGTTCCTGACTCTGGACAAGCCTGGTGTCCGCTGCCTAGCGTGAGCAACCAAGTAATGGTCTGACCAAGCCCCCAATGTGAGGGTTCATGTACCAGCCAGATCTCTCTCCCGTGGCCGACAGCCCCGCGCTCTCGTCGCTCGTTGCGGTCCTGCCACTGCTCACGCTCTTCGTCCTGCTCGGCGGCCTGAGGATGAAGGCTCACTGGGCCGGGCTCGCCTCACTGGCCGTCGCGGTGGCAGTGGCCGTGACCGTGTACGGCATGCCTGCCGACCTCGCCTTGCTCTCGGCGAGCGAAGGAGCGGCCTTCGGGCTGTTCCCGATCATGTGGATCGTCATCACCGCCATCTGGGTCTACCAGCTCACCGTCGTCAGCGGCCGCTTCGCGGACCTGCGCCGGGCCTTCGGCCTGATCAGCGCCGATCCGCGCGTCCAGGCCATCATCATCGCCTTCTGCTTCGGCGGACTGCTCGAGGCTCTGGCCGGATTCGGCGCGCCGGTGGCCATCACCGGGGTGATGCTGATGGGACTCGGCTTCGCCCCGGTCAGAGCCGCCGTCACCGTGCTGGTCGCCAACACCGCTCCCGTCGCGTTCGGCGCCATCGCCACGCCCATCATCACGGCCGGCAACCTGACGAAGATCCCGTACACGGAGATCGGCGCCTACGTCGGCCACCAGACACCGCTGGTCGCCTTCTTCGTGCCGCTCCTTCTTGTCGCCCTGGTCGACGGACGCCGCGGAGTGCGCCAGACCTGGCCGGTGGCGCTGGTCTGCGGTGCGGTGTTCGGACTGGCTCAGTTCGTCAGCGCCACTTACCTCTCGGTGGAGCTGACCGACATCATCGCCTCGCTGGTCGCCCTGGCCGCTGTCGTCCTCTTCCTCCGCGTCTGGCGGCCGCAGGGCGGTGAGGAGGCCAGGACCGATCTCCGTAGGGCGGCGGAGAAGGAGCAAGGGGACGGTTCGGCAGGGCAGCCGCCGAAGCCCGGGAACGGCGACGGACCCGTGGCGCCGTCCGGAACGCCCGCCGGGCCGGACAGCAGTGCCGTGACCGGAACACTCCCGATGGCCGGCACCGCTCAGCGGATCGAGGGCCCCCGGATCCTGATGGCCTTCCTGCCCTACCTGATCATCATCGGGGTCTTCTCGCTCGCCAAGCTGTGGACTCCCCTCAAGGAGTTCCTGGCCACCTCCGACGCGAAGTTCGGCTGGCCCGGACTGGACGGCGAGGTCCTCACCGCCGCCGGCCAGGCGTCGGCCACCACGGTTTACACCTTCCCCTGGCTGTCCTCGCCCGGGACCCTGCTGTTGCTGTCGGGCGTCGTGATCGCCGCCGTCTACCGGGTGACCCCGGCGGCCGCCGCCCGGGAATTCACCGCCACGCTGCACAAGCTGCGCTGGGCGCTGCTGACCGTCGCCGCTGTCCTCGCACTCGCCTATGTGATGAACCTGTCCGGACAGACCATCACCATCGGCACCTGGATCGCCGGAGCCGGTACGGCGTTCGCGTTCCTCTCGCCCGTCCTCGGCTGGCTGGGCACCGCGGTCACCGGATCGGACACCTCCGCCAACGCCCTGTTCGCCACCCTCCAGCAGACTGCCGGGAACAAGGCAGGACTCGATCCGACGCTGCTGGTGGCGGCCAACACCTCTGGCGGTGTCGTCGGCAAGATGATCAGCCCTCAGAACCTGACCATCGCCGCCACCGCGGTGGGCCTCATCGGCCGCGAGTCCCAGCTCTTCCGGGCGGCGATCAAGTGGAGCCTGATGCTCTTGCTGGCCCTGTGCGTGCTGGTGTACCTCCAGTCCAACGTCCTGGCCTGGATGCTGCCATGAACCTCAAACCCGTACAGACGCCGTCGCCCGCCTTGCACTCCACTCACGGAACCATGCGGATCGCGCTGTTCATCACCTGCCTCAACGACACGCTTTTCCCAGCCACCGGCCGGGCGGTCGTGACGCTGCTGGAGCGGCTGGGCCACCGTGTGGACTTCCCGCCGGAGCAGACCTGCTGCGGCCAGATGCACTTCAACACCGGTTACCAGCGCGACTGTGTGCCGCTCGTCCGGCGCTTCACCGAGGCCTTCG
This sequence comes from Streptomyces sp. NPDC059696, assembly GCF_042733745.1. Lineage (NCBI taxonomy): Bacteria > Bacillati > Actinomycetota > Actinomycetes > Kitasatosporales > Streptomycetaceae > Streptomyces > Streptomyces sp. NPDC059696. Next base: position 197,384 of record NZ_JBHWFG010000010.1, read on the forward strand.
CCGGTTACGACGCGGTGGTCACGCCGTCCGGCTCGTGCGCCGCCATGGTGCGCGAGTACCACGGGCGGGTCGCTGAGGTGTCCGGCGACGACCGGCTGTCCGCCGCGGTCCATGACGCACCGCGTGTGTACGAACTCTCCGAATTCCTGGTCGACGTACTCGGTGTCACCAACGTCGGGGCGTACTTCCCGCACAGGGTCACCTATCACCCCACGTGCCACTCCCTGCGCATGCTCGGCGTCGACGACCGGCCCCTCACCCTGCTGCGGGCCGTCCGCGGCATCGACCTGGTGGAACTCGGTGCGGCCGACCAGTGCTGCGGGTTCGGCGGCACGTTCGCCCTGAAGAACGCCGACACGTCGGTGGCCATGTGCACGGACAAAGTACGGCACGTCCTGGCCACCGGAGCCGACGTGCTGTGCGCCGGTGACAACTCCTGCCTCATGCACATCGGCGGCGCGCTGTCCCGCCTGCGCACCGGAGTGAACGTCATGCACCTCGCCGAGATCCTCGCGTCCACGGAGAAGGCACCGGTACACGGCGCGGCGGAACCCTCACCCGCCTCCTGGCGCGGCACCGAAAGGACGAAGACCTCGTGAACGACGCGACGTTCCTGGGCATGCCGGCCTTCCCGACGGCGGCGGCGAGCGCCCTGCGCGATTCCCAGCTGCGCGGCAATCTGGCCCGTGCCACCGGGACCATCCGCTCCCGGCGTGCGGCGGCCGTCGCAGAGCAGGACGACTGGGAGCAGCTGCGGGAGGCCGGGCGTGCGGTCAAGGAACGCACCCTGCGCCATCTGGACCGGTACCTGCTGCAGGTGGAGGAGAAGGTGACCGCGGCGGGCGGCAAGGTGCACTGGGCGCGCGACGCCGAGGAGGCACGCCGCATCGTCGTCGGCCTGGTGCAGGACACCGGTGAACGGGACGTCGTCAAGGTCAAGTCGATGGTCACGCAGGAGATCGGGCTCAACGAGGCGCTGGCCGACGCCGGCATCGACGCGTACGAGACCGATCTGGCCGAGTTGATCGTGCAGCTCGGCCAGGACCAGCCTTCCCACATCCTGGTCCCGGCCATCCACCGCAACCGGGCGGAGATCCGGGAGATCTTCCTGCGGTCGATGGGCGCGTACGGCACCGCGGCACCGCCTGACCTGGACGACGATCCGCGGCGGCTGGCCGACGCCGCGAGGCGTCATCTGCGGGAGAAGTTCCTGAGGGCCAAGGTCGCCGTCTCCGGTGTCAACTTCCTGGTCGCCGAGACCGGGACGGCGGTCGTGGTGGAGTCCGAGGGCAACGGGCGGATGTGCCTGACGCTGCCCGAGACGCTCATCTCGGTGGCGGGGATCGAGAAGGTCGTACCCACCTGGCAGGACCTCGAGGTCTTCCTGCAGCTGCTGCCGCGCTCCTCCACGGGGGAACGGATGAACCCCTACACCTCGACCTGGACCGGCACGACCGCCGACGACGGGCCCCGCGCCTTCCATCTGGTGCTGCTCGACGGAGGCCGCACGAATGCTCTCGCCGACCCGGTCGGCCGGCAGGTACTCAACTGCATCCGCTGCTCCGCCTGCCTCAATGTGTGCCCCGTGTACGAGAGGGTGGGCGGACACGCCTACGGATCGGTCTACCCCGGCCCGATCGGCGCCGTCCTCAGTCCCCAACTGCGGGGCACCACCTCGGAAGTGGACCGTGCCCTGCCGTACGCGTCGTCGCTGTGCGGGGCGTGCTACGAGGTCTGCCCCGTCAAGATCAACATTCCCGAGGTGCTGGTGCATCTGCGGGCCCGGATCGTCGAGGAGGGGCGCGAGCGGCTCGTGCCGAAACCGGAACGCCTGGCGATGGCCGCCGCACGCTGGGTGCTCTCCCGTCCCTCGCGTCTGACGGCCGCGCAGCGAGCGGGAGCCCTGGCCGCACGGCTGGTGGCCCGGCGCGGGCGAGTGGGCCGGCTGCCCGGCCCGCTGTCCCGCTGGACCGACACCCGCGACGTCCCCGTCCCGCCCGCGGAGACCTTCAGCGCCTGGTGGAAAGGGACGCATCGATGACTGTACGCCGGAAGGAGGCAGAGATGAACGCGCGAACCGAAGTGCTGGACCGGATCAGGCGCGCCCTGGACGACGTGCCCGCGAGCGAGCGTCCACAGGACGTCCCGGTGCCCCGCCAGTACTCCCGCGGCGGCCAACAGCCGGCCGGGTCGACGGCGGCCGTGGAACTGCTCGCCGAACGACTCGCCGAGTACGGGGCGTCGGTGCACCTCGTATCCCCGCAGGACGTCGCCTCCCGCGTGGGGCAGTTGGTGGCCGGCCTTGGCACCGGTTCCGTCGTGGTACCGCGTGGCTTCCCGCCCGAGTGGCGGTCCGCGCTGGATCCAGCCCGGGTGCTGACCGACGAGCCCCGACTTCCGGTCGCCGAACTGGACCGGGCCCGAGCGGTGGTGACAACCGTGGCCGCCGCCATCGCCACGACCGGAACCCTCGTCCTGGACGGCGGCCCCGGCCAGGGCCGGCGCGCCCTGACGCTGGTGCCTGACGTCCATGTGTGCGTCGTACGCGCCGGACAGGTCGTGGCGTCCGTGCCGGAGGTGTTCACCGCCCTGGATCCGGTGCGTCCACTGACCTTCGTCTCCGGACCGTCGGCCACCAGTGACATCGAACTCGACCGGGTGGAGGGCGTGCACGGTCCGCGCACCCTGGAAGCCCTGATCGTCGTCTGAGTCCGAGCATCTCGTCCTCACAGGAAGAGAGTTGAGCAGTGAAGCCCGCCCTTCACCCAGTACCGCCCCGGCGCGCAGCAGCACCGACGGCGCCTCACTCGGTCCCCCTGCCCGACAACCCTTCGGCGTCGGCGAGCTGCACGCTCCCCGCCGAGAAACGTGCCGTAGCGACAGCCAGGGCGTTCGCCCGGGACCGGCTGACGGCATGGCGCCTCGGGGACGAAACGGCCGAGACGGCGAGCGTCGTGGTGTCGGAGTACGTCACCAACAGCGTTCAGCACAGCGGCGCCCACCACGTCACCCTGCGCCTCGCGTGCTGCGAGTCACACCTGTGGATCGAGGTCGTCGACGCCGGTGTGTGGCAGAACCGCACGGGGCCCGAAGAGAACGGCCTGGCCGAGTGCGGTCGGGGCTTCTGGCTGGTCGAGGCACTGTCCCAGCGGTCCGGAGTGCACCACACCCAGCACGGCACCACGGCCTGGGCGCTGCTGCCCCACGCCCCCGCCACGTGCAAGCGCCCAGACCGATCGTTAGCCGGGCGCACCGGTGCGGGGACTGGCTCGCGCCGCTCACCCGCACGCCGCTCGGTCCTTCGCCTCCCCGGTTGAGCCGCACACGGCAGGGGCCGGCAGGGCGCTTTCGGACGGCCACAGCCGGTGCCGGCCCTCGCGTACGGGCAACGGAATCCCGGGCTCCCAGGCCCGACCGTTGACAACGTCCCACGGCGCTGTGAAACCGGCAGTCCAAGGCGGGGCGACAGGCGCGCACGGGTTGTGCGTCAGAGGCGCAAGTTGGCGCAGTAGAGCGGCGGCCGCCCTCGGCTTTCGCGCAGCGCCCTGACACACGACGCCGGCGCACGCGACCACGCTCGGTGGACACCTCCGGCGCGGCCTCCACCAGCGCACGCCGGATCGACGGACTACTGCATGTGGCGTTGCCGGGGCTGGCGGCCCACCACGGCGTTCGGATGCGGGGCGTCCCCGGCGAGGACGCCCCGTCGCCCGGCGTCACGACCAGGGAATGACGACCCGATACTTGCCGCCCGCAGACTGCTCGGGTGGCTCATGGGCGCGTTCGACGCTCACGTGGCCCGCGCCGTGGGCGGTGAGCAGGGCGACCATCTCCGTTCGCACCGCCGTCCACAGCCGCTCCCGATCGGCTGCGGCGGCGGACAGGATCCGCACGCGGACGCAGGTGGGCGCCGTCTGGACGATCTGGAACAGGTCGATGCCCGGGATGCTTTCCAGGAGGGTCTCGAAGGCCATGGGCACGATGTGCACGGTGCCGCCGTCCCGGCGCGGGAACGCCAGCAGGTCGGCCGCGCGGCCGCGCACTCTGATCGCGGGGAGCGGATCTCCGCACGGGCACGCGTCAGGACGCAGCACAACGCTGTCGCCGAGGTCGTAGCGCAGGATCGGCTGTGCCCAGCGGCACAAGCTGGTCAGGAGCACGGTGAAGGACTCCTGGCCCGGCGGGGTGGGGCGGAGGTCGGGGCCGACGGGCTCGAGGATCAGCCAGTCACTGTGGACGTGGAGCCATCCCGACGGGCAGCCGTAGGCCAGGGCGAGGCTCTCGTTGCAGCCGTAGGTGTCGACCAGGTGCGGCCCGAAAGCAGAGCGGATCCTGCGGTGGTCGCGGTCACTGACGCCCTCGGCCAGCAGTGACACCGCGGCCGGGGCGATACGCAGCCGGCCGGCCAGCTGCTCGCCGGCGAGCAGCGCGATCACCGTGGCGTAGCCGGCCAGGAACACCGGGCGGTACTGGTTGAGCTGGTCCACCAGCTCGGGCAGCGGGCTGTGTACCGACAGCACCTGGCTGCCCCGGGCGGACAGCCGGCCGGCCGCACGGGAGCGGACGATGACGGTATGCGCGGCCAGATGGCCGCCCGTGGCCACGATGTGCGCAGCCCGCATACCTCGGGCGAGCAACCGTGCCGTCACCATGGGCGTCAGGGTACGCCGGGCGGCCCGCAGCGACAGGGCCCTGAACACCGCCGCCGCGCGGTCGTCGAGCAGGAACAGGCCCCGGTGGCCGGTGGTTCCGGAGGTGGTGGTGACCAGGTATCGGCCCAGGAAGCGCTCGCCGGCCCGCCGGGGATCCGCGACGAAGGCCCGTACGCGGTCGAGGGACACCTCGGGATCGGTGACCCAGTCATCGAAACGCGCCATCAGGTTCTGCTTGCGGGTGACCGGCAGCAGGGCGGCATCCTCGACGCGTTCGGGTAGCGCCCGGTACAGCTCGCGGTAGTACGGGGAGTGGGTGCGGGCGAAGTCGATCATCGCGGCCAGCCGTTCACGCTGCCGGTGCGCCAGGGCGTCCGGACCCTGCCGCAGCGTCCGGCGCCCCTCCCGGATCAGGGCGAGTGTCGAGGTCATCGCACGGCTCCCCCGGGAACGGGAGCGGGCTGCCAGAACGCGCAGTGGTGGTCGGCCGCGAACCCGGTTGTGGGTCGGACCCGGTCCGGGGCCAGCACCTGGATGTGGTCCCCGTCGGCCGTGTAGCGCGGCCAGGGCTCTGTCCCGGGCGCGTTGGGGTCGCCGGTGGCCGCGAAGCGGGCCCAGTAGGCGGTCATCGTGGCGGACAGTCGCCGCTGGGCGGGCGTCAGGGGCGCTACCGCGTCCATGGGGAACAGATAGGCCAGTTCGGAGGCGTGGAAGGCACCCTGCGGCGTGTGCGGTGCCGGGATGAACGGCGGTGCCTGGGCGTCGTGGAACTCGTAGGCGTAGACGGGCGCCCGGCTGCCGTACAGCCGGCTGTCGGCCCGCGCCGGGCAGGCGAACCGCTGGTCGGTGCCGATGGCGGAGTAGGCCAGGTTGGCGGACGGATGGGCCGAGAGCGGGTAGGTGTCCAGGACCGCGGCCGCGCGGCTGCCGTACTGGAGTCGGACGAGGCCGGCGTACGAGTCGGGGGTCAGAGGGCCGTCGCCGAGCAGATCCACGTACAGCGCGGTGAAGTAGCGGTGTTCGTCATGGGTGTTGCCGCTCAGCGTCGGCACCGCGTTCACTCGTCCCTCGGCCCACGCCGTGCGCGGAGGGCGGGGGAGGACACGGGGGCCGGTGTTCGGGGCCCACAGGGAGGTGGCACCTGTCCCGGAGGCGCGGATGAGCTCGGTGGTGGGCACGGCACGCAGGCAGCGCGCCGCGGTCGTCGGGTCGGTGCAGCCGACCGAGACCGCGAAGCCGCTTCCCTTCCGCTCGGCCGCGTCGAGCGGGAGGGGGGTCAGACCGCCGTCCGCGGCGCACGCTCCGCTCTGCTGGATCGCCCGGTGGAAAAGGCCTTTCGCGGTCGGCGAGGCGATGTGGAGGCAGGTGTCCGCCGATCCGGCGGACTGGCCACCGAGCGTCACCCGGTTCCGGTCGCCACCGAAGGCACCGATGTTGCGCCGCACCCAGCGCAGGGCGGCCTGTTGGTCCATCAGGCCGTAGTCGCCCGAGGCGTGGTCCTGGCTCTCGGCCGACAGGGCGGGGTGGGCCAGGAACCCCAGTGCCCCGAGACGGTAGTTGACGGTCACCACGACCACACCCCGCGCGGCCAGGGCGGAGCCGTCGTAGTCGCTGCCCGCGCCGTAGACGTTGCCCCCGCCGTGCAGCCACACCAGGACCGGAAGGGGGCGGTGGCCGGTGCCCGCGGGTGTCCGGACATTGAGATACAGGCAGTCCTCCATGGTGCTGCCCGTGCGGTTGGACTCGCCGGGCAGGACGGGGCCGCCGCCGGGGAGCAGCGTCAGCGGTAACTGGGGGCAGGGGTGGGCCGGTGCGGTGGCGTTGCGTACGCCTGACCATCGCGGCGCGGGGCGCGGCGGACGCCAGCGCAGCTCACCGGTCGGCGGGGCGGCGAACGGAATCCCCTGGAAGCCCCGCCCGCCGTCGTGGACGGCCGCGCCCCGCACCCAACCCCGGTCGGTCCGCACGACCAAGGAGTCGGGGCCCCGCGCGGCCAGGGCAGTGGGCGGAGGAACGGTCAGTGACAGGAGCAGGGCCGCGACTGCGGCTGTGGCGCGGGCCAATGTGAGGCGCAGGCTCAGGGCTCTCATTCCTCGCTCCAGGTTCCGGTGTCGGGGTTGGGGGGGGGCATGGCGTGTGCTCGTATGCGCCGAAGTCACAGGTGGCACCCTGTGGGCGAGGGACGCCGCGCTGATCGGTGGCCGGGCGGCCCTTCGGCCGCGTCCAGGCCGGGACTGCCCGGCAGCAGCGCCACGGTGTCAGTGCGGCCGGCGTGGTTCGCCGGCGGTCCGACCAGCGGGTCACGACTGGGTGGATGGCCCGCGGCTGAGAGTCGGCAGCTGCCGTCGCCGTCGATGTTGCGGCCCAGCGACGAGAGGGTGGCGAAGGCCTTCTCACGGTCGGCGAGATCGGGCGGGATCGTGAGCCGGTCATGGCCGGGGGACCGTGTGATCGTACTGACAGGCCGGGCGTTGACGGCCGTCACGGCGGCACGCAGGCTGCACTCGCCCGATGTGGTGCGGCACCGGCCGTCCGGTGGGTCGGCGTCCACCGCCTCGGACGTGGTGTCCACGACGAACTCCGCGGGGTCGACGAGTGGCGCCGTGAGGGCGGGGACGGTGGCGGCGAGTGTCGCAGGGGCGACCCGGACTCTCATGCGGTGAACTCCTCCCTACGAGGAATCTGGACGTACGCGAAATCGGTGGCTGCGGGAACTGAGCACTGGCGGGATGCGCGGCTCGTGCGGACACCGGCGCGTGGTCGCGCTGGAGCGGCGACGCCGACCGGACGAGCGGAAGCAGAACCGGCGGAGCGGGAGAACAGGTCCGCGCCTCTGTAGGGAGCGTTCCATTCAGTCCGGTTCGTGTCTACGCACCGGATGAGAAAAGGCCGAAGTGGATCCCTGCGTACATCGGGAGCGGTCCTCGCCGACTGGGGGCGGGCCGGCTCCGAATCCCACATGCGGGCGTTCTCTGACGCTGTGCCCACGGGGTGGCGGCCACTCGGCGTCACCCGGACGCCTGTGGGCTGGGCTGTCGGTGCTGGGTCAGAACGCCGCCATAGGATCAGCTGATGAGTGACGCTGTCTTACTGCATGCGGGCGCGACACAGTCCGCACCAGGCCTTGTTCTCCGCCCCTGGTGCATGGAGGACTCTGCCGCACTTGTCGAGGTGTTCCGGGATCCTGTGCTGCGCCACTGGACGAGCTCGACCGTGGAGAACGAAGCTGACGCGCAGCAGTGGGTGCGGGGCCAGGAACGGGGATGGGCGGCGGGGAACCGGTTCGGCTTCGCGGTCCTGGAAGCTCAACCCGGTTCATCGCAGGCACAGTTGGTGGGCAACGTGGTGCTCAAGGAAGTGACGCCTGGCAAACCGTCGGCCGAAGTGGGTTATTGGACCGCGGCGCACGCTCGCGGGCGGAGTGTGGCACCCCGCGCTCTGGAGGTTCTCACCGGTTGGGCCTTCGACACCCTCGGCGCCGACGGCCTGGAGCGGCTTGAGCTCCTGCATCAGGTGGACAACCTCGCCTCTTGTCGTGTGGCGCAGAAGAGTCAGTACGCCTTCGACCGAGTCCTGCCCGCATCGCCGCCGTCCTTCCCGCTCGATGGCCATCTGCACAGACGGCGTAGGGATGCTTGAGATCAGGTTCTGACGGGGGACGAGGCCGGTCAGGGCTGGGGGAGTGGCTGGCCGGGCATCCGCGGTGCTGCAGGTGCTGCCCACTGTCGTCGGTGTGCAGGCCGAATGTTTCCGGCCCGGGCGGTCTGCTTGGTCGAACCCGGACAGGATGGTCTCGATCCGCTGCCACGGTTTCACCGGTCAGCCCTCGCGTGTCTCCACCGGCCTTTCACCGGGATGAGGGCCTGACCTCTGCTCACTCTCCCTGTCGTACCAGGAACGGCTACCACAGCCCGTCCTTCCCTCAGCGACACGGAGATTTCACCCCCACCGGCAACCACCAACCAGCACATTCGGTTGACCGAGGCTGCGCATCTGAGCCAATCCGCCCAACCGTCGTCGTAGCGCAATCAATTGAGATGCATACTGGGCGCCGTCAGCTCGCTTCGACCCGGCCTGACACCACACGGGGGCGGATTCGGAGGATCGCGATGAAGGCGCGGCTGCTCTGGGGTGCCGCTGCGGGAGCCGTCGCTGCCATCTCGGCGCGGGCAGCGGCCAGCTGGATCGAACGCCAACCCGACCCTGTCCCCTACGAACGGCTCCGCCGCGAACCCGAGGGCGAGGAAGCCTTCCTCCCCCGCCCCGACGGGACGGTGCTGCGCACCATCGTCGCGGGCGAAGGCCCACCGGTGGTACTGGCCCACGGATACGGTGCCTCGCTCCTGGAGTGGAATCTGGTGCAGGCCACCCTGGTGGCAATCGGTCACCGTGTCATCGTCTTCGACCAGCGCGGCCACGGAGGGTCGTCGCTGGGTGCGGACGGCATCGGCTCCGGCCCCATGGCGCAGGACTACGTGGCGGTACTGGAGCACTTCGACGTACGCGACGCAGTGCTAGTCGGGCATTCCATGGGCGGGTTCCTCGCGCTTCGTGCCGTGCTCGACCATCCCGCCGTCGCCCGGAGGCTGCGCGGCCTGGTGCTGTTCGCGACCTGGGCGGGCTGCATCTACGACGGAGCACCGCACAACCGGCTGCAGATCCCGCTGCTGGAGATGGGCATCCTCCAGCGGCTGGCCCGCACCCGCACGGGCGGACTCCTCTTCGGTGCCGCCCAGTGCGGCAAACGCCCCTCTCCCGCGATGATCGAGGTTTTCCTCGAGGTCTTCCTGCAGCAGGCCCATGCCTCGCTCGTACCGATCGTGCGGGCGTTCGCCCGCGAAGACCGCTATCCACGCCTGGCCGAGATCGCGGTTCCCACCGTCGTCATGGTCGGCTCGGCCGATCGCAGCACACCGTCCAGCCACGCCCGGCGCCTCGCCGCCGGCATACCGGGCGCACGACTGATCACCGTGCCGGACGCCGGACACATGTTGAACTGGGAGGGCCCCGACGCCCTGGTGCAGGCCGTCAGCTCCCTCCACGATGGTCGTTGCCCCCCTGACGCGTAGCGACCTCCGCACCACCGTGCGCCGCTGTGGCGGGAAGTGCGGGGTCGGTTCTCGGCCGGAGGCGAACCGGCTCGGGCAATTGGCCGGTAGCGCGGTGTGATCCGCCCTCGGATGCGGCTTAGGTGAAGGGGTCGAGTAGCCGTGTCGGGCGAGGGGGACAGGTGTACGACTACATCATCGTGGGTGCCGGATCGGCGGGGTGCGTGCTGGCGCGCCGGCTCAGCGAGGACGAGACCACGCGCGTTCTGCTCATCGAGGCGGGGCCCGTGGACGACGCCCCTGAAATCCGCATCCCGGCAGCGTTCAGCAAGCTCTTCCAGACCAAGTACGACTGGAGTTACCTCACCGAGTGCGAACCGGGACTGGACGGCCGCCGTCGTTATTGCCCCGCGGCCGGATGCTCGGCGGCTGCTCGTCGATGAACGCGATGATCTACATACGGGGCAATCGACGTGACTACGACGCCTGGGCGGCCGGCGGCGCCGACGGGTGGAGCTGGCAGGATGTGCTGCCCTACTTCCTTCGCGCCGAAGACTTCGAGGGCGCTCCGTCGCCCTGGCACTCCACCGGCGGGCTTCTCACGGTCAGCGAGGGCCGTTCCCGGCATCCGTTGGCGGACGCCTATGTCGCGGCAGCACAGGAGGCGGGCTACCCCTACACGAGCGACTTCAACGGCCCGGAGCAGGACGGCGTCGGCTATTACCACCTCACCCAGCGAGGCGGTCTGCGCTGCAGCACGGCCGAGGCCTATCTGCGGCCGGCCCTGTCCCGGCCCAATCTCGAGGTGCTGACCGGCGTCCTGTGCACCCGCGTACTCCTGGACGGCGACTGTGCGACCGGTGTCGAGGTGGAACGAGACGGCGAACTGCTGCGCCTCCGTGCCGAACGGGAGGTCGTGCTGTCGGCCGGCGCCTACAACTCGCCGCAGCTGCTCATGCTCTCCGGCATCGGCCCGGCCAGCGAACTCGCTTCCCACGGCATCACGCCCCGCGTCGACCTCCCGGTGGGGGAGAACCTGCAGGACCATCCGCATGTCGGTCTGTGCCATCTCACCGAGACCGAGTCGTTGTTCACCGCCGAGACACCGGAGAACGTCCGCCTGCTGGAGACCGAGGGGCGCGGTCCCCTCACCTCGAATGTCGGCGAGGCCGGCGGATTTCACCGCACCCGTGAGGGACTGGACGCCCCCGACATCCAGGTGCACGCCACCCCGGTGATGTTCCACGAGGAGGGCATCAGCCCCGTGACCGACCACGCTTTCATGTTCGGCGCGGTCCTCCTCGCCCCCACGAGCCGGGGCAAGGTCTCCCTGCGGTCGGCCCTGCCCAGCGCCAAACCGCGCGTTCTGCACAACTACCTGACCACCGAGGAGGATCGCGACACGATGATCCGGGCACTGCGGATGTTGCTCGACATCGCCACTCAGCCCAGCCTGGCCAAGCACCGGCGTGCCGACTTCCGCGTGCCGCGCTCCACGGACGACGCCGGCCTGCTCGACTTCGCCCGGCGCGAGTTGCAGACGCTGTACCACCCGGCGAGCAGTTGCTCCATCGGGCCCGTCGTGGACTCCCGGCTCAGGGTGCACGGCGTGAGCGGCCTGCGGGTGGTGGACGCCTCGGTGATGCCCACCGTGGTGCGGGGCAACACCAACGCCCCGACGGTCATGATCGCGGAGAAGGGCGCGGACATGATCCGCGGACTTTGATCTCCCAACGGGGCAGGAGCGGGGCACCGTCGGCCTATCGCCCGCCAAAGGATTGAGACAACGCCACGCCGAGTGCGTATCGCATGACAAGGAAACCGTAGCCACACACGTCTGCGGTCCGGCTCATCAACAGACGACATCGACCCGATCTCCCGCGCTGACCGGCCAGCCCAGCAGATCACTGGAGTGGCCGGTACGCGTTCCACGGAGCGCTACGCGGGCCGTGGTGGCGCCCCACCCCGGACCTGGTTGGTCGAGGAGGACTACCGATGGGATTCGACGAGGCCGAACCGCCACAGGCCCTCAACTGGGGGCGCGAGCCCGCGCAAGAGATCCAAGATTCGTTTCAGGCGGTTCTGAACGCCCTGGATGCCGCTCGCGCCGATCTCTACGCGACGGAGGAGCACCAAGGGCTAGGAAGCCCGTTTCCGCCCTTGGACCACCCCAGCGCAACAGCCGGATGCGGCAGCCCCACCCATCCCGTCCCGCCTCTGCCGTCACCGCAGCCGGGTACGCAGAGCCTGGGATCCCGGCCCGAGCTGGTTCCGGTCCGTCCGGAAGGCCTCCCACCGTCTGCCGACCCGCCTCAACCCGCTCGGTACCGGCCGGCCGCCGGGAACGCCATGGTCGAGCCGCTGTGGTCACGCGGTGTGCGGCAGGAGGCGGTCACGCCCCCCGGGGCGGTCGCACCCCGGGAGGCCGGACAGCCACCTACTGCGCGCGGCGGGGACGCGGAGCAGGCCGAACCGCCGGCAGCTTTCCCGCCGCCAACAGCCGCTCTGCAGGATCGTGCGCGCCGGTGGACCGACTCAACGGAGGACTGCCCCTACCCATCGCAGGCCGCGCAGCCGAACCGCTTCGTCGCCCTGCCCTCCCAGACGCCGCTGCGCCCAGAACCGGCTCCTCCGCCTGAGCCCAGGGGGAGCCGACGACATCGCCGCTTCACCGACCGGCGACACAGCCGGCTCGCCGGAGTCTTCGGCCTGGGCGCCGTGAGCGGATTGGTCCTTGCCTCTTCGCTGCTCAGCAACGGCGACTCCGCACCGGCGACGCCGCCTGCGTCCATGGAGCAGCCCGACCGGCCATTGCCTGAGAATCCAGCACCTGCAGCCCCGTCCTCACCGACCGGGCAACCGAACCGGCCGGCTCCCGGCAACGCCTCGCTTCCCGAGATCCCGGGCACCGGGCTGCTGCGCCCAGGCGACACTGGCCACGGTGTTTACGAGTTGCAGGTACGTCTGCTCCAGATCCCTCACATCTATGACGGCGGTGCCATCAACGGCCGTTACGGCACGGAGGTCCGTCAGGCAGTGGCCCGATTCCAGCATGCCTACGGCATCCATGGAGACGAGACCGGCGTCTACGGGGACAACACTCGACACGCCCTCATGCTTCGGACGACATAGCCGCCACGGCCACATGCCAGATGCTGCGACGACTGCACGGGCTGTTGGAGGTGGAGCAGTTGCGCATCGGCGCGGAGACCACGGCGTGTGCGGCATGGCGACCCATCCGACGGTATGCCCCCGCGTCGGCGGGGAGGACGCGAGGTACTTGGTCCCCGACCCGGTGCGGAACGGAAAAAGTCACCCACGAGGTTCGGAATGAGAACGACCTCTGAGGCCCCCGTCCCCGTCAAGGTGCGCTCCCGGGTATCAGGCTGGAGCGTTGGTTCCCAGGACTCGCATGCGTTGCCTCCGTGCGGAGCTACGGGAAGGGCGGTGTGCCTACGGGGCTGGCTCGTGCGTGGACTGAGCCGTGGCGAAGTAGGCGATGGTCTGCTTGATGCCCTCCTCCCAGGGCACGCGGGGCATCCAGCCCAGCAGTTCACGGGCCAGGCCCGTGTCGGGGCGGCGGCGCTGCGGGTCGTCGGTGAGGCGGTCGACGTACACGATCCGGGAGGAGGAGCCGGTCAGTTCGACCACACGGTGCGCGATTTCGCCGACCGTGACCTCGTCGGTGCCGCCGACGTTCACGGGGCGCACCGATTGGCTCGCCGCGACCAGCAGGACACCGTCGACGGTGTCGTCCACGTAACACAGGGACCGGGTCTGCCGGCCGTCCCTCGCCACCGTCAGCGGCTCGCCGGCCAGGGCCTGACTGACGAAAGTCGGGACGGCTCGCCCGTCGTGCGCGCGCATGCGCGGTCCGTACGTATTGAACAGACGGACGATGCCCGCGTCGGCGTTTCCGACGCTCACATGAGCGGTGACCAGTGCCTCGGCGAACCGTTTGGACTCGTCGTACACGCTGCGCGGCCCCACCGGATTGACGTTTCCCCAGTAGTGCTCGCGCTGCGGATGGCTCAGCAGGTCGCCGTACACCTCGGATGTCGAGGCCAGCAGGAAGCGGGCTCCGTCACGCTCCGCGATGGCCAGCATGTTGCGGGTGCCCAGGCTGCCGACGTCGAGCGTCTCCAGCTTCAACCGCAGGTAGTCGGCCGGTGACGCAGGGCAGGCGAAAGTGGAGGACCAGGTCGTACGGCCTCGGCAGCCGCTCGGGGGCCGTGGAGGCCGAGACGTCGCACTCGACGAAGCGGAAGCCGTGTCGTCCTTCCAGGTGGGCGATGTTCTCGCGCGTACCGGAGCAGAGGTTGTCGGCGCAGTCGACTTCGACGGTTGCGTCCAGCAGCCGTTCGCACAGGTGACTGCCGAGGAAGCCGGCACCACCCACACCCGTCACCAGCGCACGTTGCCATGTGCGTGTCCTGCTGGTGCTCATGGAACGTCCTTCGTTTGCGCCCGAAGGCGCCGGGCAGCGGGGCCCCGGGCACATGCCGTTCGACGCGGTACAGGGGGAATGTGGAGAGCTGCGGAAAGCTTCGACCGGCCTTCCCGAGCTATGGGGGGAGCGAAACAACAGGCCGCGGATTGCGCTGAGCAGCGGAGCCGCTCCGGCGGATCGCCGTTCTGGCGACGTACTGCCGCCGGGTTCCCTGAGCGGTTGTCCTCACACGTCGGTTCCCGCGATGCGCGGCCTCCCGATGCTCGCGATGTCCCGTGTGGGCCCGCCGACCGCGGCACTCACAGCCGCGGCGGCACCGTCCGGACCGCTGCTCCAAGCTGCAGGTGAAGGACGTGGGCCATGGTGGAATCGACATCGGCGAGTTGATGACCGATCACCGTGAGGTCGAGTCGATCTCCGGCCGGTCCAGGGGCACCCGCCCGGTGGCAGGACCGGAGATCTGCGCCGAGCAGATCGCGTTGGAGCGGGTCGGCACTCGGCGGAACCGAGGAAGAGCATCAAGGACCTGGAGGGACGCGACGCCGGTGATCCCGAGTCCAACCGCTTCACAGGGATGCTGATGAACGAGATCCGCAAACCGGTCCCTCCTTGAACGTACAACGGTGACCAACGGGTACTGGGCGGGAGAGCACGTTGGCTCAGGGACGGTGAAGGAGGTCGGACATGCGTCTTTACCACAGCCGCCCCACCGACCCGGGCTACCGCCGACTGCGGCAGGGGCGCGGTTTCCGGTACCTCGACGCCCGCGGGCAGCCACTGCACGATCCGGGGCAGAAGGCCCGTATCCGCGGTCTGGTGATACCGCCGGCCTGGCGTGACGTGTGGATCTGTACCCGGGCGAACGGGCACCTGCAAGCCGTGGGCACCGACGCCGCCGGGCGGCGGCAGTACCTGTATCACGCCCAATTCCGCGCCGAGCAGGAGCAAGCCAAGCACGCGCACGTGCTCGACGTCGCCGAAGTCCTGCCCGCGGTACGGGAGGCAGCCGAAGGCCATCTGAGAGATCGCGGGCTGACCAGAGAGCGGGTCCTGGCCACGGCGGTACGTCTGCTCGACCTCGGGTTCTTCCGTATCGGCAGCGACCGCTACACCGATCTGAACAGCAGCTACGGTCTGACCACGTTGCTGCGTGAGCACTCTCGCTACCAGGCCGGTGCGGTGTTGTTCACCTACACGGGCAAGCACGGCAAGGAGGTCGCCCGGACGGTCACGGACCCCGCGTCCTGCCGTGCCCTTGCCGCGCTGCTGCGGCGCCGTGGTGGAGGTGACCGGCTGCTGGCCTACTGGCAGCAGCGCGCCTGGCACGACGTGAGCGGTGACGACGTCAACGCCTACCTCAAGGAGCTGGCAGGCCTGGAGATCACCGCCAAAGACTTCCGTACCTGGCACGCCACCGTCATGGCCGCCGTGGCACTGGCCGTCTCACAACCCGTGGCCCACAGTGAGAGCGCCCGTCGCCGGGCCATTGCCCGGGCGGTCAGGGAGGTGGCCGGGTATCTCGGCAACACCCCGGCGGTCTGCCGCGCCTCCTACATCAATCCACGCGTGATCGAACTGTTCGAGGAGGGCGTGACGGTCGCCGCTGCACTGCCCAGCCTCGGCGACGGGGGCACCTACGGCGTCCCTGCCACCCAGGGGTCTGCCGAAGGGGCCGTGTTGCACATGCTGGAGACCGGGCGCCGACCCGACGGGTGACCACACGGGGTGGGATCGTGGGTGGGGACGACGTGACGTGTTGCGCCAGGCCGGACCGCGCCCAGCTCAGCAGAGGGATCATGCGGGCGGCCGGTTCGCTGCCGGGTCCCCCAGCAAAGCTGCTGGTAGAGGGCGGCGTAGGCGGCCGCCATCTGATCGGTGTCGAAGTGACGGTGGACTCGTCCTCGGCAGGCACGGGGATCCAGCCGGTCCACCGAGCCGATCGCCTGGGCCAGTTCGGCGGGGTGATCACAGATGAAGCCGGTGACGCCGTCCTCGACGATCTCGGGCACCGATCCCGGCTCTTGGTCCCGTTACGGCCCACTCCGATGACGGTCACCCGATGCCCCAGTTCGACCAGGCCGTCGACCAGCTCGGCACTCGTCCGCCTCGATCCCGCCGTAGGCCACGGGCGGCAGGGCGACTCGCGAGAGTCCGTGCGGCCTTCGGCCACTGCGGTGCGATGGTTTTTGACCCAGTTCTCGACCGCGAGGACATCTGCCCACTGCGGGAACAGCTTCTCGGTGAGCATCCGGTGCACGTCGGGGTCGGGGTCGGGGTCGGTGTCGAGGCAGGCATCCGCCAGGACGGTGAGGCCGAAGTCCAGGTCGATGGCGTGCCACAGGGTGGACAGCACTACAGCGCTGGTTGCGATGCCGGTGAGAACAAGGCTGTCGATATCGCGAGCCCTGAGTACCAACTCGAGGTCGCCGCCCCAGAACGCGCTCCCACGCCTTTTGATGACCACGACGTCGCCCTGCTGGGGCGCGACGTCGTCATGGATCTCGGTGCCAGGGGCTCCCTCGGAGAACAGGCCGGCCCTCATGGCGTTTGTCATCACCTTGTTGCGGGGGCTGACTTCTGGATGGCCCGGCCGTAACCCCAGCACCACGTAGATCACGGTGATACCTGCAGCCCGGGCACCGTCGATCGCCCTTCGCAAGCGAGGCAGATACCCGGAACCGTCATCGGCGATGGCCACGACGTCCCGTTGGACGTCCATCACCAGAAGTGCGCTGTTTGCCATACTTGCCGTCCCTTCTCCGTTGGGACAAGTCGGGTCTGTCAAACGAGCGGTGTAACTAGGTTGGTTGCGGTTACTGGCGGGCTCCGGAGAGTCGTCCGTCGAAGGTGATGTCCAAGGCGTTCAGGGCGGTCTTCCAGCGCATGGTCCAGCGGGCCGGGCCCTTGCCCGTGGGGTCCAGGCTCATGATGGCCATGTAGACGCACTTCAGGGCGGCCTGCTCGTGGGGGAAGTGCCCGCGGGCCTTGACCGCCCGCCGGATGCGGGCGTTCACCGACTCGATCGCGTTGGTGGCACGGACGATGCGGCGGATCTCGGTGTCGAACCGCAGGAACGGGGTGAACTCCTCCCAGGCGTTCTCCCACAGCTTCACGATCGCCGGATACTTCCGTCCCCAGGCGTCGGCGAACTCGGCGAACCGCTCCAGGGCGGCTTCCTCGGTCGGCGCCGTGTAGACGGGCTTGAAAAGGCGGGCGATCTTGTCCCAGTCCTGGCGGGCGGCATAGCGGAAGGAGTTCCGCAGCAGGTGCACCACGCAGGTCTGCACGATGGTGCGGGGCCAGACAGTCTCCACCGCCTCGGGCAGGCCCTTGAGCCCGTCGCAGACCAGCATGAGGACGTCGTTCACGCCGCGGTTCTTGATCTCGGTGAGGATGTGCATCCAGTGTTCGGCGCCCTCGCCGCCGTCGCCGGCCCACAGCCCGAGGACCTCCCGCCGGCCCTCGGTGGCGACGGCCAGGGCGACATAGACGGGCCGGTTGGCGACCGCGCCGTCGCGGATCTTCACGTGGATGGCGTCGATGAAGACCACCGGATAGACCGGGTCGAGGGGGCGGCTTTGCCATTCGGCCATGCCCTCGAGGACCTTGTCGGTGATGGTCGAGATGGTCTGCCGGGAGACCTCGGCCCCATAGACCTCGGCCAGGTGGGCCGGGACCTCGCCGGTGGTCAGGCCCTTGGCGGCCAGCGAGATGACCATCTCGTCGCCACCGGTCAGGCGCTTCTGCCGCTTCTTGACGATCTTCGGTTCGAAGGAGCCGTCCCGGTCGCGCGGCACCGTTATCTCCACCGGGCCGACATCGGTCAGCACGGTCTTGGAGCGTTTGCCGTTGCGGGAGTTGCCGCCGTTCTTGCCCGCCGGATCGTGCTTGTCATAGCCGAGATGCTCGGTGATCTCGCCTTCCAGGGCGGACTCCAGCAGCCGCGTGGTCAGCTGCTGCAGCAGCCCGACCTCGCCGGTCAGCTGCAGGCCCTCGGCCTGGGCCCGGCTCACCAGCTCGTCGATCAGCTGGTCGTCCACCGCCTTCGCCGATACAACCGGTGCCGACTCGACAGCGTCCTGCTCGGCCACGTTCTCACTGGTCATCGATGCATCCTCCATGATCGGGAGTTACACCGAACGATTTACAGTCCCGACAAGTCTGGTGGATCAACCGAGCTGTGGTAGAGGTTCCGGAAATCTCCGCAGTGTGGTACCGCAGTGCCCTCACGACCGGTGTCAGTTCTCATCGACATTTTCTCGCCTTGCGATCACCGAGCGCTGCCCGAACTCGGTGACAAACGGGGGTCACAAGTCAGTTATGACGCCGGTCGCTTGGGGTCGTGGTCGGTTGGTGGTCCGGCTGATGCCGAAGGTGGGTTGCTTTCAACTCTTTGGTACGGGATCGGAGTCCGTCGGGGCGGTTGGCCTGTTACGGGGGGCGGCCTCTCGACCAGGGCTGCTCTGGTGGCCCGGCGAGCGCTGGTCGTTGATGGGGGTGTGTCACCAGGAGGTTTCGCGGATGCTGGCATGGTTTTGGGGTTGGGTGGTGGTGGTGATGTCGGATCGGTGGTGGCCGGCGGTGAAGGTCACGGTGAGGGTCTGGGCTCCGGTGCGGTGGGTGCCGACAGTGAAGTCTTGGTTGGGGACCGCTGAGATGAGGCATACGGCGTCGTCGCCGAATCGGACAGTGGCTTTGCCGCCTTGGGAGGGCACGGTGTAGACATCGGCGTCGTCGTCCTGGCAGTCGGGCCCGTTGGTGCCGGTCGGCGCCGCGGGGGTGCTGGTGCGGGTGTCGGGTGTCGGCGTGGAGGTGGGTGTGGGGCTGGGGTCGGCCGCGGCTTTGCTGCTCGGGGGTGGGCTGGGTGTGCGCGGGCTTGCCGACGGGCTCGGGGAAGCTTTCGCGGTGGTGGTGCTGGGTCGTGGGGTTTTGGGGGGTTGGCTGGGTGCGGTTTGTGCGACGGGTGCGGTGGGGCGGGTGGATCCGGTGACGAAGTGGATGGTGAGGATGACGGCGGTGGCGCTGGCTGTGGTGCAGGCGAGCCATAGGGTGAGGTAGCGCAGGAGGCGGGGCACGGCACTATGGTGTCGGACCGGCTACGGTGCCTACTCATGGCCTCCATACTTGTCGTTGAGGACGATCCGGTGATCAGGGCTGCGTTGATCGAGGTGCTGTCCGGGCACGGCTACGTGGTCCGCACCACCCACCTGGGTTTTGAGGCGCTGCGTGAGATCACCCAGAGTCCACCGGACATGGTGGTGCTGGATCTGGGGCTGCCCGATCTCGACGGTCTGGACGTGCTGCGCATGATCCGGGGTATTTCCCGGGTGCCGGTCCTGGTCGCCACGGCCCGTGACGACGAGAGCGAGATCATCCGGCTGCTGAACGCGGGGGCCGACGACTACCTGGTCAAACCGTTCTCCGGCGGCCAGCTCGCCGCCCGGCTCGCCGCCGTGCTGCGCCGGTCGGTGCCCGCCGACACCGCGGCGGCCCGGCAGCCGGTGGTGCAGGTGGCGGACCTGCGTATCGACCCGATGGCGCGCACCGCGCATCTGGCGGGCCGGGAACTGGCCCTGACCCGCCGTGAGTTCGACCTGCTGGCCTACTTGGCCGCCCATGCCGACCAGGTCGTCACCCGCCGCCGTATTCTGGCCGAGGTGTGGCAGCAGCCGTATGTGGAGGACCAGACGGTCGACGTGCACCTGTCCGCGCTGCGCCGCAAGATGGGCGAGAAGGCGCGAAAACCGGGCTATTTGCATACGGTGCGCGGTCTGGGTATCAAGCTGGTCAGTTCGCCATGAGACGTGCCCTGGCGGGGATCGCCCTGGCCGTCACTTCGATGGTGGCTCTGTCCTTCCTGATCCCCCTGGCTCTCCTGGTGCGTGAGCAGGCACGGGATAGGGCCACCACGGCTGCCGAGCAGCGGGCGGCCGCCTTGTCCCCGGTGCTCGCCCTGACCACGCGGCGGGCGGATGTGCAGCAGGCCGTCGCCGAGCTCGGCTCCTCCGACCAGCTCGTCGTACGGCTGCCCGACGGCGCCTTCGTCGGCACCCCCCACGCGCCCGGTCAGGCGCTCGAGCGGGCGGTGCGCGGGCGCGAGACGCTTGCCGTGGACACTGCTGGCGGCTGGGTCTACCTCCAGCCCGTCGTCCTGCCGGGCGAGCGGGTCGCGGTCGTGGAAGCGTTCGTGCCGGCCGCGGATCTCACCCGGGGCGTGGCCGCGTCCTGGGGTGTCATGGCGCTGCTCGCGCTGGGTCTGGTCGCCGGGTCGGTCCTGGTGGCCGACCGGCTGGGTGCCCGCGTGGTGCGCTCCTCACGCAGCCTCAAACGCGCGGCGCTGGCTCTTGGGTCGGGCGACCTGGACGCGCGTGTCAAGCCCGACGGCCCGCCCGAACTTGAGGAGGCGGGTGCGGCGTTCAACACCATGGCCGACCGCGTCCTGGACCTTCTCGCCGTCGAGCGCGAACTGGTCGCCGACCTCTCGCACCGCCTGCGCACCCCGCTGACCGCTCTCTATCTGGAGGCCGACCGGATGGGGTCCACGCCCAGCGCCCGACGGGTCGCCACGGCGGCCGGGCAGCTGGAGAGCGAACTGGATGCGATCATCGCCGCGGCTCGCACCCCGCTTGCGGCGGCGCAGCCGGCCCGCGCGGCCGCCGGTGAGGCCAAGCGTTGCGACGTGGCGGAGGTGGTCGCCATGCGCCTGGACTTCTGGTCGGTCCTGGCCACCCAGCAAGCACGACCGTACGAGCGTTCCCTCACGCCGCGCCCTGCGCCCGTCGCCTTTTCCGAGGATGACCTGGCGGCCGTCGTCGACGCCCTGATCGGCAACGTCTTCCGGCACACCCCGGAGGGCACCGCCTTCGCCGTGCGCGTGGAGCGGGCCGAACGGCACGTTCTCCTCACGGTCGACGACGCAGGGCCGGGCGTGGCGGACCCCGACGCAGCACTCACCAGGGGGGTGAGCGTGGGTGGTTCGACGGGGCTGGGCCTGGACATCGTGGCCCGGGCCTCTCGCGCGGCCGATGGCGAACTGACGATCACCCGGGCGCCGTTGGGCGGCGCCCGGGTGGGGGTGTCGTTCGCACTGGCCGACACGGCCGGAACCGGCGGGGCGGCGCGGTGACCGCAGTGCAGTGACCGGTGCCCGATGGTGGGGTGCCTGTGGCCAGCGACGGGCAGTCGGCGAACGTAACCGACCCGGTGGCAGGCTGACACCATGAACAGTGGCGCCTGGCGAAGCCTGTCGGGTCAGGTGCTGAGTGCGTGTCCGGTTGATGAGTCGACGTGCTCTGGGATCTCGTCGTGGCGATCGCCTACGGTCGGTGTCCCGGTGGGCTCGAACATGAGGATGGCGGCGCCGGAGGGAGCGTACGGCTTGTGCTCTGTGCCTCGGGGGACGGTGAAGACCGCCCCCTGCGGGAGCAGGACCGTGCGCTGCCCGTCGGGCTCGCGCAGGCAGATGCGCAGCTCGCCATCGAGTACCAGGAAGAACTCGTCGGTGTCGTCGTGCACGTGCCAGATGTGTTCGCCCTCGACCTTGGCGATGCGGACGTCGTAGTCGTTGACGTGAGGGACGATGCGGGGGCTCCACAGGGCATCGAAGGAGGCCAGAGCCCTTCTGAGGGGGATGGGTTCGCTGCTCATGGGTTCATCCTGAGCCGTTTGGCATGGCCGCCGTGAGTGCTGGAAATCGCACATGGTGAAAGAATCCTCGCACGCAGCTCACGCGGCGGGTGTGCACAGGGTCGTCGTGATCGTGGACGAGAACTCCAACCCCTTCGAGCTGGGCTGCGCCACCGAGGTCTTCGGTCTGCGCAGACCGGAGATCGGCCGTGATCTCTATGACTTCAGGCTCTGTTCGCCCGAGCCCCGCACCCTGATGCGAGACGGATTCTTCACGCTCACTGGAGTCGCCGGCCTGGAAGCGGCCGACGCGGCGGACACCTTGATCGTCCCCAACCGGCCGGACATAGAGGTGCCCCGTCGTCCCGCCGTGCTCGAGGCCGTCCGCCGGGCACAGGCCCCGCGGTGCGCGCCCGGTCGGCTTCTGCAGCGGCGCCTTCACACTGGCCGAGGCGGGCGTCCTCGACGGGCGCCGGGCCACCGCGCACTGGCAGTGGGCGGATTCCTTCCGGGCCCGCTACCCCTTCGTCCGGCTCGAAGCAGACGTGCTGTTCGTGGACGACGGTGACATCCTCACCGCGGCAGGCAGTGCAGCCGCGCTCGATCTCGGGCTGCATCTGGTCCGGCGTGACTACGGCGCAAAGATCGCCAACTCGGTGAGCCGACGGCTGGTCTTCGCGGCGCACCGGGATGGTGGGCAGCGGCAGTTCGTCGAGCGCCCCGTGCCCGACCTGCCGGATGAGTCCTTGGCGCCTGTCCTGGCATGGGCGCAGGAACGGCTGGACGCACCGCTCACGGTGTCCGGCCTTGCGGCGCGTGCTGCGGTCAGTCCGGCGACGCTGCATCGCCGCTTCCAGGCGCAACTGGGCACGACGCCGCTGGCGTGGCTGACGGGTGAACGGCTTGCTCTGGCGTGTCGGTTGATTGAGCGAGGCGAGTCCCGGTTCGAGGTAGTCGCGCGACGCAGCGGGCTTGGGACCGCTGCCAATCTGCGCGCGCTGATGCGCCGCGAGACCGGTATCACGCCGTCGGCGTACAAGCGTCGGTTCGGGCTGGGGGCGAACTGAGGGGGGCCTCCGGTGCTGGCGCACTACGTGGGGTGCGGTGGGAAGTTCTTCCGGCCCCGGAGTGTCGAACGTCTCTTCACCATGACCCGGCTCCCGGGACTCGGGTCTCTGCGGTGTTTTGCCGTTTGCGTTCGGCTGGTGCCGAAGGAGCCGGCGAAGCCGTGGGTGGTTGGCGATCACTTTGATCGTGTCCGTCAGCCAGGCGCGTGCCGGGGCGTCGGGCAGTGGCACGCCGCCGCGGAGTCGGTCTCGTCCTTGTTCCGGGTCGCCTTTGCCTTGGAGAAGAGCCATCGTGGCCGGGGCCTCGGGGCGGGCGATGGCGAGCTGGCGGTTACGCGGGGGCGGTTGTGGCGTCCGGGTGCGGGTGTCGTTCGCGCGGGCCGACACGGCCGGGAGCGGCGGCGCAGAGCAGTGACCTGGGCCGGCGGCCGGCGCCGGCAGCGGCGGCCGGCGCGGGCCGCCGGGGGGAGTGGGGTCCGGTCTGCGGCCGGGGCGGTGAGCGGTGGTTTTGTTCGCGTGTTGGGGCGGCGGTGGTTCGCCTTGTGGGAGGTGGTTGGATCGGGGCGGGGTCGGTGGTCTCGAGAGCGGAAGGCGTCTGGTCCGGTGCCTGTTTCGGGTGCCGGTTGGACAGTGTCGAGGGGGACGAACGTGGAGTGGTCGTGGGCGTTGCTCGGTCTCGCCGCGGGGTTCTTGATTTCCGTCGTCACCGTGCCCGTGGGTGTCTCCGGCGCGGTTTTCCTGCTGCCCGTGCAGGTGAGTGTGCTGGGTGTGCCCAGCCCGGCCGTGACACCGACGAACCTGCTCTACAACGTTGTGGCCGGCCCCGGTGCACTCGTGCGCTTCGGGCGGGCCGGACAGTTCGGCGGACTGCTGACCCGGCTCTTGATCGCGGGTACTGTTCCGGGCGTCGTCATCGGGGCCGTGATCCGCGTCCGCGCTGTTCCCGGCCCGGGAATCTTCCGCCTCCTCGTAGCGGTGCTGCTGCTGCCGCTCGGGTTGTGGCTGTGGCTGCGGACGGTACGCCCGGCCCCACCTCGCGCGGGGCACCAGCCTTCGCCCCGCGCGACGACGTCGCCGGCCCTGGCTGTCGGTGTAGCCGGCGGCATCTACGGAATCGGGGGTGGCTCGCTGCTCGGCCCGATCCTGGTCGGCCGCGGCGTACCGGTCGCGGCCGTCGCACCCGCCGCCCTGGCCTCCACCTTCGTGACTTCCATCGTCGGCGCGGCCACCTACGCGCTGCTCTCCCTGGCCACCACTGGCCGCGTCGCCCCCGACTGGCTGCTGGGCCTTTCCTGCGGCGCCGGCGGTCTCCTGGGCGGCTACCTCGGGGCACGCCTCCAGCCGCACCTGCCTGAGAGGGCCCTCCGGCTTCTGCTCGGCGCCCTCGCCAGCGCGATCGGCGCGCTCTGCGCAGTGCAGTCCTTTCGCTGACCGTGCGGTGCCCAGCCGTCGCGGGGCAGGCACCGGGGTGCTGTCGAGACGGGTGAACATTGCGGCCCTGCGTCGGCCGTCCGGTGTCTGTTGAACCGGTGTCGAAGTGCTGTCCGTTCTCACGTATGGAGGCGAGCGGGGCAAGTGACCGACGCCGGCGGGCCTGGCGGCCATGGGGGGCGTGGGGTCAGCGGCCGGCGCCGAAGTCCTGGGTCCACCAGGGGCCGCCGTCGCCGAAGTGGACGCCCACGCCCAGTTCCTTGAAGGAGCAGTTGAGTATGTTCGCGCGGTGTCCGGGGCTGTTCATCCAGGACTTCATCACCGAGGCGGCATCCGCCTGGCCCTGGGCTATGTTCTCGCCCAGGGTCGACCACTCGTAGCCTGCGGCCTCGATGCGGGTGGTCATCGTCGAGCCGTCGGGGCCGGTGTGGGACATTACGCCGCTGCGGGCCATGACGTCGCTGTAGTCGTCGGCGGCCCGGGTGAGCCGGTCGTTCGCTGTGAGCGGTGCACATCCTGCCGCGGCCCGCTCCTTGTTGACCAGCGCGAGCACCTGCGCCTCGGGCCCGCCACCGGACCCCGTCCCCGTCTCCGACCCGGAGTCCGCCCTGCTGCCGCCCGGCCGCACACCGCCGGAACCGCCCGCCGTCCCGCTGCCGCTCTTCGCCGCGGTCCCCGCGAGTGGCATCGATGTGGGAAAGGTCGTCTTCCGTGCACCGGGGGAGGGACTCGCCGACTGCTTCCGCTTCTGCTTGTGTTTCGGCTTCGCGCTCGGTGAGCTGCTCGCCGTGGCGTTCGCACGCGCACGCGCCGAAGCGGAAGCCTCCGGCGCCGCCCCGCCAGAGGCACCCTGGGCGCCCGGCGCCTGGTCCGCGCCGTCCGCGACCACCCGCTCCGAGGCGTCGCCGTCCTCACCGCTGACGACGGCCACGGTGATCCCGACGCCCGCGATCGCAGCGACGGCTCCCATGGCCAGCGCGGGACCGCGCCTCTTTGGCCCACTGCGGCGGCGGGCGTTCGAGCGGGAGGGGCGGGCGGCTCGGCGGGAACCCATGTAAGGACACCTCGGTCTGTTCGGTCGGCTGACGCGCCCCCTGTGCCCGGTGGCCGCGATCGCGGCCACCGGACCCTGTGGGGGGTGCTCGAGAGCCTAGAACCCGCCCAGGCCGCAAACCCTTGTTCGAAGGTCTTCTTCAAGAACCCTTAAGACAGCCCTCAAAGTCCGCTGAGAAACAGCCGCAAGCGCACCCCGCCCTGCTTCACGCCCACCCTGCTCTGGCGTCCACCCCCTCGCCCCCTCAGGACGCCACCCGCCTGCACAGGCCCGCACGCAACACAGTTGCCGCATCTGCCCGCATGGTCGGCGTGCCAGGGAGGCGGCCCGGCCGGGCCGGCCGTACCGCAGGGCAGCGGTTGCCGCGGCAGCGACGGGCTGGGGCCGCCGCCCTGGGCTCTACGTGGCCGCGGAACCGGGTCTGGAGCGCGGTTGGCGCGCGCACTGCCTGGGGGATCGAGGCGCTGCGGGAATGCATCGAGGTCCTGCCGCCGCGCCCCGGAGGTGCAGATCGAGACCAAGTGCCCTGCAGCCGGGGCGGCCTGGCGGCAGGGCCCGGCTCACCGGGAGGGTGAGGTGCTGTCCGCCGAGTACACAAAGCACCGTGCTGGAGGCGGGTGTCGCCGGTGAAGCTGTTGGGGGAGGTGCAGCTGACTCGGCTGGCGGCCTTGGCGCCGATGCCGGCGCCGAGCATGCCGCCGAGGCAGCCGAGGGCGGCTGATTGTCCGACTTGGCCCCAGTTGACTTTGCGGCCGGACAGGCGCTGGGTGAGCCAGTCGAGTCCGTCGACGACGCCGCCGATGATGCAGCCGGCGATGAGGGGGTTGTTGCCGGTGGGGTCGGTGTAGGTGGTGGGGGAGGACAGAGCGTAAGAGAACGGCCTCAAGGTGACCGTGGTGGTCTTGCCGCTTCCTTCGGCAGGACCACCACCCGACTCAGCGGTAGTACATCCAGAACCCCGTGAACACGAGTGCGATCACCGGTACGGCGATCATCAGTACGGCGACTGTGCGACGCTTCTCTCGCTTCACCTGCTCCCGTTGCTTGTGCCACCTCCACTGGCGCTCGCCTTCCCACCACTCCCCTTCTTCGTCGTCTTCGTAGCGGTGCAGCCTCTCCCGAACGTGGCTCATCTTCCGGCGGTGGATCTCCATGCGCATCTTGCCGTCGGCGGCCAACCACCCGTTCCGGAACTGCGGGGCGAGGTCGGGTCCGCCGATGCCGAGGCCGAGACGGTAGGCGGTCTGCGCGGTGGGCCAGCGTCCGCGCAGGGTCTCGTGGATGGTGGTCTTGC
Source organism: Streptomyces sp. NPDC059696 (assembly GCF_042733745.1). Classification (NCBI taxonomy): domain Bacteria; kingdom Bacillati; phylum Actinomycetota; class Actinomycetes; order Kitasatosporales; family Streptomycetaceae; genus Streptomyces; species Streptomyces sp. NPDC059696. Next base: position 224,006 of record NZ_JBHWFG010000010.1, read on the forward strand.
CGATGGCGTACCGCTTGTCGTACTTCTTGGCGTTCCTCGCGATCTCGCGGGGGGAGGGTTTGCCGTACGCCCTGTGCGCGGACAGGACGTAGTCGTGCCAGTCCTCCTGAGTCAGTCCTTTGAAGTCCCCGATCTTAGGAACCCACCCCGTCGCCTTCACCTCCTCCCAAGGTGTGGCGGAGCCAGTCGATGAGCCCGCGGATCGCGCCGGAAGCCGCCCCGCTGACGGCTGCCTTCCCTGCCTCTTGAGCGAACTCCGGCGCGGGCGCGGCGGCCCGGCCTTCCTTCGCGGAGTCGGCTGAATCATCGTTCTTGATCTCCCTCTTCGGCTCGGGTGAGTCAGCGGGGGGCGACTTGGGCCCGTCGATGGGGGGCGGCTTCGGCCCCGGGATTCCGTCCATGCGCATCACTTTGCCGAGCCCAGGGGCGGCACTTCACCTAACGGGACACCCAAGCTGTCCCGCGGGACAAACTGACGAGTTCCCCGAACTCCGAAAGTCCAGCGCTGACTTGGTGCGGGCCTCATCGCTGTGGTACCGCCCAGCAGTCGCGGAAGCGACGGGTGGGAAACGGCCGCGCCCCGGCCGGGGAGTCGTCCGGCCGGGGCGCAGCATGGGATGGGTCAGGCCTCGCCGCCTGCGGAAGTGCCGCCGGTTCTACTCGCTTCCTTGGACTGCGTCCGGCAGTGCCCTGACTCCCGGCAGCGACATCGACCACCGCGGCACCCCCCTCACCGAACGCCTGCTCAACACCCTGCTCGACGCCCTCCACGACCCTGCCTCCGGACACGCACGCCTCGGCGACGCTCGGTTCGATTCGGCGACCTTCCAGGGCGACGCCGGGTTCGAGTCGGCGGTTTTCGAGCGGCGGGTCAGCCTCGGGCCGCTGGTGTGCGCTGGACGGATGGGATTGCAGCCCGGGGAAGCTTCCTCGCGGCTGGCTATAGCCCATGATTGCTAAGGCGTATCTGGGACGATGGCGGAGTAGCCGCCGGCTTCATGTAGTCGTTGGAGGCTTCCTTGGAAGAGCTTGCTGGCCGAGTGGAGGATCACGGCGGTTTCGCAGCAGGAAGTGACGTCTTCCATCAGATGTGTGGACAAGACCACCGTGGTGGTGCTGCCCAACTGCTGCATGAGGGCGTAGAAGCGTTCACGTTCTTGAATGTCGAGACCGGTGGTGGGCTCGTCGAGAAGTAGCAGCTTGGGACTGTTGACTAGTGCCTGGGCTATGCCGAGCCGGCGTTGCATACCGCCAGACAGTGTGCGGTATTTGTGGTCGATGCGCTCGGTCAGCCCCACCTGCTCCACCGCGCGTTCAACGGCCCGGGGTGTGCTGAGGCTGGGCATGTCCTTCAGCCATGCCGCGTAACTCACGCATTCCCTGACGGTGAAACCGCGGAACATCCCGAATGTCTGAGGCAGGTACCCCAGGCGGAGCCGGATCTCCAGTCGTGCGGAAGGACGTCTCGGGTCCCGGTCCAACAGCTTCAGTTCACCCTCCACCGCACCTGAGGCTGTCGCCAGGACACGCAGCAGGGAACTCTTTCCTGAGCCGTTGGGGCCGAGCAGCGCGTGGACACCTGGCCCGAGTTCCAGATCGAGGCTGTCAATGGCGGTGGTACGACGGTGGCGTACAGTCAGTCCAGTTGCACTGATCACCTGGACCTCACATCGTTGAAAGAATGACGGCGAAGCAGCAGCAGGACTGCCAGCACGTTGGCGGCCACGGTCCAGATCAGCTGCGAGCTGGCGTCCAGGAGGTTCTTCAGAACATGAAGCAGGACGATTTCGGGTGAGCGGACCTGACTGTCCTTCCGCATGTCCAGCTGCCAGAGTGCAGCGACCAGCACAGCCCACCCTGCGCTGGTCACGCTCGCGCTGAGAAGGCAGCCGATGTATGAGCCGAGGACCAGTGCGGCGAGCGTCAGGGTGAGGCTGGGTACCAGCCAGGCTGCCGCCCACGCCGAGACGCCCACGCCGACCAGTGCCGCGGCGAGCAGCAGCGGAAGACTGATGACGAGTACTGCTCCGGTGCGCAGGAGCAGCAGTCGAAGGCCGCCAGCCGGCGTACTGCGGATGACGGGAGCGAAGGGGTCGGCCTTGCCGCCGTAGCTAGCCGCCACCCACAACAGCGGCAGCAGGGGAGCGAGCGAGAGCAGCCAGAGCAGAGATTCTTCCTCGCCCGCCATGGTGCCGATCCCTGCCGCTGCAGAGCACACTCCGGTTACCGACAGCAGCCAGGGCCATCGCAGTCCGGGCACGGCTCGCAGCCACGCGGGAAGACGAATTGATGAAACTGCCATGTCTACCTTTCGCCAGGGGTCGGGATGGGCGGCGGGGAGGCTCCGCGCTTTGTGGCTGCGAAATACCGGTTCAGCCAGGCAGTGCGCTCGGGTGCGGGAAGAGCCGCCAGCTGGGATCCGAAGGAGCTCCGGTTACACGAGGCGAGCCAGTCGAACACCGCGGCGTCTTCCGCTGTATACGATGGGTACTCGCTCGTGTACGCTGAGTAGTCGCAGACTTCCCGCAGCCAGGACCTGGAGTAATCTCCAACTGAGACGATCTTGGAGGCCAGCCGCTCAAGGTCAGGCTGATCGACAGGGATTGCCCAAGAGGAACCGGCAACACCCCCCGCTTCCCAGAGATTTGCATCGTCCGTCCATACGTAGTGGGTGGGTATCCCGTGGACGCCTTTCAGACGTTCAGACAACTGTCCTGCAATGCGCTCCAGCTGCGGACGCTGCTTCTCGTACGGAGCCGAGATGCAGACGGCGGGCGCGTGCCCCCGGCAGCGGACCTCGACCGAACTGAGGGCGGATGCCTCGTAGCCGCCCGGCTGTGTCATGCTCAGCCCGAGCACGCCCGTCACGGACACCACGGCCAAGGCCACCGCCGACTTCCAGCGGCGGGCGGACAGGAGCACGGCGGCCGCCGCCAGAGCGGTGACCAGGACGGCCCGGCACCACGGCAGCCACACGGGTGGCGTGGGCGGTGCCCAGGAAACCACCTGCCGAGGGATTGGGTCCCCTGTGTAGGTCAGGTGGATCCCAAAGAGGAACCCCCAGATTGCCCCTAGAAACATCGCCGCGAGGCCGAGGATCAGTGGGGCCACCCGAAGCGGAATTGCCTGGCCCAAGAGGTAGGCGATGCATGAGACGGCGACGATGAACGCGGCATCGACGCTCATCGCGTCCAATGGAATGCGGCCTGACAGTTGCACCGGTTGCGGCCAAACCAGCACCGCTGCCATGCCCAGGAGGTACCCGGCCAGAGGCCACACCACCCCCGAGGCGAGGCCCATCAGCCGGTGCGAGACGGGCCCTCGCACGGATGTGCCCTCCATCCAGCGGGCACCGTTGCGTTCCTCCGCTCCGCCCTGCCACCCCGCCAGGAGCCCGGCGACCGCCCCGGTGGCCACTCTGGCACCCGTACCGTCGGGATCGTAGAGATCGATCCAGGTCAGGTCCTCAGGCCAGGACGCCCACCTGTACACCTGGTACTCGTAGATCCAGGCCACCAGAACGGCCACCAGCAGAGCCACCAGTGGCCCTCCCTGGCGCCGCAGGTTCGCGTTCAACACGAGCACGAACGAAGTTCGTTGGTTCACTGACACACCGATATGAAGCGGGAGAGGCATCGGCGGTTCCAGGGCTTATAGGGAGTGAAGGGGCAAAACGGGGGGCGTGCGCACGAGAGCGAGCGCCTATAGCCCCCTGACGTGACCGTGGCGCGTCACTGTGATTGGGCGTTGGGGTGGCAGCGGATGGGCGTCAGCGGGATCGTGGCGTGGATGTCCTGGTAGTGGGTGTGGACGGGGATGGTGGTTGCTGTCATGGGGTGACCAAGCGGATGTTGTGGGGCGGTTAGCAGGTTGGTTGCTGGCTGTCATGGTCTTGGCTGTTCCTGTGTGAGGCGCGGCCGCGGCAGGATGGGTTTTCGCTGAGCGACGCCTTGTGGGAGGTCCTCGGGGAGGCGGGCGGGAATGTAGCGGAGTTGCGGCGCAGGATGCTCCGGACCCAGGAAGAGGGGGCGTTGGAGGGGTGGGGCGCGGAGTGCGTGCCCTCGCTGCCGACGCTGCACCGCGTGATCAAGCGGGATCTGGGGGCGGGCCGGGTTCTTGAGGTGGCCCGTCCGGCAGGGGCCAGGGTGGGGCTGGAGCCGAGCCGGTATGACCGGGCGCTGGCGGATTTGGGGCTCGTGGACGGGGCGGGTGGTCCGCTTGTTGTCGACGGGCCGCCCGCCGACGTGCCGGTGCCGGAAAGCGCCGTGGAGGCGGGGGCGCGGGGCGGCGGTGTGCGGGTTGTACGTGCCGGAGGCCCGGCTGGTGTCCACACGGCAGGTGGCCGGTGTGGCGGAGGCTGCGGGGCATACGGTCGCGGCCCGCGGGATGTGCTGTGTGTACGGGGACACGGGCCGGGGGAAGACGGTCACCGTCGAGCAGGCTTTGCATCTTCTGCCCGGCCGGGTGCCGGTGTGGCGGGCGGTGGCCGGAGTGGCGCCCGGTCTGCCGCAGCTGCGGGCCTCGCTGTGTGAAGCGCTCGGGTTGCCGTCGGGGGCGCTGCCACACCGGGCCGGACCGGCTAGCCAGGCTCTGATGCGGGCACTGGCCGAGCCGGGTGTGCTGTTTATCGATGACGCCCAGCGGCTGACGCCGCCATTGCTGGATTATCTGCGGCAGCTGTCGGACGCGCCGGGCTGTGCGGCGGCGCTGGTGCTGTGCGGGGCCGGAAGCGAGCGGGCCCTGGCCCGCGCGTCGGCGCTGCGCTCGCGAGTGCTGACCTGGCACCAGGTCGGCCGGCTTGAGCCGTCTCAAGTGCCGCAGACGCTGACTCTGTTCCATCCCGTGTGGGCGCAGGCGGACCCAGACGACCTTGCCCGGGCGGACGAGCAGATGGCGCACGGCAATCTCCGTACCTGGGCGAAGATCACGCCGCATGTCTACGCGGCCCGCGAGCGCGGCCCCGCAAAGCGTGTGGAGTGGAAGCTGATCGAGCAGGCCTGCACGCGTCTTGGCCCCTACCCGTGACGGTCCGCGCTGCTCGAAGGGCTCGTGTACGGGGCCTTCACCTGTTCCGACGAGGTGAACGAAGGCGCGCTCTATGGAAGCGGATGTGATGGGGCACGGCGTGGGCGGGCAGTCGATGGCGCCGCCTGAGGATCCGGCTGGTGTGCTGGGGGAGGAGTCCTTGACGGCGTTGCGGGCGCCGGCGGTGCGTCGTCTGCTGGCACTGCGCGCCGAGCGGCGGCTGTCGCGGGAGCATGTGCGCTTGGCCGGGGAGTGCCTGGGGGTGTCGGAGCGGACGGTGTGGCGGTGGTTGGCTGATGCCTCACGGTCGCCTCAGGCCGCGATCCGCCCCGGGGAACGCAGCGGTGACCGGTTCGAGATCACCAGGGAGATCCGGGTGCTGTTGGCGTACTGGCACGGCAACGCTTCTGCGGTCCACCGCCAGTTGGTGGCCCGGGCCGAGACCGGTGGCCGTGAAGGGCAGCCGACGGCGGCGTATGACTCCGCGGCTTCTCCCGCGGGCGCCCCACCGGCTGCGGTGCCGTTGCTGGACCCGGTGCCGTCGTTGTCGACGTTCCTGCGCGCGGTGCGTCGTGATCTCACCGCGGGAGAGCGGGCCGGTCTTGCGGCGGGGCCGGATGCGGCACGCGCGCACGACGTCTTCGGCAAACGGGCGGCCTCCTGGCGCAATTACGTATGGGAGGCCGATCATGTGCAGGCACCGCTGCTGGTCGATGCCGACGGTGACCTGGTGCGCCCGTGGGTGACCTGGTTCAATCGACACCGCCACCAAAGTCATCACCGGCACCGCGGTCACCCCTGGCGTTCCTTCCCGCGCCTCCGTGCTGGCCGCGCTGCGCGCCGCTGCGCTGCGTGAGGAGCCCTACGGCCCCGCGGGAGGGACACCCGAGCAGGTGCGGGTGGACCGGGGCAAGGACTTCCTGTCGACTACCGTCACCGCCGCGTTCGGCACGATGGGCATGACGGTGAAGGACCTTCCCGCTTACAGCCCCCATCTCAAGGGCACGGTGGAGAACCTCAACCGAGCCGTCGACCGGATGCTGTTCGCGGCCCTGCCCGGCTATACCCTCACCAAGCCCCGCTCCGGCCGGCGACGCAAAGGCGCGGGCCGCACGCCGGAAGCCGGTGCCATGTCGTTTCAGGACTTCACCGCGGAGGTGCTGGGCTGGACACATTGGTGGAACACCGAGCACCGTCCCAAGGCGCTGTCCGGCCGCACGCCGCTTGAGGCATGGCAGGCCGATCCGACTCCCGTCACCGATGTTCCCGCGGCCGACCTGTGGACGTTCACCCTGGAGGACGACGGCCGCCCGCGGAAGCTGACCAGCCACGGCGTGCGGTGGCGCGGGCGCACCTACATCGCCCCATGGATGACCGGCCAGGCCGGCCGTACCGTCACCGTGCGCTACATGCCGCACCACGATCACGAGATCGACATCTGTGACGCGAGCGGCAAGTATCTCGGGCCCGCGCACCTCGCGGACGCGGCCACCCCCGAACAACTCAAGGCCCTGCGCACAGCCCGTGCGGAGCGTGCCCGACGTCTGCGCGCGCAGGTGAAAGCCGCCGAGACGCTGCGCCGACAGCACTTCGCCCCGACCACCACGGCCGGGCCGGCCCAACGGCTGGGAGCCCTCACCTCCGCTCAAGCCGGGCGTGAACTGGCCGCCGTCGAGCACACCGACGCCTCGAAGCTGGCGCTGCCGGACCTCATCCCGCCCGCCGCGCCCCCGGCCGACTGGCGTACCCCGCCCTCCCTCGCCACCCGGACCACATCCGGTCGGCCTGCTCCCGCCCCGTCGGAACCTGCCCCCGACTGCCCGCCCGCACGGGCCGCAGACCCTGCTGAAGACGGAGACGCCTCGTGACCGCGGCCACCTACCAGTACGTCGATCTGCCCGATGCGTCTGTGGTCACCACCCGCGCCCTGCTCGGCGCCCGGGAGAACATCCGACACCGTCGCTGCCCGTGCCATGATGTGCATCCACGGCGGCGCCGGCTTCGGCAAGACGCTCGCCGTCAACATCTGCTTGCGCGGCCTCGAGCCGCACGAGGACGTCCGCAAGATCACCTTCCGTGCCCGTCCCACCGCCCGCGCGGTGCGCTACGAACTGTTCACCGCGCTCGACCTGGCCGGTGAACCGCCGCGCCACCCCAGTGAGTTCGACCGGCTGCTGAAGACGGCCCTGGCCGAACGCCCCCGCACCTTCCTCGTGGATGAGGCCCAGTGGCTCAATGGGGAGGCGTTCGAGCACTTCCGCTATCTGTGGGACGAACCCTCCACCCAGCCCGCGATCATCTTCGTCGGCGGCGAGGGCTGCCACACCGTGCTGCGCCGCGAGCCGATGCTGTCCTCCCGCATTTTCATCTGGCAGCACTTCCCCGTCTCACCCCCGGTGAGGTCCTGGAGGCCATCCCGCTGTTTCACCCGGTCTGGGCCGACGGCGCCGACCCCGATGACATCACCTTCGCCGACCAGCATGCCGCGCACGGCAACTTCCGGGCCTGGGCCCAGCTGACCGCGCACAACCGTACCGCCCTGACCCGCACCGGCCGCCCCCGCGTCGACCAGGAGCTGCTGCGCTGGGCCTTCAGCCGCCTCGCCTGACGACCGCGCCGCCATGCCGTCCGCTGTGCCACCGCCGCCCGTCACTGTGGTCATCGATGCAGGTGACGACGCGATCCACACGCACACCGCCCTGGCCGCCCACCATCCGCCGTCCGGCCGGATCACCCCGCACCCCGGCCCGGGCACCACCAGTGAAACCGGCCTCGCCCACGACCTTCTCGCCGCCCTGGGCAAACCGCCCCTGCTCCCGGGCCGCTTCCCTGCCGGCCGTCAGCCCGCCTGGGAAGCCGCCACCGCCTGGATCGCGGCCCTGCCCGTGAACCGGCTGACCGTCCCGCGCGCCCACCGCCTCACCGCCCGTCGCGCGATGCGCCTCCTGCAGCTACATGCCCTCACCGGTATCCACCTGACCTTGGTCTGCCACCGCCCGCACCTTCCCGTCGCTCTGCACCAGGCCGTGCGGACCGCCGACTACTCCCTCACCGCCGACTTCGAGGCGGACGACGATGCCCTTCGACGTGGGCTGGTTGCTGATGTCGGCGACGCTGTCGAGCGGCACCAGGACGTTCGTCTCCGGGTAGTAGGCGGCGGCCGAGCCCTTGGCGGCCGGGTAGGACACGACCTCGAAGTTCTCGGCCCGGCGCTCGGTGCCGTCCTCCCAGACGCTCACCAGGTCCACGCGATCGCCCTGGGCGAGGCCGAGTCCGGACAGGTCGGCCGGGTTGACGAGGACCACGTGGCGGCTGCCGTGGATACCGCGGTACCGGTCGTTGTTCGTGTACGGCACGGTGTTCCACTGGTCGTGCGAGCGCAGGGTCTGCAGCAGCAGGTGCCCTTCCGGGGCGCGCGGGACCACCCGTTCGTTGCGGGTGAACCGGGCCTTGCCGGTCTCGGTGCGGAACACGCCCTCGTTGACCGGGTTGGGCAGCTGGGAGCCTCCCGGACGGGTCACCCGGGCGTTGAAGTCGTGGAAGCCCGGCACGATCCGGGAGATGCGGTCGCGGATGGTGTGGTAGTTGCCCTCGAACGAGACCCAGGGGATGTCCCCCTTGCCGTCGACCGTCAGCCGGGCGAGCCGGCACAGGATGGCGACCTCGCTCAGCAGCATGCGCGAGGCCGGTTCGAGCCGCCCCTGGGAGGTGTGCACCTCGCTCATGGAGTTCTCAACGGTGACGAACTGCTCGCCGTCGGCCTGGACATCACGCTCCGTGCGCCCCAGCGTCGGCAGGATCAGCGCGGTGTCGCCGCAGACGGTGTGCGAACGGTTGAGCTTGGTGGAGATGTGGGCGGTCAGCCGGCACGCACGCATCGCCTTCTCGGTGACCTCGCTGTCGGGCGCGGCGCGCACGAAGTTCCCGGCGAGGGCGAGGAAGACCTTGACGCGGCCCTCCAGCATGGCCTTGATCGAGTTCACCGAGTCCAGGCCGTGCGGGCGCGGCGGATCGAAGCCGAACTCCTTCTGCAGGGCGTCCAGGAAGCTGTCCGGCATCTGCTCCCAGATGCCCATGGTGCGGTCGCCCTGGACGTTGCTGTGGCCGCGCACCGGGCAGGCGCCCGTGCCGGCACGCCCCAGATTGCCCCGCAGCAGCAGGAAGTTGACGATCTCCCGGATGGTGGGCACGCCGTGCTTGTGCTGGGTGATGCCCATCGCCCAGCAGACGATGACGCGTTCGCTCTTCAGGACCTCGTCGCGGACCTTCTCGATCTCCTCGCGGGTCAGGCCCGTCGCCGCGTGGACGTCGTCCCAGTCGACGGTGCGGGCCTCCCGGGCGAACTCCTCGAAGCCGGAGGTGTGGGCGTCGATGAAGTCGTGGTCGAGGACGGTGCCGGGACGGGCGTCCTCCGCCTCCAGCAGCAGCCGGTTCAGTGCCTGGAACAGGGCCAGGTCGCCGCCCGGCTTGATGTGCAGGAAGCGGTCGGCGATCTGGGTGCCCCGTCCCATGATCCCGCGCGGCTTCTGCGGGTTCTTGAAACGCCGCAGCCCGGCCTCCGGCAACGGGTTCACCGCCACGATGCGGCCGCCGTTGCGCTTGGCCTCCTCCAGGGCCGAGAGCTGCCGCGGGTGATTGCTGCCCGGGTTCTGCCCGACCAGGTCGGCGAGCACCCGGTAGTGGCGTTGCCAGTTGAGCGGCCAGGGGCAGTTCCAGTCCGGGTCGATCTCCGTCAGCTGCGCCGCGCGCTCGGCGGCCCGTTCCGGGTCCTTGCCCAGGCCGTTCTTCGCGCACTTCCTCCGAAGGTTGGCCATGTGCTGCCCGATCGGCACGGTGCCGCCGCCGGCGAGGTCGGTCCAGACCGCGTCTTGGCGGGGGGCGAGGTGTCCGGTGGCCCGCCGGTAGGACCGGAGCGCGGCGAGCTTGTTCTCCCACGCCTCCTCACCGGGCTCCCAGACCATCCCAGCCTCCGGCGCGTCCAGGAGGACCTTGCGCCGCTCCTCCAGCTCCCCGGCCCGCAGCGCCTTCCTCTGCTGGTGCACCCACCGCCCAAGCGGAAACGCCTTCGTCGCCCCGACTTCGACCTCGACGTCGTAGGGAACGGCGTAGAGGCCGGTGATCTCGTTCTCCTTCCGCCAGCGGAGCAGGGCCTGGTAGCCCTCCAGCCACACCAGCGACTCCGGCCGGTAGACCCGGGTGCGCAGGAAGGCCGCGATCGTCGCCGTGTCGCGCGGGCTGGAGAAGTGCAGCAGGGCGGACTCGGCAGCGGCGTCGGTGTCGTCCTGCTCCTGGTCCTCGCCGTCCTCGCCGCCGGCCCCGACGATCCGCCCGTCCTCATCGCGCTGGAGGTGGACCTTGCGCTTGCCGCTGGTGAGCGCGCGGGAGGCGAGCTGTTCGACGAGTCGTTCATCATGACTGCGCAGACCTTGCAAAACGGCTACAAGGGGGCGGAAGCTGGCGGAAGCGACCATGTCGGTCGGGTCCTCGCCGGGCTGGAGGAACACCGGCACGATGATCCGCGCGACCTTCGTGCTGCCGTCCTTGTTGAGTCGCAGCGCGCGGCCGATGTTCTGCACGATCTCCACCTGGGAGCCGCGGGTGTCCGCGAAGCACACGGCCTCCACTCCGCGCTCGCCGGTGATGTCCACGCCCTCCCCGAGCACGCGAACGCTGGCGAGGAACGCGCGGTGCACCCGGCGCCCGGCCGCGTCGATGCCGTTGGCGAACTGGCGGATCTTCTCGCGCCGTTCGGCGACGGTGTGGTCGCCGCACAGCCACGCCGACCACACCCGGTCCGGCGGGACGTGGCGGTCGGCCTCGAGTTCGTAGAACTCCGCGTCGATGGAGGACTTCGGCAGCTTGTCAGCGGCGGCCAGGTCCTCATCGGAGGCATCGTTGACGTACAGCTCCGCTGCGGTCTCCGGCAGCTTCTCCGCGAACGCCGCGGCTTCCTCGACCTTCTGGTGGAAGGTCATGACCGTGCGGAGGTTGTGCGCGGCGGCGTGCTCCAGGAGTGCGGTCTGCAGGAGCGCCAGGCGCCGGCCGCGCCGGGCTTCCTCCGACTCCCCCAGAACGGGGGAGGGGTCGCGTGTCGTGGCTCGTTCAATCTGATCGGTGTTCGGTGTGTTGAGCTGGGCTGATCAGTTGATTGGTTGGGGCTGGCGGTGTGCTCTGTGTTGGCGAGCGGCTTGACGTTGCTTGCGGGCTGGGACTGGGTGGGGTCTGTGAGCTGTGGTGTTCCTGCTTCGGGGTGGCCGTGGGTCCGTTGGTCAGTTCTATTGGTTGGCCGGTCAGCTTCGTTGGGCGGCTGTTGTAGCTGATGAGGGGTACGGGTCCGTGGATGCCGAGGGTGGTCAGGAGGTGTTGTTGGTGGGGGTGGAGTTGGTTCCAGGCGCGTTGCTGGGTGCGGATCCACTTGGTCGTGGTGCCAGGGAATGGGCGGCCGGCGGTGTGGTGGGTGTGGGCTTGGTGGTAGCTGTAGTTCCAGGAGGCCCGCCAGGGTGGGTTCCAACACGGGTCGAGTGCGGTGAGCTGCGTGTCGTGGGGCCAGGGCCGGCCGGTGCGGCGTAGGTGGGCGACGGCGCGTTTGCGCTGCTCGTACAGCCACCAGCCCAGGGGGAATCCGTCGTGTTCGGTGGTGTAGTGGGCGGTGCCGAGTCCGCCGTGAGTGTGTGCGTAGGAGCGGGCGTAGGGCAGTCCGCCGTCGATGGATGAGGAGACGGTTGTGGGGCGCGACCGGCTGGTGCCGGTTCGGCGGCGCGTGCGTGTTTCCTGCCGGGGGCGGGCGGCGTGTGCGTCCTGGGGTGTTATGCCGAGGCCGGTCAGGAGTTCCTGCTGCCCCGGGTGGAGGTCGTCATAGTTGATGCACTGGGTGAGCAGCCATCTGGTGGCGGCTGGAGGGAGTCCGGGGAAACCTGCGGCCGCGTTCAGAGCGTGGCCGTGGATGTCGTTTCTGACGGCATGGTAGGTGATTTGCCACGGTAGGCCCCAGGGCGGGTTCCACCATGAGTCAAGGACGGCGAGGGCCTCGGCGCGGTGGTGGGGGAGTCGGCCGTTGGCGGCCCGTTTGCGTTGGTGGGCGATCCATGTGCCCAGCTGGTAGCCGTGGTGGTTCGTGCTCTTGGGCATGGCGAGGTGTCCGTGCCGGGCGGCGTAGGAGCGGGCGTGTGCAAGGCCGGTGTCGAATGATGCTTGCTGGGTGACGCGACGGGGCTGTGCGGTGCAGGAGTTCGCGCTGGTGATGCCGAGTTGCGTGAGCCTGTGTTGCTGCCCCGGGTGGAGGTTCTGGTAGGCGACGCACTGGGTGTAGAGCCACTGCCCAGTCCAGTCGGGGGTGCCGGGGAAACCTTGTGCAGGGAGGAGTTTGATCCCGTTCTCGACGAGTTTGCGGGCGGCGCGGTGGTTGATCTGCCAGTCCCCGTTCCAGGGTGGGTTCCACCATGGGTCGACGGCGGCCAGCAGCGGGTCGGCTGGGTAGGGCGCGGCGAACTTGGCGGTGTGAAGGCTGGCCTGGTGCTTTTGGCGGGCCAGCCACTTTCCGATGGGGAAGCCCTCGTGCCGGTCGGAGGGTGATGCGTTGAGGTCGCCGTGCTGGGCCGCGTAGGAGCGGGCGTAGTAGAGACCGGTCTCCAGGGACGGCCTGTGGGTGGCGGGGTTGGGGCGGGCGGTTGCGACAGTCTGCTCAGTCAGTCCGACGGCCGCGAGCTGTCGGCGCTGTTCCACTGCCAGGCCGGGGTAGGACGCGCATTGGGTGTATAGCCATTGACCGAGTTCGTCATCCAAGGCTGCAAAGGCGCTTTCGGGGTCGAGGGGGTGGCCGGAGCGGACAAGATCGCGCACTGTGTAGCAGGCTCGCTGCCAGTCGGAGGGCCAGGGCGGTGCCCACCACGGATCCATTGCGTCCAGCTGCTGCATGAGGGCGGGATCGAGAATGCCGCGTCGGGCGCGTACGCGGAGGTTGGTCAGCCATTTGCCGATGGGGAAGCCGGCGTACGTATCAGCAGCGCTCGCACAAAGGTGCCCGTGCTGCTTCCAGTAGGCGCGTGCATTGGTCAGGCCCTGGTCACGGGCCTCGGCGAGGTTGCGACGCCGCGGCAGTGCGTGGCGGGCGGCTTCGGCACTGATGCCGATCTGTGCCAGTAGTCTGCGCTGCTGGGGATGGAGGCTGCTGTAGACCTGGCACTGCCGGTACAGCCAGGTGCCGAGATTCTCGCTGGTGCCCGGGAAGCCCTGCTCGGGTCTGATGTCGGTGCCTGAGTCCAGCAGCCGTCGTGCGCGCAGATAGATGCGCTGCCACAGCGTGCTCCACGCAGGATTCCACCACGGGTCAAGAGCGGCCAGGGCCTGGCTGCGCTCGGGGGAGAGCTGAGGGCCTGCGGCGCGCTGGTTGGCCAGCCACAGGCCGAGTTGGAACCCGTCCTTTTCGTGCCGGTAAGGAATGCAGAGGTGGCCGTGTTCGGTGGCGTAGGTGCGGGCGTGGCGTAGGCCGCGCGCGAACCCCTTGGCGGTCTCGGCCGCGTCTGGGGCCGACGACTCCTCCGACGCCGTTTTCCCGGGTGCTTCGTCGACGGGCTGGGTTTCGGCCAGGAGCCGGGTGATCGGTGCGGGCCGGTGGGGCGGGGAGACGTGCCACATGCTGCGTGTCTTCGGCTTGTGCCCAGCCTGCGTGCGTACGCAGGCGCGTACCCAGGCGTTCAGCGGGCCTGTCGTGATGGCGCTGAGGCGACCGGCGATCCATGGCCGCTCAAGGCGCCGAGCCAGTTCGTCCACGAGGCTGGGGACATCGGCGAGCGCGTGCGGCTGATGCCGCCCCGCGTCATCGAGGAGCCGCTGCTGCAGGCCCGGGTCGGCGAGGGCCGCGGCCAGCGTGACGGCTTCGGGATAGGTCACCGCATCCCGCGCCGCGGCACGCCAAGCGAGGTCGTTGCCGGGTGCCATCAGCCGCAGCCGATCGGGCCAGAGGATCTCTTCCAGCCAGGGCTCGTCCCACCACGAAGCCATAATTGCCTGCGCCACGGTGAACGCTTCGCCGGCGTGCGCAGAGCGCCGCAGCAGCCGTACATGACGGCGCTGGGCCGCCCCGCTCTGCGGTACATACCGTAGGTCCAACTGCCCGGGGCCCGCCGTTGCCCCGTCGACGACGGGTGTTTCCAGCATCCAGCACTGGTGCTTGACGCATACCCGGCCGTGCGGCATCAAGTAGCGGCGTGCTTCTTCCCGGCCTCGTGTGGCGGTCGCGGTGCAGGCCCGGCATCCGGGGCCGGTCGGCGGGATAGTGGCTCCGGTGCGGACCCAGGCGGCCGGCCCGTTCCCGAGCCTGCTCGAAGGGCCGTCTCTGCCCCAGGCCGGCAGGGCACGGTGCAGGTGTTCTTCGGGCATGCGGCAGAAAGCGGCGACCACCGCCCGGGCCTCGGCGTTGAAGGCCACTTCTCCGTCGGGCCGCACCGTGAACAGGTTGGGCCGCCGTCCCACGTCCACGAGCGCGCCGATGAGTTCTTTGGCCGTGAGCTTGTACCGGGAGGCGACTCTGCTCATGAACGACAGCGTCGTCTCGCCGTTCAGCGGAGCGACACGCACCGCGCCCAAAGGCAGACTGTGCAGGGCGAGTTCGTTCTGCTCGCGCTGTGGTGGCTGCGAATCATCCCTGACGGCAGGTTCCACTAAAGGGCTGGTGGTCTTCTTCACCGCTGGTCCGCCTCGTCAGAATCCAGTGCCGTTGTTGCGGGGGCGCGGGAGGCGTTTTCGGGGCGGGCGGGCTTGCTGTTCCGCGCGGATGTCGAGCTGGATGCTGGTCAGGAGCCGTTTGGTGATCTTTTCGCTGCCGTCGAGGAGGGCGGTGAGGGCGGCTTCACGGATGAGGTGGGACAGGCTTCCCATGACTCCGCCGGTGCGCTGGTGGAGGTAGTCGGCATGCCGGGCCAGGGTGCCGTGGGTGTGGTGGCGCAGGCGCAGGGCGTTTTCCATGGCGGTGACCAGGTCCAGCCAGATCCCGCGCTGTTCGACGGTGCCGCAGGACAGGGCGGTGTTGCGGACCAGGGTGAAGCGACCGGCGAGCTGCGCGCCGCGCGGCCCGTTGAGCAGAGGGGAGGCCTCGACGTCGACGCCGGCGTAGACAAAAGTTGCGGGAATCCTCTCGCCGAGGTGCTTCATCTGGTCGGACGTCTCCGCGCCGGCGCGGGTGCGGGTGTCGAGCAGGTGGACGTCGTCGACGAGGACCAGCGCGGTGCCCAGCTGGCACAGCAGGTGGCAGACGGCGTCGGTGATCTGCGCCTGGTTCATCCGGACCGCGATGGGGATGCCGAGGAACCGGGCGAACTCCGAGACCAGCATCTTGGGGGTGGAGGCGGGCGGCACCGCCAGGAACACCACGGGCAGCCGGTCGGTGCGCCCGGGGTGGCGGCGCTGCTCGGCGAGCTCGAAGGTGCGGCCCATTTCCAGCAGAGTGGTGGTCTTGCCGGTGGTGGGCGGCCCGGACACGATCAGCCCGCGGCGGGCGGTGCCCTGCTGGCGGCGGTTGAGGAGCATCAGCCGCCGCACCGACAGCGAGATGCGCTCCATGGCTGGGGTAGTCAGGACGACGAACCGGGAGTGGTAATCCAGGCGTTCCTCCAGCGACCAGTCCTCGCTGGTGTCCGGCGGGGGCTGCAGCGGGGGAGTGCCGACGAACTGCTGCCAGCCCTCCCGCGTGGTCGGCGGCGCATACGCCGCCATCTGCTGCTCCTGGTCCGGGACGGGACCGGCTTCGGCGACTGCTGTTACCACTGGGCTGCCTCCTGGAGGGCGTCGTAGATCCGGGACGGGCGGGGGATCGCGGCCGGCCCGGGTGGTGGTTCGTGCCCGGCGGGAGCGCCGCCGGCATCATTCGGTGAGCCGAAAGGGTCGTCGTCCTCGTCCCAGCCGTCCTCGAACTCCTCGCCCGCAGGCACCTCCTCGCCGTCGGGCTCGTCGAGGCCAGGTGGGGTGAAGGTGCCGACCAGGCCGTAGGACAGGGTCGGGGCCGTGAGTAGGCCGGGTGGATCGGGCTGATGCGGAGTGGGCCCGGCCAGCGATGCTGCGGCGCCGGCGCGTGCTGCGACGGTCCGTTCGCGGCGGGTGCCTTCCCCGTTGCCGGCCCGCCGCAGGAGGCGGTCCAGGGCCTGGGCGAGATGCTGCTCGTGCTCGTCGCGGTCGCTGCGGCGCTCGACGGTTGCGCGGATGTGCCGCCAGGTGAAGTCGGTGAAGGGAAGGCTGACACGCTCCCGGTGGATCCACGGGATCTCCTGCCAGCCGTCGGGCAGCCGTACCCAGATCTGATGGGGGTCGTAGGGGTTGTGGTGGATCTCCCACATCCCGTCCCAGGCTGTCGACTTGAACCCGCGGTGCGGGTTGAGGACCTTGTGGTCGTAGGTGCGGTAGTCGAAGCGGATGCCGTAATCGTTGATGCCCAGCCGCTTGACCGGCATGAGCTCGATGTAGTTCTCCGCGCTCAGCAGCACCGGGACATAGCCGGTCACGCCGACCAGCGCGGCCCACATCTCGTTCGGTGACACCGGGAGCTTGGGCGCCAGCGGATGGCGCAGTGAGGCGTGTTGGCGGTGCTGCCAGTCGGTGACCAGCCACTCGTCCAGCAGGTCCTGCAACTGGGGAAGGGTCCAGCACGCCTCGTCCTCGACGGCCTTGCCGCGCTCGGTGACGTTCGAGCCGGTGTAGCCAGCCACGTACTGCGAGAACCGGGCGCCGATGGTGCGGAACATCCTCTCGACGTTCCCCTTGGCCGGGCCATTGGCCGGCGGCGCCGGCTGCACCGACACCCCCAGGCTCTGACACGCCGCCGTGAACGAGGCGGAGATGAACACCGAACCCTGGTCGACGACCACCGTCTCCGGCATGATCACCGGACGGGCTGCCGCCCCCTCCAGCCGCGCGTCCAATGACACCAGGCGTTCGTAGGGGATGACCGAGCGCGTCAGCGCCAGCGCCTCTTCCCATCCCGGGCGCATCCGCATGGGTGTCGCCATCTGCGCCAGCAGGATCGCCGCGTCCACCGATCCGGTGCCCATTGGCCGCAGCACGGTCGCGCAGATGCTGCGTGTTGCCACGTCCAGGGCGATCGTCAGCTCGGCCTTGCCCGTGACCCCGTCGGCCAGGACCACCATCACGTCCAGCGGGGTGCTGTCGAGCATCACCAGCTCGCCGGGCCGCAGCGCCACCGTCGGGGTGAACGGGGGAGCCGGCCGCGAGGAATGCCTTCGCCGTTGCGCCGCGGTTCCCAGCAGGCCCTGGCGGTCCGCGAGGGCGTGCACCAGCCGGTTGAACGTCGAGGCCGGCGGCACTTTCACCGTCCCCGCGCCGTGGGCGTCCTCCAGGATCCAGCCGACGGTGCTCCGCAGCCGGCTCAGCGTCCCGGTCGACCGTTCCTTCTGTGCCTGGAGTGCCTGCTCGATCGCGGCGACCACTCGCTCATCGGCGCGTCCTACTGGCGACCGCGGGCGGGCGGCCCGGCCGTCCACCAGCCCCCACAGGCCGTGCTCCCGGTAGCGGGCGCGCATTCGCCGCACCGTCACCGCACTGGCCGGCTGCCCGGCCGCCGTCAGTTCGGCGGCCTTGGCCTCCTCCCGCTCCGCTATGGTGCGCCGGGCCGGATCGAACTCGGGGCGCGGCACCTGGTCCTGTCCCGGGACGGGGCACCCGGTCTCGACCTCGCGCACGTGCCGCTCCCAGGCATAGGCGCGCTCGCGCACCTGCTCCGGGAGTTCCTCCAGGAGCCCGAACGGCGGTACGTGGCGCCGCGGTGCGCCCACCACCTCGAAGTCGGGGTCGGCGAGCAGGAAGTTCGCAAGGACCGTGGCGACGGAGTTGTCCGCGTCGATCAGCTTGACGCACGGTCCTTCCAGCATGACGACCGTCCACGTCCGCTTCGCGAACCGCACGTGTGTTCCGGGCTCCAGCACCACGGCGCTCACCCCTGCTCCCGGCCGGGGCTGCCTGCCGTCACGGTCACCCGCTCGTGCAGGGGCTCCTCCAGGGGAGCCGACAACTCCCCGTGCCACAGCGCATGGAAGACCACCGGGAAGACCTGGACCGGATCGCCGAGTTCACGCACACCCTCGATCAGCGGTAGCGGCCGCCGGAAGACCTCGGCCGCGCGCCTGGCCAATTCTCCGCCCCTGTAGCGGGGGTGCCGGTACCCGGCCAGCCAGCGCAGATTGGCCGCCAGAACCGGATCCGGGGGCCGCAGGACCTGGTACTGCCAGCCCACCGCCGCGGCCGCGGCCTCCATCACCGCCGCCCGGGCGGCCAGGCGCGGCGAGATGTCCCCGTGCCCGGCGCAGTCCGCCAGTAGACCCCTGCCGTCCGTGAGACGGGCCATCAGATGCGGTGCATGCCGCACCCGGGCCCCCTCACGGTCACGCCAGGTCAGTTCCACCGGGCGGCACGCTATGGCTACGACCGAAGGATCCCAGTCCAGCAGCATCACCTGGGTCCGCATGACCCCGGACGCGTAGTGCACCAGCCATCCGTCGGTAGCCGACCACCACCACCCCGGGGCCATCCGCTTGCCGTGCCGCACTCCTCCAAGCAGACACCACGTGCGGCGTCCGGCCACAGCATCCGCTGTTCGTTTCCCGCCTGGTCGACGAACCGGGCCTCCAACCGCTCGCCGATCCCGACCGGTAACTCCGCGGTCGCCTCAGCATCTGCCGGTATCCCGCTTGACAGCCTGGCGGGGTGCCCGGATGTGCGAACCGGCTCGCGGACCGCCGCAGCCGGCAGTCGGCCGCATCCGCCATCTGCCGGACCAGATGCCCGAGGACCGGCCTCCCCTGCGGCCTGCGCACCGCTGCGGGCTCCAGCGATCTGCCGTGGCGATGGGGGTAAGCCGGGGCCGCCGGGCGCCGGAGGGTGGTGCGTGTCGATCATGTGCTCCAGTCAAGCGTGCCCGTGCGCGCGGCCCGCCGAATTCGGCCAACTTCCGCCGCACACCGCCCGGTTCGCCCGGACTGCCGATAGTGGCGCAGGCCGGCTGCCGGTGTCAGTGCAGACCACTGCCCTGCTCGTGACGCTCCCCTCGGCTGCCTGCCGACCGCGCCCGTCCCGGTCACTGCGCGGTGTATGCGGCGGCGGCGCGGCCATGCCGGTCGCGGAGCACGCGCCGGACAACCATCGTCGTGCTGCCGCCGGCGTTCAAGGGGCCGCCCGAACGGCCCGTTCCGCGCCCGACCCGCAGCTGCCGACGCTGCACCCGGTCGGCCTCGCATGCTACCTCGGTCTGTATACGCGGCCCAGGTGACGACACCGCGCGGCAGCACCGCCACGACCGGCCTGGAGCTGATGACCGCGCTGCGCCCGCCGACCCGCGCCGAGAAGAACCCGAACACCGGCCGAGTTCAAGCGGGCCTTCAACGACGACGCGCTCACCGACGTATACGACGTCGTGGAGTGCGAGGTCCCCGGCGAACATCCGGTTCTCAACGGCAAGTTCGCTCGGCACCACCTGCGCACCCCGGCCGAGATGCTGATGGAGGAGCCGTACGACTGGTGCCGGCCGCTGACCGATGGGGAGTGCGCCAACCCCTACCTGGTCGTCGTCGACCTCAACATGAGCTTCGCCGCCGCCGCGAACGGCCTCACCGTCGGCCTGAACGGCCCCACCCGCCTGACCGGAACCCGCAGTTCGATCCGGCGCTGCCTGGCTCTTGGCTGGTGGACCTCTCCTACGTCGATCTGTCCCGCGTCCAGGAAGGCGGCGACCACGGATGGCCTGGTGGTCTCCACCCGCGCCCGCTTCGGCTTCACCGCCGCCGCAGGCACCACCGATGATGCCCGGATCCGCGACATCACCCAGGCCCTGCCACCCGAGTACGCAGACCGGCTCTTCACCGCCCGCGAGCAGGGCGCCACCGAGCAGCAGTTCCAGCAGATCGCGGCCGACGGCCTCGCCCAGATGTACTTCCGAGCCAACAACAGCCGCGCGTACGGGCTGGGCGTGGAGTTCACCGACGTGGACCGGCTCGACATCGAGGTGTAGACCGGCCTGCACGGAACGCCTGGTTCCCGGCATTGGAGCTGCCAGGAACCAGGCGCTTTGCGTAAGGAGACTGGCCTCCGAATCCTTGTCGGCTACCAGCTGTCCTGTTCACCCTCTGGGTCAGCCGATCCTGTGGCCGCGGCCCAGTCCTCAGGGTGTGCCACTGACAACAGCCGGAATTGCTGCTCATGGGTGCTGTCGTATGGTGTGGCGGCCGACTTCATCCGGACGTGATCGTTGATGAGGAGCATCTCGATCACTCGGGCGGCGGTCTGTAGGTCGGTTTCGGTCGTTCCGGCGGGAATGGCCGTGGGGGACAGGATGCTGTCGTCCTCGTCGCGGTCGACGTAGAACCCGCGCTGCTTTGCCAGGTTGGCGGTCCGGGCAGCGGCTTCCGCTTCCTGCTGCCGTGCCTGGTAGGCCTTCTCCCATTCCTCGTAGCTCGGTCCCGTGGCGCGGACGGCGCTGTAGTCGCCCCAGAACTCAGCGAGGTCGTCACCGAAGACCACCGCCTCCAGGTACTTCTTGGTGTGGCTCCTCCCGTGCTGAGTCAAGGCGTCCACCGTCCGGGGCTGATCAGCACCGGAGCTCCAGTCCTCCTGGAAGACGTTGTAGATCCACAGGGCCTTTCCGAGCTCCTCCTGCGCAAGGACGGTCAGGGAGTAAGCCCGCCCGTAGGACCCGGCGTTCAGCAGGGTGCGAGCGTCGGTGATCAGGGAGGAGGCGTTGTCCACCAACGCCTTCCAGAACTCGCGTGCCTGCCCTGGGCTCATTTCGGTCATGAACCCAGTGTGTCGACTTCCCGACCGGGGTCAGCAGTACTCGTACAAAGGCCTGGTCCCCGGCATTGGAGCTGCCGGGGACCAGGCGCTTCGCATCGTATGTGTTACCTCCTAGGCCGGGTCGAGGCCCGGTAGCTCTCGACTAGGGCCTCCATGCCGGTCAGGCCAGCGTCGAGGCCGAGCTGGCGGAGCCAGTCGTCCACCTGCTCCTGGCGGTCGGCGATGTCATGCAGGTCCAGGGCGGGGTTGGCACGGAAGACACCGCCGGCCGACGCACCGGCTTCCGGGATCTCCTGAAGGATCTCGGTGCGAAGGAGTTCCTTGACCTGACGGTCCGCGACGAGGTGGAGCTCGCGCGGCTGCGCCACAAGGGCGGGGTCGATGTCGGTGATGCGGGCGATCTCCGCGACGACCTTGGGGTCGACGGTGGTCTTCAGGATCCCTTCGAGCAGGTCCAGGAGGTTTGGTACTGGGTAGCGGTACTCCTCACCTGGCACCCCCACCTTGTCGAAGGCGTCGGCGTACCGCCGGATCCGGGAGATGACGTCGATGGTGACCGTCGCCAGCGCCGCCGTGGAAGTGCCGTAGACCTCGGGCAGGACGACCGTGACGACGGCCTCCACAGGGTGCGGCACCGGGCTGTCACTGAGGGCCCTGTACACCAGCCGGGCGGTGCGGGACCTGTTGTAACCGTGCTGCTGAAAGCTCGTGGATGAGGAGAACGACTGGTGCCCGAGGGTATGCAGGGCGGCGGGGAAGGCCGAGTTGTTCAGCGCACGGGCGAGAGCGGCGACAGTTCTCTCCGACATTGGGCGCCAGGCGCCAGCCTCTCCCATCAGGACGTTAAAGCCGGTGCGCAGGATGAAGTCCGCAGTGCACTTGCCCTCCTGATCCCTTTCCAGGTTCGGGGACATGACGTTCTGCCCCATGGGCAGCACCCTCGCGGCCGGTTCCTCACGGGCGAGCTGGAGAAGCCGGTCGCGGTCGGCGGTGGAATTCTGCCCGCTCAGCCGGATCGGCGCTTTCAGCTCTATCAGCAGGGGCCGGGGCGCGACGTTGGCGTCCACCCGGACTACCACCACGCTGCGCCCGGTTCCGTCAGCGAACGGAACGGGGATGAAGGTGGGCTCCCAGGGCGGGTCGAACTTCTCGCGGCACCCGCTGGCGATCTTGTCGATCGTCTCCTGGGCGTCGACACCGGCGACACGCTCGGTGCCCGGCTCCGCTTTGTCGCTGATGCCCACCAGGATCATGCCACCATAAGTGTTAGCCATCGCCGCGATGGTCGTCACCAGGCTCTTGGAGTACTCGCGCTTGAACTCCAATGTCAGGCTTTCGACCTGGTCCGGACGCGCGGCGAGGGCACGGATGCGCTCGATCGTCAGGTCCGCCGCCGACGCGGCGAACAAAGAGTTGTTCATCCCTTAATAATCTGCCAACGGTCCCATTCCGGCACCGAATTATCGCATCGGCTCGGAGCCTGCTCGCCGCCGCCCAGCTCCCGGAGACGCAGCGTTTCGCATGCTGCGGAAGGCCCGCCACGACACCGGAGGGCGTCACCCGGATCGGTCGACACCGTGGCACGCCCTTCCTGGCGCCACCTTGGCCGCGTGCGGTCAGCTCCTTCAGCTGGGCAACGGCGCCGTAACCCTATTCATCATGTGGTGGCAGACCCACCATTAGGCCGGCGGCGAGCCCACCCGGTGGACCCGCCACACCCCGGCGATCTCGGGGCCGGAGGTCCGCCGTGCTTCGGCCACGCGTCCACGAACGAACCAGGTGACGACAGTCAACCGGACGACTCAACCGGCCGCCGCAGGCATCGCTCATTGGATGGAACACACCACCTGCGCAGCACCTGTTCCCCTGCGCCGGTCGTTGAGGCGGTTCGACGCATCCCGCACAGGGATCGCGCCTGAGCGATAGGGACGCCATGGCGGGCAAATTCGCCTTCTTGAGGGAAGAGTTCCTGATCGAGGGGGAGTGGGATGGGCTCGACCTCAAGGGGCCGGTGCGCCACCTGCGAGCCGGTATCGGGTCCGGCGGCAGCACGATCTCCGAGGCGGCCTTCGCGGCCCTGGGGGCCACCAGCGTGGGCCTCAGCCCTGTGATCACCGAGCAGTGCGAGGCCATCCGGATCGAGTTCGAGACGGACGAGGGCATCTGGACGGCCACCCTGGACCTCGCCGCCCAGCACGTGACCTTCCTGAACAAGACCACCGGAGAGGTCGAAGAACCGCTGCCCGCGTGCGGAATTCGGGCGGCTGGGCATCCCTAACGGATGTGGCTGGAACGCGTTGATTACGTCTAACCTTCCCCCATGTCAGCTCTGTCGCCACTGAACCGCGCCTTCAACCAGATACCGAAACGTGCCGAGAAGCAGGAAGGTCCGCAGCTCCACGAGACCTTCGTCGACTCGGGCGTGCTCGACGTGATCAACATCGTTGACCATCAGGTGATCTACGGCCGTCGTGGCACAGGGAAGACACACGCCCTTAGTTACTTGGGATCCGAGGCGTCCGCGAACGGTGACCTCGCCCTTTTCATCGACCTGCGCACGATCGGCTCGGCAAACGGCCTGCTCGATCCGCAGTCCGCTGCGATCACCGAACGTGCCGCTCGTCTACTCGTCGACCTCCTTGGGCAGTTGCACGAATCGCTGATCAATGCGGTCATCGAGGACAGCGAGCTGATCGACGACGGCAACTTCGTGGAGAAGGCCGACCAGCTCCTCACGGCCATCACCTCCGTCCGCGTCCTGGGCGAAGTGGAGCGCACCGACGAGGCCGAGAGCAAGGCGGGCGGCAAGGATGGTGCTGCTGCCGAGGTATCGCTGGCGGGGGGTGGCCCCAAGTTCACCGGCAAGTGGAACTCGGAAACGTCGTCAGAAGACCGTGACCTTCAGCGAGAGACCCGCAAGGGTACCGAGCAGATCAGCCTCAACTTCAGCGACGTGGCAAAGGCGCTGCGTGACCTGGGCAAGACACTGAGCAGCAGGCGGGTGTGGCTGCTGCTCGACGAGTGGAGCAGCGTTCCCCGGGATCTTCAGCCCTACCTGGCGCACTTCCTCACCCGCTGCGTACTGCCGGTTCAGAAGTTCACGGTCAAGATCGCCGCCATCGAGCAGCAGTCCAACTTCCGTGCCCAGGTCGATGGCCAAACCATCGGGATCGAACTCGGCGCAGACATGGGTGCTCACGTCAACCTGGATGACTTCCTGGTCTACGAGGGCAACGAGGAACGCGCACGCTCGTTCTTCCAAGGCCTGTTCGCCAAGCATCTCAAGAGCGTGGCTTCGGAGAAGCCCAACCCACCTCTGGCACGCATCTCGGGGAACATGGTCTCTGCCGCGTTCACCGACAAGCGCGCGTTCGACGAGCTGGTGCGTGCCTCCGAAGGGGTTCCCAGGGACGCCTTGTACATCGCCGCCAAGGCCGCGATGAAGGCGGGCCCGGCAGAGATCTCCGTACCGCTCATCCGTGATGCTGCACGCGACTGGTACCACGGCGACAAGATGAACAGCATCGCGAGCCTTACTCAGGCGCGCCGACTGCTCGAATGGATCATCACTGAGGTCATCCGAAGGAAACGCGCCCGGGCGTTCCTCGTGAACAACGCCGATGCCCGTGATGAACTTCTGCTCGCGCTGTTCGATGCCCGCGTACTCCACATCATCCGGCACGGCTACTCCGCGCAGGACCAACCCGGCGAGCGGTTCGACATCTGGGGGATTGACTACGGAGCCTACGTCGACCTGATCCACACCCAGAGCGCGCCGCTCGGTGCCCTGCCGATCAGTGACGAAGGGGATGAGGGGTACGTCGACGTCGACGTACCTATGCAGGACCACAGGGCGATTCGACGGGCTGTTCTCGACCTCCAGCAGTTCTACGCGTCAGACGAGACCTGACCCCCGGGCGGCCGCGCGGCCGCCTCCGGCTCACGGTGGATCGACACCGCCCACGGCCGCGCTCCGACCTTGCTCGCATCCACCCTCACCGCACACCCGGCGGGTGCGCATCGCGACGAAGGCGGGGTATTCATGGCGGCCCTCGATGCCGACGTGGTCAGCGCCGGGGGCCTCACGAAGGACCAGGCCCAAGCCGGGCACGACGCCAACCGCCGGCGGCGGGGGGTCGTACCGCGCCCGAATGGTCCATTCCGCTCTTTGCGGGCGGCCAGGAAGTCAACCGCATTCACCAGCCCGCACCGGTCGCTACCCTCGTGGCAAAACCGGCTGGCAACGACGGGAGTTTGAACGGCCGATGGCTGATACCTCCGCGCCCGAGAACGCGATGACATCCTGGGATGTCCCGGACCTGCCCGGCCAGGTGCTGGCCGCCCCCGCGGGCAGCCGCCTGTTCCTGCTCCCGGACACGACCCTCGGTGGCGTCGGCATCTACCGGGACGACGTGGCTGGCCTGGTCAAGACGATGAGGCATCAGGGCCTGGACGTCGACTTCGCCCTGCCGCGGGAAGACAGGCGCTATCTCAGCGAGTACGGGGCCATCGATGTGGTGGCCGTGATCGCCGTGGCTGTCGCGGGCGACCTCAGCACTGAGGTCGTCAAGAGCATCGCCCGGCTCGTGTGGCACCGGGCCCGCTCTGCCCTCGGCGGCGGATGCACACCGCAGCAGGTCGACTCCGCCCCCGTGACGGTCAAGGCCGCTGAGGTGACACGGAACGGGGATGAGATCGTCATCCGCGGTCTGGAGGTCAGCGGCCGGGCCGCCGACATCGAAGGCCTTCTCCGCAACGCCCTGTCCGCTCTCGGCCCCACGGCACTGCCTCCTGCGGCTCCGGATGCCACCGGGGAGGCGGACCCTCCCGCATGAGATTCGCCGGACGTCTCATCCGCACTGGCGTGCCCCTGCCACCCGCCGGGGGGCCAGGCCGCCAGGCGATGATGCGACAGGAAGGAGTCGCGAGTCTGAGGCAGTCCATGCGCCTGTACGGGCAGTGCTGTCGCAGCATGTCCCAGACCTGGGGCCCGTCCCTGTCGCAGCTCCCGTCGTGGGAGGCCACCACCGAAGCCATTGACCGGCGCGGACTTCGCACCATGAAGGCGCAGCAGCTGTACCTCACACGAGTGTGGTCTCAGGCCGAGCGCCGGCTGCGGCGAGGCATCAACCGGCTCACGCGCCCCCAGGTCACCCTCGCGGGGCCGGTGTCACTGCGGGCCGCCGGAACCGAGCACCGCCGGTATCAGGGGATGGCACGGGCCCTGCAGATGCAGCCCCTTACGCAGGCGTCCTCCCAACTGTGGCCCGAACTTGAGGACTGGGCGCGGACATCGCTGGCCCGGGCCGTCGATGCCTTCAACTTTCTGGAGGACACCGACCTCGCCGAGCTGGCGCATCAGCATGCACATCACGTCGCCGCATTGGTCGGAGGCATCTTTGGCTGCGACATCGAGTACAGCGAGGACAGCTACTGGGACACCTGCCCCCTGTCTTTGATGCACCGCAGATCGGGCCTGTCCATCGGCTTCACCGCGATACGGCTGTGCTCCCTGTGCGGGAAGGACCTCGATGAATGTGAGCACCTGCTCGACACCCGGTACCCACTCATTGTCCGCCGCACCCCGGAAGGCACCTGCAACGCATGCGGGCGCCGCAGCTGTCCTCATACGGACGGCCAAAGCGTTCTTGCCTACCCCCGCCCAGTCATTGTCGAGGGACAGATCCACGAAGTAAGCATGGTGTCTCGGCCGAGAGACCCCCTGGCCCGATTCACGAAGATCGAATTCGATGTGCAGGAGCTCGCGCACAGCCTGGGACAGGAGCCGAACGGCCAGCCTCTGCGGTGCTTCCGCTGCCTGCATCCGTGCGAAGGGTTCAGTGGGCAGGATGCGGCAGGCACAGAACTTCCGGCCGGGCGCACTCCGGATAGACCCGTCCGAAGCGTAGGCGCAGACATCGTGTCGGCCTCACAGGGGATTTGATCTTCGTATTCCGGCACACCCGCGCACCGCGTTTCGTCGGCTTCCCTTGCCTTCCGTTCAGGCGCCCCTTGCATCAAAGGGGCCGGGCAGCGGATAGGCATTGATGGGCCGGGTCAGGGATTGGCCGGTTCGGGCTGGCTTTCGGTCGCGGCGGGTGTTGGCTGCGTCGCGTCGGCCGCCGTGTAGAAAACAGAGGAGCCCTGTTTGGTGCGCTGGGCCTGGCTCTTGGCCACGAGTCCTTCGAGCGTGGTGCGCACGACGGTGGTCTTGATGGTGCGCTTGGGGTGTTGCGGACCCAGCGCGGTGGCGGTTTTCGGCAGCGGAGCGGGGTTCGTTCTGGCCCGCCAGGTGTTCACGCACGAGGTCGACAAGCGTCGGCGATGCTGACGGTGCGGCCGCCGCCTTCGCGGCCTTCTTGCCAGTTCGCTTCCCGGCCGCGGGTCGTCCTGACCGCCCCCGGAGGCCGGGGTGCCGCTGCTGTTCATCGAGGTCGACAACTGCACCGAGGAAGCCGCCCTCATCGCGCAGAAGTTCGACAAGTACGCCCGGTTCTTTAAGCGGCAGGAGAAGGACACCGACGGCCTCGAGAAGCCGATGTGGCGCACCCGCTGGTCCGCACCCCCCTCCGATGAGTACGAGCGGGTGCACCCGCCGGTCCTGCTCGTCTTCCACCAGGTCGTGTCGGCCAGCGCTCCGCCAGAAAACAGATGGCCAAGGTCGCCGACCTCACCCGCTACCACTGGCAAGGGCGGTGGCATCCCGAGGGCGGCTACCACTCCTACGACCACTGCATCCCGATCGTGGCGACCACGCTTCAGGAGCTGCGCGCACACGGCCCGGCCGGGCCCGCCTTCTGGCGCTTCGGCCGCGACCACCGCCAGCCGCTGCTGGACGCGATCGGCAATGCCCGCCGGGACGCCTACCTCGCCCGCCGCCGCCAGGCCGCCAGGGAAGAACAGCGGCGCCGTGCAGAGCGGGAAGCCGCACAGCGGGAGGCGCGGCGGCGGGTCTGCGAGGAGTGCGGGCAGAAGTTCACCGACGACCGGTGGGAGGCGATCGGCTACACCCGGGACTGGAGCAAGCGCCAGTCACACCCGCACCTGTGCGAGGACTGCCAGGACCGGGCCGTCGCAGCCGAGCAGCAGGCCGAAGTCGACGAACACGAGCGCCAGGAGCAGGAGCGCCTGCGCCAGGAGGCAGAAGAACAGGCCGCCGCGCAGAAGGCCGGCGGCTGGCTCTCCCGCTTCCGCACCCGACCCGGGCAAACCGCGGCCACCGGCCACGCCGACAAGCCCAAGGCAGCCCTGGGCAAGCCCGCGTTGTCGGTGGCGGCTGCAACGCTGATCAGATGAACGGCGATGAGCAGCTGCTGAACGGCCGGGTCTACGGCGCGGAACACGACGACCCCCACCCCGGCCCGCTCCCACACCGGACTTACGCCGAACTGGTCGGCGGGCCGCTGGACGGCCTGCTGCTGGACATCCACGGCTGGCGGACCGAGGAAGTCGACGACGGTGTCGCCCTGTCCACCGAACTCGGACGGTGGCCCGGCGGCCGCGCCCTGTACGACCCGCGCCCCGGCGAACCCCGCACGCCCGGCCCGGGTGTGAGCTGCCGCTTTTACTACTCCGGCGACACACCCTGACCACAGGCCCGACTACGGCAGGTCAGGAGTCGGTGATGTGGCCGAACCCGCTCCGCATCGGCGTCACCTCCTGAGCGTACGCACCCGCACAGCGTGCATAGGGTTCTCCGCCCCGTTCAACGCGTGCTCCACATTGAGCAGCGGCGCGCCCTGCGGAGCCTATTCGCAGTCCGGCGCGTGCAGCACGCCCCGGGCCGGGCCCCGCCCCTCGGTGGTTCTGCGAGTGGGGGGGGCTGCGGTGCGGGGGGCGATGACTAGGTGTTCTGTCTCGGGAGGTTGTGGACGGGTGAGCCAGGTCTCGGCTGAGGGATCTTGAACAGGTGAGGGCCTTCCGGTTCGGTGTGGATTGCGACGTCTACACCTGATCGAAAGGCCCTCGTGCCCCACCGTATGCGCCCCTGACCGAGACCGGATGGCTGCGCCTGGCGCGCCGGGTGGTCGAGGACAACTGGCCCCTGCGTCGCGCCGCGGAACGCTTCCAGGTCTCGCCGACCACGGCCCAGCGCTGGGCCGACCGCCACCGGCAGTCCGGCGAAGCCGGCATGAGCGACCGCTCCTGTCGGGTGCGGTTGTCGTGCTGATCTCCTTTGTGACTCGACATCTCGAAGATCAGCCGGTGGCCGTTCTTGTATCCGGGCACTCCTCAGACGCCAGGCCAAACGCCCGGATCAGGTGGGAGCCCGTACACCACTTCCAAGGACGCAACCCCGCCCTGCGCCTGCCGTGCCTGCTGTCGCGCGCAGAGCGTCTGCAGGTGTCCGCGACGGGCGGCTGCAACCCAGGCCACCGGCTGGTCCGTGCCCAACCTGTTGCGAACCCTTCTGGGCTGATGACGATCGTCCTCGTGTCCATCACCGCCGTCGAGGTCAAGCCGTTGCGAACCCTCCTGGGCTGATGACAACCAGTTCCGCCGCCTGGTCGACGGCGGGCCGCTGATGTTGCGATCCCCTCGGGCTGATGACGATCACGGACCGGCTCGTGATCGACATCAACGGCGATGCGTTGTGATCCCTCGTGGGCTGATGACGACCTGGCTCGCGGACTGGCTGTACGACGTCCTCGCGTTGTTGTGAACCCTCCTGGGCTGATGACGGGCGGCGAGCCATCGCAAAGGCGCTTCTGGCTGAGTAGTTGCGAACCCTTCCGGGCTTATGACGACGAACCGGGCGACATTATCGTCCTCGACTGGCAGAGCTAGTTGCGAATCCGCCTGGGCTAATGACGACATGCCGTGGTGCTGGACTCCTATCCGGCGCTGGTCGCATTGCGAGCCCTCCCGGGCTGATGACGAACCGCGATCCCGAGAACAGCACCGAGGCCCACCACATGTTGCGAAGCCTTCTGGGCTGATGACGGTCTATGGACGCTTGCGACAGACGCCGCCACGGACGTGTTGCGATCCCTCCTGGGCGGATAGGGGCCCGCCGGGTGCTCCTGTTGAGTAGGACGTGTGGGAGTTGCGATCCCTTCGAAGGCTGATGAGGGGGAATGGCGCCTGCTGTCAGGTTGATGCTGACCGGCCTGGGATGCCTGCGTTTCTTACGTTTGTGAGGCCGTGTTCGCTGCTGTACTGGCCGTCGACGATATACACCTTCAGGTCCTCGTCGTAGTGGGCTCGTGGGGTGGTGTTAGCGGGTAGGGGGATGAGGTAGTCGTCTGCGAGCAGCAGGCCTGGGCGGCCGTCGGCTTGGTCGAGTGCGGCGGCATACGCGGTGCGGTCTTCGACGAGGATGGCTTCGGTTCCGTCGAAGAGTTCGTCGAAACGTTGGGCGAGATCGGTGCGGTCGTCGTAGGGATAGGTGAAGTCGAGGAACGTGGCCGCGAACTGATCCCGGTGGTGGAGCACTTCCTCCCGCCAGGTGGTGCCCCAGGGGGTGGCGTAGATGGTGTTGAGCCAGTCGGTGATCTCGTTTTCGTCGACGGGTTGTCCGTCGTGGGCGGCGAGGATGCGCCAGGCGGCCTGAGTGGGGGCTTGGGGGTAGATGCCGTCGGCGAACCACTGCCCGGGGGCGTTGTTGCGTGGGCTGTAGTGGGCAGCGTGCACGATGACGTCGGCGGGGGGTCTGGCGGCGATTCGGTTGGCGCGGCCGAAGCGTTGGGCGAGGGCTTCAAGGTCGGCGGCGGCGGTGAACAGGACGTCGAAGTCGACGTCCATGGAGACTTCGAGGACCTGGGTGGAGACGACTAGGCCGGGCAGCCGCTGGCCTGCGCGGGTGCGGTCGGTGCTGTACCGGGCGGTGATGTGCTGTTCGAGGCGGGAGCGGTCCCGGCGTTTGTAGCGGGAGTGCAGCATGGTCGCCGCTGCTGGCCCGTGCAGGGCGCGTGCTGTGGGGGCGAGCTGGTCGTAGAGGTGTTGGGCCTGGCGGATGTTGTTGGCGATGACCAGGACGGACTCGCCCCGGTGCAGGCGGTCGGTGATTTCGGTGACGGCGGCGGGGTCGGTGAGGTGGTGGGGGCGGGTGCGGATGCGGTGCCTGGCTGGTGGGTTGCTGTCGGCGTCGTCGGTGCGGGTGACGGTCTGGGTGAGGGTGTCGGTGATCAGGTCGGCGAGGGCGTCGGGCAGAGTCGCGGAGAGGATGGCGAAGCGGCCGCCGAGGCGTTCGAGCAGGCCCATCATGGCCAGGATGTAGCCGAGCCGTTTGGTGTCGTAGGCGTGCAGCTCGTCCATGATGAACACCGAGTTCGCCGCGTCCACGAGCAGTGAGGCGTGGGCGGGGCCGACGAGGGCGGCGCGCAGCAGCTGGTAGGGGGTGGTGATCCTGATCGTTTCGGTGAACAGGCGGGTGGCGGCCTGGCGGGCGACGGCTTTGCGTGCGGCGCTCACCCGCTTGTCGTCGCCGTCTTCAGGGCAGGCGGCGTTGGCCAGGTGGTAGGCGGCCGCGCGGCCGTGTGCCACGCCGACCAGTTCCGGTGCTCCGAGTTCCCGGGCGGTGCGGTCGGCGTTGGCGTTGATCGAGGCGAGGTAGGGCAGGGTGTAGAAGACGCGGGGTACGCCCTGCCCGGCCGTCTGCATGGTGGTGGTCTGGCGGCAGGCCCACAGCCAGGAGGCTTCGGTCTTGCCACTGCCGGTGCGCGAGCGCAGCAGTAGGTGGCCGTCGATCGCGGCGGCGCGCTGCTGGTGCGGGCGCAGGGTGTAGCCCTTGGCCTTGATCGTGTCTTCCAGGCGGGCGGCGAAGGCCGGGCCCATGGGTTGCACGAGGTGGGGCCGGGCATGGGCGGAGGACAGGTGATCGGCCATCGTGACGGCGCCCTGCAGCAGGACCGCCACGAGTCCCTCATCCGGGTCGGTGCCGTATTCGAAGCGGTCCAGCAGCGCGCCGAGTTGCGTGTGCGCCTGGGCGATCCAGTCGCTGCCGGCCGGCAGCGACTGGGCGGGCAGTCCGGCCCCATCGGCGGTCCGGTACAACCATGCGGCGAGTTCGTCGGCCATGGCTTGGTCGAGCGGCGCGAAGCGGGCCCGCCACTCGGTAAGCGGCGCCGTGCCGTACAGCGCGGCGAGTGCGCGGGGGGAGTTCGTCAGCGGCCGGTGATGGGTGGCGATTCCGGCCGCCACCCAGGCGCGCACCTCTGCGTCCGCTATCAGGGGGGTGAAGGCGAGGGAGAGCACCTCGTGCCGTTCGCCCCAGGCGGGGCCGCCGGTGAGCATCTGCTGGAAGCCGGGTGGGATCTTGCCCGCGTCGTGTAGCAGATCGGCCAGGCGCACCGCCTCCCAGAATCCGGGCAGGATGCCGGCGGCCGTGGCTATCCGCCCGGTGCGCCGGGCCACCAGGTCGGCTGCTTCCAGGGCCGCGCGCAGGTGGGCGGTCAGCCGTTCGGGCCGCCGCCCGTACTGGGCGCTCTTGGCCAGGACCGTGTGCAGCACACACGCGTCTCCTGGAGCTTGCTGTTCTGCCGGTGTCCTTGTCGGCGGCTTAGACGGCGGTGGTGTGGGTGGCGCCATGTGGTGCTAGGCCTCCGCGGTGGCGGGATGCGTGGGCGGGAGCAGGCTGACCG
The DNA here is from genome assembly GCF_042733745.1 of Streptomyces sp. NPDC059696. Lineage (NCBI taxonomy): Bacteria > Bacillati > Actinomycetota > Actinomycetes > Kitasatosporales > Streptomycetaceae > Streptomyces > Streptomyces sp. NPDC059696. The sequence goes on from NZ_JBHWFG010000010.1 coordinate 256,402, forward strand.
CCTGCCCCGTGGGGGTGCGGTAGCTGCCCGGAACCGTTGTCGCCGTGGTGCCGGTGGGCTCGTGGCGGTAGGTGCCCCACACGGTGCGGGTCCGGTCGAGCCGGATCGCGGTGGGCAGACGCAGCGCGGTACCGGCCAGGCCGGGTGCATCCTCGACCACGGCACCGCGCTGCTCACCCGCCTCGCAGGTGAGTTCGGTGGTGCCCAGACGCAGACCGGCGAGGTCCTGGCTGCGGCCGAGGCGGAGCGGCCAGGCGGGCCGGCGCAGGATGCTGCGCCACCGGTCGGGCTGGTCGGTGATCCAGACCGTGAGGGTGGTGAAGGCCAGGAATTCCCGCTCTTTCGGTACCGGTGTGGTGGGCCGGCCTTTGGCGTCGAAGGGGTGGTAGGTCTCGAGGTCGACGCCGCGGCCGCGGGCGTGGAAGGCCATGGCGAACCGGAAGGCGTCGGGGATGTGCTGCCAGCCGCCGGCCGCGGCGGCGAGCATGCCGCCGACCGTGGACGGCGGCGGGCACGGCAGCTGGACCTGCACGCCGGAGTACAGGGGATTGCGGAAGCTGGCGACCGGGGCCGTGAAGGTGGCCTCGAGCGCGGTGACGGATGCTGCGGCGGTCATGCCTTGGCGTCCTCGAACCAGTCGTCGTGGGAACCGTCTTCGATCTCCTGGGCCAGGCCGTTGAGGATGGTGCGCGGATGGTCGATCACCACGGTGCCCGCGGTGATCAGGTCCTCCAGGTCGCGGCGGGCTCGGTCGCGCTGGTCACCGAGAAAGCCGGGCGCCCACCCGATCCGTACCGCTCCGTCGAGTTCGTCGCGCCACGCGGTGATTTCTTCGGCCAGGGTGTCGGCGGCGAAGGCGGGCTTGCCGTCTTTGCTGGCCAGGACGCGGGTGAAAGGGTTGACGCCGCCCTTGAGGGGGGCGAGGAGAATGAAGGCCGGGGTGCGGTCTCCATAGTGGGAGGCGGGCTTGGCACCGCCCCGCAGGGCAGCGAGGGCGCGCAGCACCAGGGCGGCGCGGCGGCGCCGCTCGGCGATGTCCAGGACCAGGGCAGCGACTCCCCGGAAGGTGGCTGCGGTGGCGCCCGCCGCGGTGGCTTCCTCGGCGGCCTGGGAGTGCAGGGCGATGCGGATGCCCTGTCCGTCGGTCTCGAAGGTGCCGATGCGGGGCAGGTCGAGGTTGAGGTCGCCGGCGCAGACGGCGGTGTAGAACTCGTGCTCGTGAATGAGGGGACTGTCGTCGGTGGCGAACCCGCGGGTCATGGTGCCGAAATCGGAGGTGGGCCGCTGGGGGGTGACGCTGACGAACGTGCCGGTCGCAAGGACGGTGTCGCGCTGACAGGAGCTGTCCGATCCCTTGACGGCGACCATGTAGCCGAACAGGTCGTCGTCCGCGTACAGGTCGGGGCGGCCCTTGGTGTAGGCCTGCTGCTTCTTGCCCTTGCCCTCGCGCAGGACGGGGGAGACGGTCTCACCGGCGGGGAAGCTGTCGCGCAGCCAGCGGCGCACGGCCTGGGGTGAGATGTAGGGGTACGTGTCCCGGCCGACCTGCATCTTCTTGACCACGCCGACGTTGTCCTGGCCGCGGCCGTTGTTGGGGGCGCCGGCCTGGATGTCGAGCGCGAGCTTTCCTGCGAGGTGTGTCACGGGGCGATTCCTTCCTCAAGGGCTTCAGTGTCGGCGGGGTCGATGGCGTCAGGGTCGAAGTCCTCGACGATCGTCTTGGCGTCTTTGGGCTGCCAGCCGCGGCGGTGCAGTTCCGCCAGAACGGACGTGAGCAGGTACTGCCTAAAGAACCAGGCGTTGCCGTCCTGGCTGGGGGAGAACAACAGCTCGAACCCGCGCTCGGTGATCAGCGGAGCGCCGTCCTCCGGGCGGGACAGGACCCATTCGACGCCGTGGCGCTGCAGCCAGCCGCGCAGGTCAGCGCCGCGGCCGGTGCGGAACAGGGCGTGAAAACCGGTGAGCTTGCCCCCGGTGTCATCGGGCTTGAACAGGGCGGCGACCCGCTGGGCGGTCGCACGGATCTCAGCGAGATCCTTCTCTTCCATGTGCATCACCTCGTGCAGATAGGAACCGGCCAGTTCGGCAACGGGCGGCGACTCGGGCGCAGGCCGGCCACAGGCCTCGGTCCGGGCGGTCAGGTAGGTGGCGAGAACGCCGGGGAGGCTCTCGGGACGGTGGAACACTCGCCAGGCCAGGTTCTGCACACCGCTGTTCTTGTCGGTGCGCAAGGAACGCAGCAGGCACGAGAACCCGGTCCGCCGACCGGGCAGCCGCGTCGTGGTGCGCAGCCACTCGGCAAGCGGCTGGTCAACGGCATACGAAGTGAGGACCTGGTCCTGGTTGTTGTTGGTGAACACCAGCAGCTCCACGCCTGCTGTGACGCGGTGCTCGTAGCCACGCAGCGCCGCCAGGACAGCAACGTCGGCCTGCGGACTGGCCGGCTTCGCACCGAGCGTGATCAGCAGCTCATTGCGCTGCACCTGCCGGCCGACGGTGTGCGCCGCAAACCGCTCGTCCCAGGTGTGTACGACCGTGCTCGGGCCTCCCGACAGCTGGCTGCCGAAGGGCACCGCGTGGAAGGAACACACGCACGGCCAGCACAGCGCGAGACCCGCGTGCCCGCGCGGCGTGCTGTTGCGATAGGCGACCGACTCGGCCAGCACGACGTCGCTCTTGCCATAGAACCCGACCGCCGCTGCCCCGCACAGCACGCACCCCGTCCTCGGCCAGGTCTGCGGTGCGGGGATGGTGCGCCAGGCCCGGACGGCCTCGGTGACCTCCGTATCGGAGAGCTTCTTGTTCCGCGGGTGGTTCATCTTGCTGTTCGGCCACAGGCTGTACGAGCACTTCAGGAGAAACCCGGCCTCCGCCTTGGTATCCCTCACGAGCGCGGCCCGCACAGCAGCCGCGGTGACCTTCTTGGTGGCCGCCTCGAACAGCAGGCCCGCCACCATGTCCGGATGACGGGCGCCGGCGAACGCGACCAGGGCGAACGCCCCAACCCGCTGCAATGGATGAGGCGTCAGCCGTAGCGATACCTGCTCAGTCGTGATCTCGGTCATGCGGTCACCCACCCGAACCCGGCCCCGGTCTGCTGACCAATCCCCGCAGACCACAAGGCGGCCAGCGCGCCGGCACCTCCGCGAACCTCGACCTCCACCGGCGCCCCCGTCCGGTGACCGGAACGGCCCTGGCCACAGACCCGGAAGGCGCGGCGCACCCCCACCCACGTGATCCCCTCGACAGAGATGTCCGCGGCGTGGCCGAATGTCTCGGCCCGACGGTTCAGATTGCGCTCCAGCGCCACCGGATACGCCGGATCCTCCGGCAGCAACGCCCGTACAACGGTGTGCGAGGTGCCGGGCTCGGGCTGCCGGTACTCGGACAGATGCACAGGGCTGGCCGTGCGCAGTCGGGCCCGGCCGGCGGTAAAGCTGGGCGGCTGCTGGACGGTGACACTGCGGACCTGCAGCGCGACCCCGCCCCAGTCCAGCAGCGAGCGGGCCGGGTCCATAAAGGCCAGAGCCAGAGCCTGTGCGAACTGCGGCAGCGGACTGCCGAACTCCAGATAACCAGTCCCGCCCGCCGCATACTTCCCGCGAACCCGCCGCGCGCTCGGAAACATGGGCGCGCTGTACCCGAACGGGGCCATACCGTGCGGACCCCATCCGTTCTCATGGATCTTCTCCGCGAGATCGGGCGCAGTCCGCCGAAGCGCGTCGTACACGATGCCTCGCCCGGGAGCGAGGACGTTCTCCCATGGGATCTCCCGAGCCCGTGTACTGATCTCCAAGCGCAACCGCACGATCCCGTCCCTTCTCCCCGTCCGGGGCGAATGAGTCCACATCAGGGCACGCCAAATAAGCCCTTTCAGCAAGGAGTTGGCGTTCCGAGGAGCAACGTACACAGAGGCACTGACAACGTCCGCTGAGCTGGGAGATACCACCATTGCGGGCAACGGGTCAGGTACTGTCACCAGCTGTCAGGCGTGAGGCCGATGATGATCTTGATGAGTAGCCAGCTGCTGTCGTCATCAGCCCAGAAGGGTTCGTAACGGGTAGGTGGGCACGGCACGCAGGACTGGGCAGCCGGTCCGTGATCAGCCCGGGAGGGTTCGCAACGATATGAGCTTGCGCGTGCCCTTCATCGCTAGGAGCCGGGTCGTCATCAGCCCCGGGGGGGGGGCTCGAAACGCCCACAGTTCGAGCGCGAAGCTGGTGCAACACTTCGTCGTCTTTTAGCCAGGAGGGTTCGCAACGCGACGGTACCGGTGTAGTGCCAGTCGTCGTCGACGTCGTCATCAGCCCGGAAGGGTTCCCAACGGGTAGGTGCCGTAGTCCCGGCTGCCTGCCGTCTCTGGTCACCATTCGCCCAGGAGGGTTCGCAACATGTACGTGCGGGCGGGGACGCGGTGGCACTCGTCCAGTCGTCATCGGCTCAGCAGGGTTCGCAACCAGTGGTGGATGAGGCCCGCGCCTGGCAGGAACTGCGTCGTCATCAGCCCAAGAGGGCTCCCAACCCGAGCCTGGTGAGGCTGGTCGTGCCAGGGATGCAGGTCGTCATCAGCCCAGGAGGTTCCTAACATCATCCAGTCGAGGACGTAGTAGCCGACTGTCCGAGGCGTCATCATCCCAAGAGAGTTCGCAGCAGGATCATCATCAGGTTCGCCTCGTGCGCAGCCTTGGGTCGTCATCAGCCCAGGAGGGTTTCGTGAAGAGCCGCTTGCCCATAGCAAGTCCGGGATCGTCGTCGTCAGCCCAGGAGGGTTTGCAACCCGGGAGTGAGCATGGCGGGCACTGTGTCGGTGTTGCGTCATCATCAGCCCAGGAGGGTTCGCAACCAGATCCGCGACGTCTGCGGTCAGAAGGTCTCGCTCGTCGTCAGCCCAAGCGGTTCACAACACCAGCACGGTCAGCTGGCCCTTGACCTCCGCAAACGTCGTCGTCAGCCCAGGAGGGTTCGCAACCGGTAGGCGGTGGGCAGGTCCCGTGCGGTCCAGCTTGTCGTCATCAGCCCAGGAGGGTTCGCAACTCCTCAGCGATCGGGACGACCCAGTACAGGTTCACGTTGTTGTCATCAGCTCAGGAAGGCTCGCAACGTCACGAAGTATGGCTGGATGCCCAGCGGCCCGAAGAGGGGGGCATCATCAGTCCGGGAGGGTTCGCAACGCGACATGCCGGATGATCCATGCCATCCGAGTAAGTCGTCATCAGCCCAGAAGGGGTCAAAAAGCGATGATGATGCCGACGACAACGAGCTTGGCCAGGGTAGCCATCAGCATCAGCCCAGGAAGTTCCGCAACCATGATGGCGTCGACGGTGGAGAGGTAGCGCGCGATGGCTGTTATTAGCCCAGGAGGGTTCGCAACGAGGTGGTGACCTCGTCATAGGTGACGAGGAGGTCGGGTCATCATTAGCCCAGGAGGGTTCGCAATTCGGTGGTTTGGCCGATTGGTACGCCCCCGGCGGGGATCGCGGGACGCCATCAGCCCAGGAGGGTTCGCAACGTCACCTGTACCCGAATTGCGTGCGCGACGAGCAGGTCGTCATCAGCTCAGGAGAGTTTGCAAAAGGATGACGAGGTCGCCGGAGATGCCATGTCGAAGGTCGTCATCTGTCCACGAGGCTTCGCAACGTCCAGAGATTTGCGTTTTTCGGATCACCGGCCACGGTCGTCATTAGCCCAGGGCACGACGCGCCCCCTCGTTAGCGTGGGGGCGCGTTGCTGTGGCGTGCGAGCCGCCCCGGCTGACCTGCTCACGCCGGCATGCGCCCCTGAACCAGTCACGTAGCCGGTCGAGTCACGCCTCTGGTGAGGGCAGGAGGCGGGCTCCTCAGCTGCCTTGAGGAGCCCGCCGGCACACGACGGGCTCGGGTTCTACCGCACCGGTCAGACCTGCAGGATCAGCGCTTCCACCTGTTCGAGCGTTGTCACGCTGGCCTGGGCCGCGGCCCGGACCTTCGTCAGCTTCTCCATCCACTCGATGCGCTGCTCGGCCGGGAGCGCGTCCTCTCCGAGCTGGACTCGCAGGCGGTGCGCCTCCTCGAAATCCGTCATCAGGCCGTGGGCGGAGTCCACGGCCTGCTGGTAGCTCCCCTCGACGAGTTCGACACGGGCGGGCAGCTCCCGGCGCAGCGTGGCCAGCTGGTCGTGCGGGTCGGCCGGCGGTGCGCCGTGCACGGTGGTGACAGTGGGATCCGTGCTCGTTCCGGCCGTGGGGAGAGTGGTGGTGCTTCCGGGGCCGCCTGGGGCCGGGCGACCGAGCTCAACAGGGAACATCTCGTCGAACCATGCCTTGTCAGCGACGTAGTGGGTGGGCCGGCCCTCAGTGTCAGGAGCGATCACCATCCCCGCGGTGATCGGCGTCCGGCCCTTGACCCAGTGCTGCTCCCCGTAACAGATCAGAGGCGTACCGTCTTCCGTCTCGGGCGGCTGCGTCGCGTCCGGGTGCTCCAGCACGGCCTTCGCGAACGCGAGGAGAAGAGCCCGGCTGATGCCCGGGGCGCTGGTTGCCGTGTACGCCAGAGTGAGGGCGGCGAGGGCGCTCTTGGGAGTGCGGCGCACACCCTTGCGGCCGTCGCCCGCCTCGCTGCCCTGACCAGCGGTGATGAACGGCTGCGGAGCGTGAATCAGCGCCGGTGCCATTCGCTGGACGAGGGCGGCCCAAGCGGTCGCTTCGCCGGCCTCTGCCCCGAGGAGGAGCACCTTGAGTGACCGCGGGTCCTGCCCGGCACCCTTAGCGGTCTCCGGAACACCGAAGAAGCCGAGGGCGGAAAGGATGTTGCCCCGGTGCAGGAACAGTTGGGCAACGGCGGCGGACCACAGACGGGTACGTGCCTCTGCCGTCTTCGCCTTTACCTGGCTCCACGCCGGTTCCTGCAGCGTCCCCCTGACAATCGGCCAGAAGCACCCCGTGTCCCGGACGGTGCGTACGTTCGTCCGCTTCGGGGCCTCGGGCGGGATCTCGGGGAACACGAGCGCGGTGATGGCGCGCACCGCGATGTCGCGGAGCACGGCCGGGGAGACGTCGTCCCCCGCGGGTACGAGCGGCACGAGCGGGTCGAGCGGTCCGTTGGCGGTCAGCGCGTCGCGCACCCCGACCAGGTCGAGGAGGTCCACGCCACGCGCGTCGGGGAACGCCTCGGCGAGCGCGTCCGCGAGGAGCGATTCCCTGGCGTATGCGTCGACGAGCGTCGCGAACAGGGCGATCAGACGCGCGTCCTCGTCGTAGGGCTGGATGCCGCGCAGGTGGTCGTTGACGTTCAGCGTCCGCAGGACGTGTTCCAGCGCCGCCGGCTTGGTACAGCCGATCACGATCTCCGCGGAGACCGTGGCGATCTTCCCGGCCCGGACCGACGGGTCGGTCGCCTCCGTCTCCGGCTTGGCGACGGCGTCGTTGAGCCGGTCGGAGAGCCGGTTCAGGATCTCCCGCTGACTCAGCAGCAGCAGTTCGGGATCGGCTTTCTTGTCCCTCGGCATGGGCAGGAGAGACTGAGGCATCCCCGTGACCAGGTGTTCCGGACGCACACGGAAGATGTTGAGACGCGCCAGTGCACGGTTGTTCCCGGTCACGGCGGCCAGCCGCCACAGCTTCGACACCGTGCCGTCGGGGCGGGTGATCTGCCACTGCTGCAGGACGTTCATGCCCTTGGAGAGCTGGCCCGCGTCCACGAGGGACTCGGCCAGGTCGTAGCCGCGGGTCTTCCCAGCACGCTCGAGATTCTCGGCGGCGTAGCGCTGCATGTGGACGGCCACCTCGTACGGCTGCTCGGCGAGAGTGAGCGCCGCCTTCGGCTCCCCGTCCTCCTCCACCGCGCGGACCACAGGACGCGGCCGCCGGCCACCAAGGGCGGTGAGGAGGGCCTGGCGCTCGCCTTCGAGTTCCCCCACGCGGCGCTCAGCGTCCTCGTGCTTCTGCGTGGCCGCTGCCAGGGCCTGCGCGGCGTACGGGTCGTCCCCGGCCGCGCGGCGGCAGCTCTCCCGCTCCTTCTCAGCGGTCTTCGCGGTCTTCCTGGCATCGTGCAGCGCCAGCTCGGCGGCGATGAGGTCCTTGACGCGCTGGCTGGCCTCAGCAATGGGCGGCGACCAGCAGCTGACGGTGCGGTCGTTGAGGTCCCACGGGACCACCGCAGCGCCATGGACGTCACACATCAGCAGGAGTACCTGCTCATCGCCGGCCTGCACGAGACGGTAGGCCGAGGGCTTGAGCACCTTCTTGTTGCTCCGGCTGGCGATCAGGCCCTTGATCTCGGTGTCCGGGAGAGCGGTGGCCAGCCCCTCGGTGATCGCCTGCCGGGGAGGCGGTACGACCCCGAGTTCCGCGCAGGTGTTCTCGATGGCGTCCGCGAGATTCCGGCCCCAGGCGTCGGTGCCGATGTGCGGGAAAATGCCATCAGGTCGTTTCGCGACCATGGTGTTGTCCTTCCACCCGGCGTGCCGGGCCAACACAGAAACTCCCGTCTCTCGGGAGCGTGTCACGCGCCCGAGCGCCGAAGCCTCGTGCCGACGAAGAACGGGCCAACACCCTGTAGAAGGGAGTACGGCGGTCCTCGCCCCGTACGGTCCACCTGCCAACGCCCGAAGAACGATCAGCCCCAACAACGCCTCGGTGGCGCCTGGACATCTCGCAGCTTGCTCCTGCTCCGCCGGCGGCGGCATGAGGCGGACGCCGGTGATGAGCCACCGACGTGCACCACGGAATCTGCCACCCGTTCCGGCGCAGTGCCGAACCCGGACGGCGGAGTTCACCAGATCAGGTGAAACGAACGTCCAACCGTGTCGCTCGCGAAGCGATTCGAGGTAGTAGCGCGTGGCAACGGAGCGGCGTGAGCTGGTGAGCCGGGCTATGCGGTTCTGGCCCAGAGGCGTTCGCGGGGCTCTACGGTGCACCGGTGAGCAACGAGACGCTGCCAGCCGGTGAGGACGTACTGCCCCGAGGCCGACGAAATCCTCGCCGGGGCTCTGCTGAGCCTGGGAGCCCAGGGTGCCCGGGCGTTGGGGCTGGCGGGGGACGCGCACCGGATCCTGTCCGGGGTCAGCGGGCTGGAGCGGCCCGGGGAGATCGTGGAGGCGTGCGTGCGCAGCGCGGCCGATGCCTTGTTTTGAAGCTGCCCGGGGCCCCGAAGAGCCCGGTCGGTCTACAGTCCGCGGCAAGGGATCTGCTGGACGCGGTGGACGCCGCCCTTCCCGCCCAGCTGCCGCCCCCGTCGCAGTGACCGACACGGGGTGGGAGCGAATTCGGGACGCGGCTGAGGTGCTGCGCGGCGAAGTACACAACCCGGGCGGCCACCGGCGCCGGCGGGCGCGGGGGATCGCCGAGAGGCTGATGGGCCTGCGGCTCGGTGCCGCACAGGATGAGCTCCTCAATGCGTGGGGGGATCTGTACGCGAAGGCTTCGGGCACCTTGCACGGCGTCGGCGCCGAGGAAGGTCGGCCCGCCGCCTGTACGCCGCTCTCCTCGCGGCGGCACGGGAGCTGCTGGTGCCGCTTCCCGGCCGCGCCGCCCGTATTTTGGAGCTCACCGCTGGTCTTCCTCGTGCGTGCCCCGGCCCCGGTGGTGTCACGGGTGCCGTACGTTCGCGTTCCTCCAGGCGACGAGCGCGGCGTGGACACGCTGGGCGTGTTCAAGAGTTCCTCCGAACGCACCGGCCTGCAGGAGCGGCCAGGTGTCGCTGAATTCCGTCGCGACGGAGCCGGCCAGGCCGGTGTCGTCCCACCCCCAGGTCGAGTGGAGGAGGAACTCGCCGCCCACGGGTAGGCGCGGAACTCGCTGGTGGTGTCCATGACGATCATGGGGATCACCCTTGCCTTCGCAACGGGTGGTCTGGGTGCGTTCCGGCTGATCCGTGCCGCGCACGGGCGCCCAGCCCTCACGGATGTCCGCGACCTGGCGCCAAGACCGCTCGCAGAGCACGCCGAAGCCCTGGACTCAGTCCGCTCACTGGCCTCGGGGGTCCGCCTTGCCGCTACCTGCGCCCTGCTTTTGGTGGCGGCTGGGGGCATGACCTGGTACGGACCGGAGAAGGAGTCTCAACCTGGAGATCACGACGCCTTCAGGCCCGATCTGTGGAACCACAGTCCGTGTCGACGCCGGACGGCTCGTCCTCAAGGCCTCCGGAGGCGAGGCCACGGTCGATCTCACCAAGGTGACCGCCCTGAAGGCCGTGACTGCCTGTCCTCCGTGAGGGGCGAGTTCCGTCGGCGGGAGCCAGCCCGCCTCGTCGTGGCGCGTGGCCGGCCCTACTCAACGCTGCCCTGCCCGGCCGCCGAATTCCCCTTCGCCGCCAGGCACGTCCCTTCGACGAGACGGTCCGGGCCGGCTACGCGGCCGGGCGATGTCGGCCGTAGGGCGCCAGCCATCTCCGAAGCCGCGATGGGGCGGACGACCTTGTCAAACGGCCGCTAACGCTCGGAGGGGGTTTGTTGGTGTGCCCGCCGTGGTCTGTCGCGGCCAGCGGTCCCAGCCAGGGCCGGCCGACCTGCTCGCCGAGCCTGCGGCAGAACATCCCATCGGTAGGCAGCGCCCGCGGCCGCCCGGCACCACTGTCCACCCACACCAGCTCCGCCATGCCCGGGTCCAGCAGCGCGTCGGCGACGGCAACCACCTCGGGGAAGACGACCGCGTGCCGCCCCACGATCCGCCACCGCTCCAGATCACCACCGGCATCCCCGCCCGCCACATGATGCAGGCGCCGCGGCCAGATCGCCTCCCGCTCCCAGCCAAAGGCCTGCTCCCACCACCGGGCCATCACCGCCCGCGCCAGCGCGAACACCCGCTCGGTTTCCGCCCCGGCCCGCACCGCCCGCCGCGCCACCCTGGCACACCGCCGCTGCGCCTCCACCACCTCTGGCAGGCCACGCAGGTCGAGGTGCTCCAGCGGTTGGTGGGCGTCGGCGTCCAGGAGCCACCGCCCATGCCGCATGCACACCCGCTCCCACCGCGGCGCGTACCGCACCACCCGCACCGCCGCCCCTGTGCGCCGCGCCGTGCACAGCCGGCGGCCGAACGCCACCGGACCGGCAACCGCACCACCGACCCGCCACAGCCCCAACGGATCCTCATCCTCGACGCGCAGTTGGGCGTCTTCTTCTCCCCAGGACGGCAAAGCCCGCGCCAGCACGGCGACGAGGATCTCGTTGCGGGCCGCGGGGCTGGAGCGCAGCAGGGCCGTGTCGTACTACGGGACCTCTCTCCGAGCCGCGCCCTCATGAATCGAATAGGTGATCTACTTTAGGGAAAGTTGAGACACAGAGTGATGCAGTGGCCCAACATGCAGTTATGGACTGGAATGAGCCAACGTTCTTTGATCGGCGTCCTGCTGCTTCAGGGGCCCTCTCGTACGGGAACCGACTGGTCGTTAGGGACACCTCTCACGTGCTCATCGAGGCCATCCCCTTCTTCATCCCCCACAGGAATTCATCGCCTGAGCTCTCTATGAAGCTCGTCCGTACAGACAAACGGACCGGTGATCAGTGCGAGATGACGCTCAAGTCGGAGGACCTGTACATACTCAAGCGGCACATTGCCCAAGCGCTCTCTGTGTCTGAGCAAGACGACGATGGCCAGTTCATCGTGCTCAGGACGGATGGGTTCGGGGCACAGCCCGATGCATCCGACGACGCCGTCGGTGCTATAGGCTGCGCCCTTGAAAACCGTCGGTTCGCCGCACAACTCGCCCATCAGGTCAACCCGGAGACTCTGGCCAAAGCTTTCTCAGCTGCGGTCAGGATCGGCGAGCTGAGGGCGGCAGTCACCGAATTGCAAGAGCACCTCGCCGAAGGCCGTAACCGAGAGGACGTCTACCAAGACTGGTGTGAGCGCCACTCCTGGGCTTTCGGCAATGCATATGTCGTCCGCGATGATCAGAGAGTGATCGGAATTGGCGATCATGTCGACCTCCTGATGAAGTCCACCGCCAGTGGGCTCCGTGACGTATACGAGCTGAAGCGTCCGGACAAGGACGTGATCCTTTACGACGACACGCACCAGAACTGGTACTGGTCATCGCATACAGCGAAGGCGATCGGGCAGTGCCACCGCTACCTCGACACCCTGCATCGGGCAGCCGAATTCGGTCTGCGACCTGCCCGTCCCGACATCGTCGCTTACCACCCCCGTGCCGTCGTCATCATCGGGCGGTCTTGCGATTGGGAGGAGGCACAGCTGCGTGCTCTGCACGGGCTCAACAGCAGGATGCACGGAATCACCGTCATGACCTATGACCAGCTCGTCTCCCAGTGCCATGCGCTACTGAGCCATGTGACCGCCGCAGACGAGGCCACCGAATCCGAGCCGAGCGAGTTGACTGCTTAGCTTTCCCGGCGTGCATGGACGGGCCGGGCAGAAGCACCCCTGCCCGGCCCCACTGGGGTTGTCTGGTTACGCCCACCGCATGCCGACGGCGGACAGCAGCTCCATCCGCTCCGGGGTCAGGGTCGCGGCTCTGGAGCGCTGGTTGCTGATCCATGCCCCGAGCCGGAGTTCCCGCTCCTCCTGGTCCTTACCGCCGACGATCCGCTCGACCCACTTCCTCGGCACGCGCAGGTGCCCCTCGCGCTCGTAGAACTGTCGGGCAGCCTCGTAGTTGAGGGTCCATTTGTCGGCTTGGCTGCGTCGCGGTGCCGGTTTCTCGTCGTCGGCGGGTTCGATCCGGAGGATGTGCTCCAGCATCCACTGCTGCGCGCCGGTGAGTTTGTCGAAGGCGAGCCGCTGCGCCTGTACCCATCGGCCGAGGTCTTCGCCTTGGCGTACGACCGTGCCGGGCTGGGTGGGGAGTGTGCCGCCGGTGTCGAGGTGTTGTCGGGTGAGGTGGAAGCAGCGTTGCCAGTCGATGGGCCAGGCGGGGCACCAGGCGGGGTCGATGTCGTCAAGCTGTTCGCGCCGTTCCTGTGACAGGGCGCCAGCCGCGGACTCCACGGGCAACCCCTCAGCTCGCCGCTGCTCGATCTCGGCCGCTCGCCGGGCGGCTGCACGCGCGTTCTTCAGATATAGCCCTACGCGGTAACCCTGGAAGGTGGCGTCGGTGGGTGCTGCGAGGTGCCCGTGTTCCTTTGCCCATCCGCGGGCTGCGGCGAGTCCTTCGTCCCATGCGATGTCGTAGTGCGACCAGACCATGCCGAGCTTCTCCAGCTGCTCGATGCGGTCCTCGTCCATGTCGCTGCGGGCGTAGAATCGGCGAGCGTCGGCGATCCACTGCCCCAGCGGGAAGTTCGCGAGCGAGGCCGGCCACCCTTCGCCCTGCACCGCCTGGTCCTCCCCGCCGGGCACCCGGTACGTGAAGGGGACCTTGAGGTCGCCGTGCAGCCGGTTGTAGATGACGGAGGCCTCGATGCCGCGCCGCCAGTGCTCGTGCTCGGGGTTGAGAACTCGCAGGTTGATGAACGCGGCCAGTTGCGCCGGGTCGCGCGGCGTGGAGAACTTCAGCAACTGGCGCGCGGGCGCCGACGGCCCGCCGGACTCTTCCCCCTCGCCCCGGCTCTCCTGGTCCCCACGGCGGCTCTGAACGCCCCTGACACGGCTTGGCGCCTGCTGCTCGGCGAGCTGCTCCACCACGCGGGCATCGTGCGCCCTGAGCGCCTCCAGCAGCTTCGCCAGCCCGCCGTACGCCCGGGACGTGAGCATGTTGTGCGCGGTCTCGCCGGGGCCGAGCAGGACCGGCACCACGAGCGAGGCGACCTTGCCCTCGCCGGGCTGCATCCGCAGCGCGCGGCCGACGGCCTGGACGAGGTCGGGCATCGAGCCGCGCACATCCGCCCAGTACACAGAGTCGCAGTTCTTGGTGTCGACGCCCTCGCCCAGCACTTTCACTGAGCCGAGGAAAGCCTTCTCCACGATCGTGCCGTCTGTGGCGATCCCGGACGCGAACTCGCCCAACACCCGGCGCCGATGGCCCGGCTTGTGCTCGCCACACAGCCAGTCCACCCAGACCATCTTCGGGTACAGCTCGGGGTCGGCGGCGTGCAGCCGCTTGGCGACATCGGGGAGGCCGGCCGCGAACGCCTCGGCCTCCTTCACGACGTGGTGGAAGACGAGCGTGCGCCGGAAGTTCTCCTCCGAGGACGCCTTGAGCAGCGCGGTCTGGAGGGCTGCGAGCCGGGCCCCGCGGACCTGGTCCGAGCGGCCCTCCGCGCCCAGGAACTGCGCGGCCTGGAGCTGGGTGTCGGTGATGTCCAGGCACACCACTTGGTACGGCGCGCAGATCCCCCGGTCGATCGCCGCCGAGAGCGTCAGCGTGAAGCAGCGGGCGCCGAACGGCCCGTCCGGGTCGTCCTCCATGCTCGCCACCAGCTCGCCCGGCGCGCCCTCGGCATCCTCGTCCATCTGCCACAGCCGGGGCGTGGCGGTCATGTAGAGGCGGCGCAGGGACGGGATGCGAGTGTTGTCGTGGACGACCGCCCACGGCCGGCCGATCCGGCCCGAAACCCGGTGCGCCTCGTCCACGACGATCAGGTCCCAGCCCGGAAGACCGGCCTGGTGGGCACGTTCCAGCGTGCCGAGCCCGAGGGAGGCGTACGTGGCGAACACGGTGACCTTGTCGAACGGCCGCACCCAGGAGACCAGCTCACCCACGTCCGTGGTGTTCGGGAAGGACGCCTCCTCCCCCCGCAGGGAGGAGACACCGATCATCGGCCCGGAGCGCCCTCCCTCGCGCCAGGCGCCCTCGGTCTGGGCGAGGAGGTCCAGGGAAGGCACGAGGACCAGGACACGGCCCGCCCGGAGCTCCTCAGCGCTCCGGGCGGCCACCAGCGTCTTGCCCGATCCGGTGGCCATGATCACCTGCGTCCGCAGGCCCCGCTCGGGCACAGACGATCTTGCAGGCAATTCGAGCGCCCGGAGTACCGCATCCACGGCTTCCCGCTGATGCGGACGAAGCTCCTTCACAGCCACTAAGGTCCAATCCCTCCTGCAAGGCGGACGACAGTCCTCACCCCGCCGTACAAGCAACTAGCCCTACTAGTAAGGGATTTGGCCAGTAGCCCATCCGTACAGCACAGGCCCATCCTCGACCTGGAGCCCAAATGACCACCCTCCAGCAGGCAATCGCAGAGGCACTGATACTCAGGTCCAGACTCTATCCTAGCCACAAAATGAAGCAGACGAGCCGAAGAATGAGCACACAAGCTAGGGGTACTCCGTACCCATCGCCGCCCACCCGACCAGGAGAGCCATGACCCACAACACCGGCAACACTCGAGGCAACCGGTTCTGCAAGGCCTGCGGCACGCCCGCCGAAGACGGGAAGCTGTGCAACCACTGCGGTGCGGTTCTCGACTTCCCCGACCAGACCGGACTGATCGAGGATCAGGCAGCCGCGATCCGGCGCGACTTCGAAGGCCGCACCGAACAGCAGCACAAGTGACCCCGAACGTGGGCCGGCATAACAACCCCAGCTGGCCGCGCGGCAGCTCGGTCAGCCCGCTCACCCACTCCCACCTGAGGTGCGCCAAGGGGGAGCGGGTGAGCGGCACCCGGCTCGACGCCCCCCACCCTTACTGCTGCCAGCCCGGGCCACGCGGAGCGTGGCCGGTTAGGTTCTGGAGGCGCAGCCGAAAGAACCGTCAGGGGGGGGGGGGGGGGGGGGGCCCCGCGCGCCCCCCCCCCC